>MEZF01000047.1:102920-106676 GCA_001774245.1 Candidatus Bathyarchaeota archaeon RBG_13_52_12
ACTGTGGCGCCGTTGGCGGGGTGGATGGCCGACAAGTGGGGACGTAAGCTCCCCTTCCTCGGGGGGATTGGCATCCTCATCGCTACCATGCTCGGCTACAGAATCGTCCGTAGCTTTGACCAAGTCCTGATTATCCGTGCGCTGGAGTCCGTGAGCAACGCTATACTTATGCCTATAACCCGCGCCATGGTCACCGATCTGCTGACACCCGAGAACAGGGCGTTCGGGAACGGGCTATATAATACTCTTATAGACGAGAGCAGCACCATGGGCAGCATCGCCGGTGGCTGGGTCTACGACTTATATGGGTTCGGCACGGTTTTCGGAGTAGGCGCCATCACCGCGGCGCTCTGCATGATTATAGTCTTGATCAAAGTGCCTGAGCCGAGTAAGCTCCTGCATAACCTCGGGAAGAGAACGAGTGAGGCCCAAGCGGGTCGCCACTAGCCCTTTTTTCGTTTAAATCACAAGAAAATTGCCGCCTTAGCCTAAAGGATTAATTCCTTAAAACTGTCAAGGCACGGCATCAATATTTGCCTCATTCTTTGTGTGCGCAGTGTGTATGTACGAAATGTTAATATCAGCAAATGACTCCCCGTCTGAGTCGTAGCAGCCGGTATAGATTCTATGGCGGAAACAACTGTCCCCCCACAGCAGAGAAGGAATTACTACTTCCTGGTCCTATCCGTCGTCTCAATGCAGATAACAGCCTCCACTATATACATGGTGCTGCCCCTCTTCTTTGAGCAGTATGGCATAACGAAGACCGAGAACGGCGTCCTCATCTCAATAGGGACACTTGCTGGAGTCTTCAGCGGCCTCATAGCTGGAAAGTTCAGCGACAACTATGGGCGTAAGTGGTTTCTGGTCGCAGGAACCGCAATTTACTCAATAGTTTTTTTCCTCTTCGCATTCCTCAGCAAGGACTTTAACACGTTCCTCATACTCCGCTTCTTCGAAGGTGTAGGCTTTTACGTTATGCCCGTCCTGGTTGCGGCGATGTGTGCCGACACATTCCCTACAGGGGAGAGAGGGAGGATGATGTCCCTCTTTTCTATGGCAGGTGGTCTAGGTCAACTTGTTGGCCCGCTAACAGCGCCATACCTAATCCGCGGTAGCGACTTCAACCTATACTTCCTCTTCTCAGGGAGTTTTGTGGTTATCAGTTGTCTGAGCATGGCGTTCCTCGTTAAGGAGACGCTCCCTAAGGAGCAGCGTGCTGAGAGGGACAAGAGCGGCAAGGGGTTCAGCTTCGGCGGTTTCTGGGGCTCTGTCAAAGCCCTCGGGGGTGCCTTCCTCGTCCTTCTCGTCGCGGTCCTCGTATATAGGACCGGCTATACGATGATTGATCCATTCTTCAGCATCTACCTGAAGGACGTGATCAAGCTCGACCTCTCATCGATGAGTTACGTTTTCGCCTTGAGGGCGATCTGCACTCTCATCTTCGCCCCCGTAGCTGGTTTGATGGCTGACCGCTTCGGTAGAAAACCTACTTTCCTGCTGGGGATGGTGTTGACAGTTATAGCCCTATTCGGCTATACCCAGATGAGGGGAACCTTCGACATCTACTTGGTCAGGGGGATCGATGCCATTGCCTTGGTCATCCTCATGAACTCCATCAGAGTTTACACAGCCGATCTCCTCGCCCCGCGGGTCAGGGGTTTCGGTATGGGGCTATATTCGACTATTAGTCAGGAGAGCTCGACAGTCGGCGCAATCTTCGGCGGCTACGTTATAGACGTTCTCGGCTTCAACATGGTCTTCCTCGGCGCCGCGGCCCTCTCTGCTATCTCACTCATTATTGTGCACATCTGGGTCCCTGAGCCCAGTAGGGTGGGAAAGGTGAAGGACGAGGCTCAACCGCCCACGCACTTATCCCCCCATTCTTAGAGGGGGATGAGTCCAAACATGCTCATGCTTAAGATTATGTTACCGGCTATCAGGGCGATGAAGACGTAGGTCGCCGCTTTCTGCAGCTGCTTTCCCATGGGCCTTGTCTCCGTGAGGGTTCTAAACATCTGTCCACCGTCCAAGGGACCTATCGGCAGCATGTTCATTATCGCGAGGCTAAATGAGACGAAATAAAGCCAGTTGAAGAAGAGGCGAAGGAATTCAGGCATCACTCCATAAAAGGTGTGCATTATTAAAATGGTTAAGATCGCTGTCAGCATGTTGACTATGCTTCCCGCGGCGAAGACCCTCAGCTTGCTGATGGAGGGAGCCTTGGTTAGTTCCTCCTCATCAGGCTCTATGGCGCCTCCGAAAGTGATGACCGCCACAAGGATGGCAGCGGACTTGACTTTGATCCCCTCTAGAACGCATTGTATACCATGACTAAGCTCGTGGGTCAATATAACGATCCCAGCGGCGAGCATGAACCAGGGGAGGCTTGATGCACTGATCGTCACTCCAGGGATAAGAAGCTGGACGGGAGATGCTTGCTTCGGTGTGAAAATGAACTTGATGAGGTTGTTTAAAAGAAGCCAAGTAGCGAAAGCTGCAAACCCTACTGAGGCTGCCACACCGGCGTTACCTAGAGTCCTCCACATCATTGGGTGCCACGCCGCAAGGCGGGCGATGAAACTGTTCAATCGAGTTGACTTGTAGAGGGCGTAGATTGGGCTCACCTCAAGGTCATCCCTCTCAACCTTGAATAGCTTAATCACCGCGTAGAAGACGAACCAAGCTGCGACAATTATGGCGAGAGTGGTTAGGGTGTCCAATTTTTAAACCTCCTGTTTCACGTCGAGGCTGCAAATATAAGGAGACCACCTCCTATAAGTAGTGCTCGTAATGTCAGAGCGCATCGAGGTTACCTATGAGGAGGAGCGGTGGGATCTGCTAAGGGCACTCAGAGGAGAGGCCGCTTCCTTGATGCGCCCGCTAGTCTCAATCCACGTGGACTGCATCGCCTACGGGAGCTTGGCACGCGGCGATGTCAAGCCAACAAGCGACGTCGACATATTCATACCAAACCCGCCTGTACCGGAACTAGTCGAGGCGGCGCTTGAGCGGGAGGGCGTAAAGGCCTCTGAGAGGGAGATTGTGCAGGCCACGCCAGGGTACGCAGCAAAGGGTTACATATACACCAAAGAGCGCCAAGGGTATAGCTTCCCTCTCGTTAGCCTTCTCCCAGCGGAACGAGACTTTTACAGCTTCGCGGGTTCTATATATCTCAAACAACTCGAAGCAGATCTCAGAGTACCCGGCGTTGATAAGCGGCTCATGCTCATAGAGCCGACTAAACGAGGCCACGTCGAGTCGCCCATCGCAGGCAGGGAGGGGGAGGTGGCTCGGCTACTTGGCGTTGACTTGCGTATAGTCAGGGAGCGCGTCAGGACCCTAGAACGCAGGCGATCCGTGGGTCGGACTGGAGTCTATCTAAAGTACTCACTGGAACCCACTGAGGGATTCGGCGAGGCGCTCCACAGGCTCTCTCTGCATAGGCCCGCCGTCAGAAAACGACTCGGTTAAAAAAGATTGATTAGAATAGGTCCTTGAACGCCTTTATCTCCATCCCCTGCGGAATGCGGACGCCCTCGGCGATTCTATCGCCGACGACGACCTTCACACCCTTCGCCGCCGCGGCGTCTATCAAGCGCCCCGTCACTATGCCATCGAAGACGACGGCCTTAACCGCCTCGCTCGCCTTGAGCTTCTCGACGAGCTCGGCGACTGGGAACCTCTCGGACTGAGCGTTATCCTTGTCGATGAGGACTGCCTCGAGAGTGCCCTTGAGTTCGCCGGTTAACCCTG
>MEZF01000047.1:106704-108726 GCA_001774245.1 Candidatus Bathyarchaeota archaeon RBG_13_52_12
GACGACAACGGGGAGTGGCCTCTGGCGTTGGGGTCTCGGTCTCGGGGGGAGTGGCTTTTCACGCTCTGGCACACGCTCCTCTTGAGTTGGTGCCTCCGCTTGGCTTTGAAGCGCCGCATAAGCCTCCTCCACTGGGACCTTCGCCTCTAGGGCAGCCTTTATCTGGTCGGGGTCGAGCTCCTCGACCTCCGAGCCGCGAGGGGCGCGTGCCACATACTTTGGCTTAGCGACCTGCATCAGCTCCCTGAGGATGAGGTCACCACCGCGATCTCCGTCAAGGAAGGCGGTTATCTCCTTCTTCCTAGAGAGTTCGCGGATCGTCTTTGGCACCTTGACGCCCTCGACTGCTATCGAGCCGGATATGCCCGCCCTGAGGAGGTTGATGACGTCTGCTCTCCCCTCGACGAGGATTATATCGTTGCGTTGGCTGATGTCGGGTGTAGCGGTGAGTCTTTCTCGCCCGTAGTGGACGGGCTCGATCTTCTTGCTCTCCTGGCCCACCTGCTCGAGCATTACCTCGATGTCGTGGTGCTCCTTAACGTGCCAGTCGCGCATGAGTTCCTTGGCGCGTTCCTGGATGCGTTTGAGCTTGTCGACGCGGACGTCCTTTATGCTCTCGACGCTAATCTTAGCGTCGCATGGGCCTACCCTGTCGACGGTCTCCATCGCTGCTGCTATGATGGCTGTTTCGGGCCTGTCGAGGCTCGATGGGACCGTAAGGATACCGGTCGTCTGGTCATTCGATGATTTTAGTTCTATGTCGATCCTGCCGATCTTACCAACGCGTTGTAGCTCGCGTAGCTCGAAGTCCTTGGGGAAGAGTCCCTCCGTTTGGCCGAAGATTGCGCCTATCACATCGTGGCGCTCAACGACGCCGTCGATTGTGAAGCGTGCGTGTATCGTGTACTTTAGACCTGTATAGCTGTCTTTATCTCCCATTGTGTTTGCAACTCTGTTCTTTTTTGTCCTGATTCACACAAGCCGCGGTATAGCCCCTCCTATCTCCTTCTTGGGCTTCGCCCGGGTCCGAGAACTCGTCTCTTTGATGGGCCTCCATCTAATGATTGCGAGTGCCTTGGACCATCCTTGGCCCATTCCACCCGCGGTGAGTGTGAACCACGCCTTCATGACGCGGCTAGGAGTCACTCATCTAGAGATAAAAACCTTCTCGATCAGGCGTCAAGGAATCGCGGTAGTTTTAAGAGGGTTTCATAGAGTCTTATCTGAGGTTCGTCCTCATGGTTAAGGTCGCGATAAATGGATTTGGTAGGACGGGCCGCCTCGCATTGAGGGCGGCGCTAGAGAGGGGCTCCAAGCTGGATTTCGTAGCGGTTAATCGCGGCGAAGCAAAGTTGCTAGGGCACCTGTTGAAGTATGACAGTGTCCACGGGAGGGCCTCCTTTTCCGTCGAGGTCGAGGGCGACACAATAGTCGCTGCGGGGAAGAAGATTAGGGTCCTGAACGAGTCCGATGCGGAGAAGCTCCCTTGGAGGGACCTCGGCGTCTGGCTCGTCATCGACGCCTCCGATAAGTACAGGGACAGGGATGGGGCGGGTAAGCATCTGAAGGCGGGGGCTAGTAAGGTACTCGTCGGCGCACCTGGAAAGAAGCTCGACGCGACCATCGTCCTCGGCGTCAACGACGCAGTCTACGATCCCGTGAAGCATAATCTAGTCAGCAACGCCAGTTGCACGACGAACTGCGTCGCCCCAGTAGTAAAGGTTCTCAACGACAGCTTCGGCCTCGAGTCCGCCATGGTCTCCACCATTCACGCATACACAGGGAGCCAGATGCTTCTTGATCGCGCAGATAAGGACCTCAGGAGGGCACGTGCCGCTGCGTTGAGTATCATCCCCACGACGACTGGGATGACCAGCGCCATCGGGGAGGTCCTCCCTGAGCTTAAGGGGAAGATCGACGGGACCGCTTTCCGGGTTCCGACACCCGACGTTAGTCTTATCGACGTTTCTGCCGTCCTAAAGACGAAACCGAGCGTCGCAGAAATCAACGCTGCATTCAAGG
>MEZF01000047.1:108733-114831 GCA_001774245.1 Candidatus Bathyarchaeota archaeon RBG_13_52_12
GACAGGCAAGATGAAGGGCATCCTAATGTACGACGATGAGCCCCTCGTCTCCATCGACTACGTCCACAGTCCCTACAGTGCAGTCGTCGACGGCGCCTCGACACTCTCGAATGGCAGCATGGTCAAGGTCGTAGCATGGTACGATAACGAGTACGGGTACAGCTGCAGGACCATAGAGCTGGCAGAGAAGATGGCCAGCCACGCTAAGTAGGCCCAGTCTTTTTATCGGGTTACCCGGAGCCTCTTCATCTTCTCGAGGTTCTCTGGTTTCCGTTTAAAGTATTCACGGACCGGCTCGAGGAGCTTAATCATGGACTCCGCTGTCGCGGTTTTGAGGTCCATTGGGTGGAGCTTTCCCGCCAGGTAGGTCTTAGCGAGTTCCTCGAAGCTCTCAAAGGATACGTCTCCACCGAACTTAGCGGGCCGCTCAACATTGAGCCTCCCAAGGTGTGGAAAGACCACCATTTGGACGTGGTCAAGCACTGGATTTCCCTCAACTTGCTTGGGCGGACAGAAGGCCTCTCTGTACTTCTCTTTGATGTCCGCAGGCTCGTCATTCACCCAGATGGCGCCTTTGGCGACGCTCTTAGACATCTTCGTGGTAATGGTTTTGTTTATCCCCTCGTCCTCGTCGAAGCTACCCTGAATAGTTGTATCCTGAAGACTGGGGAGTAGCGGGTTGTGGAGGCAGACAGGTGTCTTGAAGCCGAGCTTCGGCGCTATCTCCCTTGATAGCATGTGAACTTTCCTCTGGTCCATGCCACTGCAGGCGGCGTCGAGGTCCATATGATATATGTCCGAGGTTTGTAGGGCGGGGTACAGTACCCAGCTCGACTCCACGTCGTCCGCATCGGCAGATCTGCCCATGATTGGCATCGCCCTGAGCGCCCGCTTCATGGTTGTGGCCTTCATAACTCGGACAACTTTCTCCCAATAGTCCTTGTGACTGACAATGTCCGAAGCCCAAAGGTACTCCACCTTTCCCTCAGGGAGTCCGAGGGCGGTAAAGCAGTCCTTAAAATACTCGGCACCAGCGCGTATGTTGTCTAGGTTCCCACCGAGTTTGTTATTGATCCACCCGTGCCACTCTGCGAGGTAGATTATGAAGTGGAAGCCCGCGTCAACATAGTCTTTCATCTTCTTCCCCACGATTAGACCGGTACCAGCATGCATCAAGCCGCTGGGCTCGAAGCCGACGTAGCCGCGGGGATGGTTATTTGTCTCGAGCAGCGTTCGAACCTCTGCTGGAGTTATTATCTCCTGCAGGTTTTGGGTCACTAGCCTGAATCGGATCTCGGTGTCCATCTTCTTCGCCTTTGGAATCTCTAAGAGGTTCTGTTATTAAGGTTTGAGGGCAGGAGGCTCTGCCCTCGTGGTTAATAAGATAAGGCGAGATGGCCATTTATGCTTGAATTGTCCCTCGATAAAGCCAGGCTTAAAGTCGACCCAGTAACTCTCGTCTTTACCTCCGCCTCGGTTGCAGCGAGAGCCATATCTCGAGGCGAAATAACCTCCATCGATCTGACGAAGGCGATCCTCCGCCGAATCGAAGCTTACAACCCTAAGTTGAACGCCATCGTGACCCTTCTCAGTAAGGAGGCGCTCCTCGGCGCAAAGGAAGCTGATAGAGTGGTGAAGACGGGTGAGAAACTCGGCCTCCTCCATGGCGTCCCCGTCACGGTGAAGGATTGCTTCGAGATGAAGGGAGTAAGGACAACGGCGGGATCGAAGTCACTGCTTGATTACATCCCGGAGCGGGATTCTACAGTCGTTAAACGACTGAGAGAGGCTGGAGCTGTAATCATCGGCCGCACAAACATTCCCGAGATGGCAGCTGATTGGCAGACATACAATCCACTCTTCGGCACAACAAATAATCCCTGGGACGTCGCACGTACACCCGGAGGCTCCACGGGGGGAGGCGCCTCGGCACTTGCTGCAGGCCTCACATTTCTCGAGGTCGGGAGCGACGTAGGTGGTTCCATAAGAGTTCCCTCCCACTTCTGCGGTTTATACGGGCACAAGCCGAGTATAGGTACGGTCTCAACCCGCGGGCACGTTCCTCCGCTCCCCGAGACTCCTCCAGGGGAGCCCCTTTTTAGTGTGGCTGGGCCATTAGCGAGGAGCGCTCGTGATCTTCGATTGGCTATGAATGTCTTAGGCGGGGCCGACGGTGGGCTTGAGAAGGCCTTCGAATGGAAGTTACCCTCGCCGCGGAGGAGGCGAATCACTGAATATCGCCTCGGATACATGATCGATGATCCTTTATGCAGCGTCTCTTCAGAGGTCAAGGAGCCCCTTGAGGAGACGCTGAGGAGCCTCACGGAAGCTGGCGTGGCTCTTTCAGAGGACTGGCCAGGTGGAATAGATCCCAAGAGGCTCTTCGAGGATTACCGCTACATCCGCTACGCATCTGGTGCGGGCTCGCTCAGCGGAGACAAGATATTCGAGCTTCTGAGGTCACAGGAAGTCAACGATGGCTCAGACGAGTATTCGGCAGCCCATGCTTATGCATCGACTGTGAAGGAGTTCCAGGACGCGCTGTGGAGGCGAACCCAAGCGCAGGAGGCTTGGCGTGACTATTTCCGAGGGATCGACGCCTTCCTACTCCCTGTGGCCTTTGTTCCAGCCTTCCCCCACGACCAAGGGATGCCTCTGAAGAGCAGAGTTATTAAGACTCTTGAAGGACCGAGGAGGTATCAGGAGCTTCGCTTCTGGATAAGTTTCGCAACCTTCTGCGGGCTTCCAGCCACAGTGGCCCCTGTAGGGTTTACAGGTGGAGGATTGCCGGTTGGGATCCAGATCGTAGGGCCTTACCTTGAGGATGCCACCACAATAGATGTGGCTGAGAAGATTACCAACTTGGTAGGGGGCTTTATGGCTCCTCCCAGCTATAATTGATCTAAATATCACTCTATTGGCAGTCACGCGCTTTATCGCTTTCCTCTTATAGAATATGGGCACTCGGTGGTGGGCGGGGCGCCCCTGTCCCTCGCGACAAACACACAGCCTCAACGCATGGAGCCAACGCTCCGCTCAGCTGAGCTCTCTCAAATCGCGAGGAGTCCGACGCCCCTGCCCTGCCCGCCTGTCCCATGACTGGGTAACCCCGTCCTCACAGGTGACCCTCCGCGGAGTCCGTCTGCATGGTGCGTCGTCTCTGCGGGCGTCTATTACCTAGGGTCGGGGGCTTATATCCTTACCATAATTTGATATTATAGTTGAGTCCTGGTCGTTTGCGCATGTTATGTGCGCGCAGTGGAAGCTCAGCCCTGTGAACTAGGTTGCAGGTGCTTCTTCATCCACCTAACTAGGTGGCTGAGCCTCTCCTCACGGTGCTTCGGTTTGCCGCTTCGGCTAAGCTCGTGGTTCTCCCCAGGGAAGCGAACGAACTCGGTCTCCACCCGGTTCAGCTTAAGCGCCGTGAACCACTGCTCTCCCTGCTCAATAGGGACGCGGAGGTCCTCCTCGCTGTGGACTATGAGTGTCGGCGTCTTCACCCTGTCCACGTAGTAGAGGGGGCTGTGCATCATCTGTGTTAACGTGTCTCCGCCCCAGTGAGTCTTCGCCCCACTGATGCTCTCAGGTTGCATGAAGCCGATATCCGATGTGCCGAACTTGCTTACCCAGTTGCAGATGCTGCGGAAGGTGACGGCGGCGCGGAACCTCGTCGTCTGGGTGACAATCCAGTTGGTCATGTATCCCCCGTAACTACCTCCACATACGCCGAGACGGTTCGGGTCTATGAATTCGAAGCGTCTCACAGCCTCATCCACGCAGGCCATGAGGTCCTCATAGTCACCCTCACCATAGTGGCGCATCACGCCCCTGGTGAAGGCCTCTTCGTAGCCGGCGCTACCCCTTGGGTTGGTGTATATTACGGCCATCCCCTCCGCAGCCAGTACTTGTAACTCGTGGAATATTCCTTCCCCGAAGAGTCCCCTAGGACCCCCGTGTATCTCCAGAACTGCGGGGTACCTCTCACCCTCCCTGAGCCCCGACGGCTTGATCACCCATGCCTCTACGTCGCGACCCATACCGCTCCGGTAACTGAAGCTGATCGGCTCCGTGACGACGAGCTGCTTGAGAAGCCTATCGTTAAACTTTGTGGTTCGCCTATCCCTCTTTTTGTCTTTGATGTAAAGCTCGTTCGGGTGGGTCGCGTCCATGGCTACGTAGGCTAGGACCGAGTCGTCGGCTGCGAGGCTGAACCCATCTACGCTGCGCTCGCTAACGACGACATCAGTCACGCCATCCTCTAATTGTGTCCTGTAGATGCTACTATGCGGCGTGTCGGAGGTGAAGAAGTAGATGTGTTCACTGTTCGCCCCCCAGACGGGTCCCGGATCTGGCGAGACGACCCTTAGGTCTGATATGAGCCCGTAGCCTAGACTCCTAGTGAAGCCGGGGTCGGCTCTCTTTGGCTCCCCACCTTCTGCTGGCATCACCCAGAGGGCGTCATCAACGGAGAGCTCCTCGGGCTTATCATTCCCAACGAACGCGATCCTCTCACCTTTGGGGGAATAGGATAAGCCCGAGATGGAGAAGCCTCCATTCGTCAGTTTCCTGAGTTCGCCTCCAGTCGCGGGGGCTACGAATATGTCGGTAACCTCACTCGTGTCAGCGTCGGGCTCCATGTTGGAGAGGAATGCAATTTCTTTGCCGCCGGGGTTCCATGTTGCGGCGCCTACGTCGAATTCCCCCCTCGTTAACTGCTTCGGCCTCGACCCCGGTTTGACCGTAAAGAGGTGGCTGCGTCTCCCCTCGAATGTGCCCTGACCGTTAAGCTTGTATCTGATCCGCTTCACGACCTTGGCGTCGGTTTTGGGTTTCTCCGTCCAAACCTTTGAGGTGAAGAGTATGCGCTGGGCGTCAGGTGCCCACATTGGGGCAGCGACGCCGAGCTCCGTCTCGGCTACAAGATTAGCCTCCCCGCCTGTTGCGTTGATGACGAATAACTGCATCTTCTTGCCTGGTTGGCGTCCATTCGACAGGAAGAGCAACCTCTCACTATCTGGGGACCACCTCGGATTGGTGTCGCTCCCTGTGCCGAATGTGAACTGTTCATGTTTTCCAGTCGAGGTCTCAGCTAACCAGATGTGGCGCTCATAGGCGTCTCTCTCGTAGCTGATCTCGGAGAGTACGAAGGCTACCATCTTCCCATCGGGGGAAACTTGGGGATCTGAGACGAACTTGAACTTACGCAGGTCCTCTATCTTAATGGGGCGTGGTGGCATTAAGGATCAATGTCTTTACCCGTCTTAACGCTTAACGCTTTTCAGAGAAGCGTCCCTCAGAAAACATTGAAAACACGATTTTTTAGGTAAACGACGCCGATTATTGACTAGTATACGGATCGTTTTTAATACGAAAAATGCGTTTTTCAGACTATGTCTGTAAAGACCCCTTCTACTGAGGAGTTCTTTGGCCATCAGATGGGAGCGGATCGAAAGCTTACCCGCTGGGACCGTATAGTCGACTACTTCAACGCTCTCGGTAAGTCGCCATGCGTCAAAGTGACCGAGCTCGGTAAGTCGACGGAGGGTAATCCCTTCCTCCTCACCATCATAACGAGCGCCGAGAACATGAAGAGGCTGGACAAGATCAGGGAGATGAGCTGGAAGGTCGCTCACCCGCGCGGAGTCCCATCGAGAGAGATCGAGGAGGCCATCGCCGATGGCAAGGCGGTTGTGGCGATGACGATGAGCATCCACGCCACAGAGGTTGGCGGTACTCAGATGGCCCCCGAACTAGCCTACGAGGTCGCCACAAGCCCCGAGTTCGAAGAAATTCGTCGCAACGTCGTCCTACTCCTCTTCCCCTGCTTCAACCCCGACGGCCAGATCATTGTCACTGACTGGTACAACAAGTACCTAGATACCGAGTACGAAGGGACGGGCCCCCCTTGGCTCTACCACAAGTACACGGGCCACGATAACAACCGTGATGCCATCAACCTCTCAATGGTGGAGAGCCAGATGGTTGCGGGGGTCATGTACAGGGAGTGGTTCCCTCAGGCCTACATTGACTACCATCACATGGGTAGCTACGGGGCTAGGTTCTACGTCCCACCATTCAGCAACCCAGTCGACGACCAG
>MEZF01000047.1:114866-117418 GCA_001774245.1 Candidatus Bathyarchaeota archaeon RBG_13_52_12
CGGGGGGCTGATGCACGTGATGCTCGAGGCCGGGGGGAAGACGGGGGTAGAGTCTGCCGCCACCTACCCGGGCGAGTTCATGCCCACCTTCAACTACGTCCCCTGCTGGCACAACATCTGCGGGATGCTTACAGAGTCGGCGAGCGCTGGGCTCGCGACGCCGATCTGGGTCCACTACCACCAGCTCAAGCCGAGCAGCCGGGGGCGACCCGAGTACAGAGCCCAGATGGGCTTCCCCCATCCCTGGCCCGGCGGCTGGTGGAGACTACGCGACATAGTTGAGCAGCAGAAGATAAGCGCCGCCGCCACTCTATTCGCGGCTTCACGGTTCAGGGAGACTCTCCTAAGGAATATGTACCTGAAGGCGACGCGCTCACTCGAGAAGGGGGCGAAGGAGGCGCCCTTTGCCTTCGTCGTCAAGCCAGAGCAGCACGACGAACTGACCACATACAAGCTGTTGAAGACGCTAATGGACATGGGGGTCGAGGTCCAGAGGAGCCAGAGGGAGTTCACCGCTGACGGCGTCACATATCCCCGTAGCACGTATGTGGTCTTCGCCTCCCAGCACTGTAGACCCTTCATCGTCTCCCTCCTCAAGAGGACCTTCTACCACGTCGGCCCCTGGAGCAGGAAACCAGACGGGACGCCTCTCACTCCCTACGATCTTGCCACCTACACCATATCCGAGTTCATGGGCGTCAGGCTGAAGGAGGTCGAGAGGCCCTTCGAGGGCTCCTTCGAGGCCGTACCTAGCCTTAGGTTCCCAAGGGGCGGCGTCGCTAAGCACGCCCCAAACGGTTGGCTCCTAGATGTCTGCCAAAACGACAGTTACGCTGCGATAAACAGGCTTCTTAGACGGGGAGTCGAGGTTCGGAGGTTGACCTCACCCATAGCAATCGGTGTAAAGACGTATGCATCCGGGTCATGGCATGTAGTCGGCGAAGACGCACGCAACGAGCTGGAAAAGCTGTCCCGGCGCTACCACCTCGTCTTCGAGGCAGCGCCCACCGGTAACCTCGAAGAGAAGCCGACGAAGCCCCTCAAGATAGGCATCTACCAGCGCTTCTACGGTGGCAACACCGATGAGGGGTGGACTCGATGGCTCCTCGAGCAGTACAAGTTCCCATACAAGACGGTCCTCGACAAAGACATTAAACGGGGAAAGCTCACGTCGAAGTTCGATGTAATACTCTTACCAGCCGATCACAAGAGCCTGATAACCGGCGAGGGCATCGAGGAGTACTACGAGAAGAGGTGGCAGGGTGCAACTACCCTACCGAGATACCCGCCAGAGTACAAGAGCGGCATCGGGAAAGATGGCGTCGAGAAGCTGAAGGAGTTCGCGGAGGCTGGCGGCACAATCCTTTGCCTCGGGGAGTCGAGTGACTTCGCCATAGAGGAGCTTAAGGTTCCAGTGAAAAACGTCCTAGCCGAAGTCAAGCCAACAGATTTCGTCTGCCCCGGATCGACCCTCCACGTCAACGTCGCATCGGAGAACCCACTGGCATGGGGTGTGCAGAAGGACCTGCTCATCATCTTCAGGAGCCACGGCGCCTTCGAGGTGAAGCCGAGCAACCAAAACGCTGACTACAGAGTGATACTCAGCTACCCTGATAGCCAGATAATGGAGAGTGGCTGGCTGCAAGGCGAGGAGAAACTTGCCCGAAAGGCAGCGATGGTGGAGGCGAAGATCGGAAAAGGCCGGGTGATCCTCTACGGCTTCGCTCCGCAGTACCGGGCGCAGAGCGACGCGGCCTTCAAGCTATTCTTCAACCCCCTCGTCGGCTGACCCATATATACCATCCATACTTTTCCAGCCACCATCCATACTCTTCCTTACAGCGAAGACGTTTTATAGGGAAGCCCTCTCTGGTTCAAGGATAAGTGGTTAATATGGATGTAAGCAAATTCGCGAAGAAGGAACTCCTCACAATTGGTGGAGGCTCCGCGACCCGAGCAGCGCTGGCTCCAGATCCCAAGCTCATCAACCTTGGCGCGGGCGACCCAAACTTCAACCAGCCCAACCTCATCAACAAGGCCGTTTACCAAGCCATGAAGGAGGGTCACACCCACTACGAGTTCACCGGCGTCCCCGCCTTCAAACAGGCAATCGCTAAATACTACGCCAAGTACGGCGTGAAGATCAACCCAGACACCCAGCTCTGCATCGAGTCGGGCGGCAGCCAGGCTATATTCCGCACCTTCGGCGCCATACTCAACCCCGGCGACGAGATCATACTCCTCGACCCCGCCTACCAGGGCTACTTCCAGCCAGCAGCCTATTATAGCGCCAAGATGGTCCGCGTCCCCATGAAGAAGGATAAGAAGGGGCTCTTCAGGCCGAATGTCGATGCTATCGCCAAAGCCTGTACTCCCAGGACGAAGGCCATCATGATCTGCAGCCCAGACAACCCAACGGGCGCAGTCTACACCGAGAAGGAGCTCAAAGCCCTCGCCGACGTATGCGTCGACAAGAACATCCTATGCATCAGCGACGAGATCTACACCGAGTTCGTCTGGGGTAGGAAGAAGTTCATCCCGACGATGAGCAT
>MEZF01000047.1:117454-141342 GCA_001774245.1 Candidatus Bathyarchaeota archaeon RBG_13_52_12
ACTTCAGCGTCAAGAGGCTGAACGAGATCAAAGGCATAAAGTGTCCGTACCCTGAGGGTACATTCTACGTCTTCCCCGACATCAGCGAGGTCGGCTTACCCTGCGCAAAGTTCCACCAGGAGCTCATACTGCAGGAGAAGGTACGTGGCGCAGCTGGCACACAGTATGGCCAAGCTGCTGAGGGCCACATCAGGTTTGCCCTAGTCGACAGCATGGAGCGCCTAGAGGACGCCTGGAACAGGGTCGAGCGATTCGTCAAGAAGAACGGGAAGTAGTAAACTTCCCCTTTTACTTTTTTCCGCCGATTTATAAATAGGGGCTAGTCCTTTCCCTTGTTCTTCTCGGCGTAATCCCTAGCGAGTTTGAGGGGTGGCTGGATGTCGATGGGGATAGGGGAAACATACTTTTTCCCCTCAAGGCGCCTTGAGTGCTCCTCTTTCGACTTCTTAACGAGTTCAGGCTTAGTCAGCAGGTCGATGACCGTCCCCGCGGTTACCTTGCTGCTGAATATTAGGCTCTTGTGGCCGAGGCCCATGGCGCCGCAGGCGACCCACTGCCAACTATGAGCTGGGCTTCCGAGGGGGTATGTCGCCGTCTCGTACTCCACAGCGGGTACGACCCAACTCACGTCGCCCACGTCGATGGAGCCGGCGCTGCAGTAATCCTCACCGAAGGGATCGAGGACGTCGTCCGCCATCTCCATGTCAGCGTACCTCTCCCAAGTCGGCACCTTCTGCCTCATCATATCATCGATCTTCACCTGCCTGTCTAAGTCGGCGTTGATCTTCTTCGCGAACTCCAGCTCCTCGGGGGTGTGTTGGGGCGCGCCGATCTGCTTCATGTTCCCTGTTATTGCCTCAGCGATCGTCTTGTTTGGGATGAGGTTGTAGAGCCCCATAATGAACTCTACCTTTAGGGTAGTCTCCGTCATGAGAGCCGCTCCATCAGCGATTCTTAGAATGCGCTTGTATATCGAATCGAGCTGGTCCCTCTCAGGGGCTCGGATGTAGTACCAGCTTCGGGCGTAATCCGGGACAACGTTTGGCTGCCCACCCCCGACCTCAATGACATAGTGGAAGCGGGCCTCCTGTATGACGTGTTCGCGGATGTAGTTGACGCCGATGTTCATGAGCTCGACTGCGTCGAGGGCGCTCCTGCCCTGCTCAGGGCTACTCGCAGCGTGGCTGGTCTTCCCGTAGTAGTGGAACTTTACGCCGTTGACGGCTGTGCTGCTTCCGATGGTCGCGGTGTTGATGGAGCCTGGGTGGTGGCTTAGGCAGGCGTCGACGCCCCTGAAGAGGCCAGCTCTTACCATGAATACCTTGGCGTCGTAGTTTTCCTCGGCGGGGCAGCCGTACATCTTTAATGTGCCGCTGATTCCCGCCTCCTCCATCTCGTGTCTGGTTGCGATCGCTGCGGCAACCGCGGTGACGCCATGGATGTTGTGGCCGCAGCCATGACCCGGGGCGCCTGGCTTAAGTGGTTCCTTCAGGGGCACCTTCTCGTTACTAAGGCCAGGAAGGGCGTCGTACTCCCCCATTAAGCCTATCGTTGGGTCCTCGCCGTTGCTCCACTTCGCGACAAAGGCAGTTGGCATACCCGCGACACCGCGCTCAACCTCGAAGCCATTCCTCTCCAGCTCGTCGGCGAGGAGCTTTGATGACCTCTCCTCGACGAGCCCGAGCTCGGCGTACTCCCACACCCTATCGCTTAGCTTAACAATGTGTTTCTTGTTTTCGTCAATCCACCCCCAAGCCTTCTCCTTAGTCAATGATCAATCCCTTGGGATCATCCGACCTTGCCCAGTAAAACACTTGGCCTTTTATTAGAGAATTTTAGGCGTATCTACTGCAAGAGTTTATAACGGACTGTGGATGAATGGGCACGATCGCCATGTCCTGTAATTGCGGTTGCGGCTCAAACAAGAAGAAGGAAGAGAAGAAGCTAAAGAAGGAGTAAGCTCTCCTCATCCGCTCTTTTTTACCTAATTTTTGTCTCCAGAAGGTTTAATGGCTCGCACGGTGTGCTTCACGTCTAAGTGGTCCGCTTGGAGCTGGACGTCATCTCCCTGTTGCTTTTAGCTGTTGGCCTTTCTATGGATGTTCTATCTGTCTCCGCGGTTACCGGGTTCGGGCTTGGTAAGTTAAGCTCGAAGCAGATGATTCGCATGGCAGTGGCCTTTGGTGGGTTTCACGTTTTAATGCCCATGTTAGGCTGGCTCGCTGGATCAACGATCGTGGACCTGATATCCGGGTACGATCACTGGGCCGCTTTCCTCCTACTCGCCCTCGTAGGGGGGAAGATGTTCATAGAGGGAGTCAGGGGTGGGGAGAAAGTAGATGCAGATAGTATACTCGGTGTAGAGAATCTGCTGCTCTTCAGCATCGCGGTGAGCATCGACAGCGTCGCTGTTGGGCTGAGCTTCAGCTTAGAGAAGGTCACTATTCTTATCCCCGCGCTGGTCATTGGGGCGACAGCATTCGTCTTCACATGTTTCGGAGTCTATCTTGGGAATAAGACTGGTCATTGGCTAGGCAGGTGGTCCCAGATCATAGGGGGAGTGATACTCTTCGGGATCGGGCTCCGAGTACTTCTGGCTCACGTGCTGATTTGAGCTGTTACTCTTGAGCCTTCATCGCCGCGACCTTGGCTATCTCGAGGGGTGGGACACAATCTTCTGGGATGGGAGTCTTGTAGGTTCTGCCCTTAAGGCGATCAGCGTGCTCCTTCTTCGCCTCGGTGAGTAGCTTAGACTGTGTGATTAAGTCGAGGGCGGTCCCAGCTATGGTCTTGGCCGCGAATACGAGGCTCTTGTGGGCGACTGTGCTGCCACTCATGGCGACGAACTGCCAGCTGTGGCCGGGGGCGCCGAGGACGTTGAGAGTTGTGCCGAACTCAACGGTTGGGCACTTCCAACTGACGTCGCCTACGTCGCTGCTGCCTGCCATGATCTCCCCCTCCCCCATGGGGTCGAGGACGTCAGTTGGGAGGTTGACGTCCATGTATTTTTCGTAGTTGGGAAGCTTGATCTTACGAAGCATGTCTATCTTCTGTTCCTTGGGGAAGCTTTTAGCGATCTCAGCGGCGAACTCTAGCTCCTTCTTCGTATATTTTGGGGTTCCAACCTCGCGCATGTTCTTGACGACAGTCTCCGCGACGACCTTGTTTGGGATGATATTGTATAGGCCATCGATGAACTCGACTTTGAGGGTGGTCTCTGTCATCAGGGCTGCTCCTTCGGCGATCTTAAGTATCCGTTTATAGATGGGGTCGAGCTGATCCCGCTCAGGTGCACGTATGTAATACCAGCTCCTAGCGTAGTCGGGTACCACGTTTGGCTGTCCTCCGCCAGCCTCGATGATGTAGTGGACGCGTGCGTCTTGGATGATGTGTTCGCGGAGGTAGTTGACGCCGATGTTCATGAGCTCGATTGCGTCGAGGGCGCTTCTGCCCTGCTCGGGGTTCCCTGCCGCGTGGCTGGTCTTCCCGTAGTAGTGGAACTTTACGCCGTTGACAGCGGTGCTGCTGCTGAGGCGTGCGGTGTTAGCGCTGCTGGGGTGGTGGCTGAGGCAGGCGTCTACGTCGTCGTATAAGCCATCGTTGACCATGAAGACCTTGCCAGCGTAGTTCTCCTCAGCGGGGGTGCCAAAGAACTTGACGCGTGCCTTAATCTTCTCGGATTCAAGCTCGTAGCGTAGGGCTATGGCTCCTGCCATCCCGCTGACTCCGTGGACGTTATGACCACAACCGTGGCCGGCATGTCCTGGTTTGAGGGGGTCTTTCTCGGTCTTGACCTTCTGGCTGATGAGGGGGAGGGCGTCGAACTCTCCTTGGACTCCGATGCAAGGTCCTCCTTTACCCCACTCGGCGACGAAGGCGGTGGGCATCCCCGCGACGCCGTGCAGGAGTTTGAATCCATGCTTCTCCAGCTCGTCGGAGATGAGTTTGCTTGATTTTGTTTCCCAGAGGCCGAGTTCAGCGTAGCCCCAGATCTTGTCGCTCATCTTGGCGAGGTTCTTGCTATTGTCGTCTATCCACTTCCAAGCGGTCTGCTTCAAAGTCGATTCTTCTGCTTATGTTGCATGCATTGATATAAGAATCTTGGAAGATCTTCGCATTATACGCGCTCTACTACTCACGCGTGTGTGCGCTGTCAGCTAAGTGAATGCTTCCTCGAATCTCTTAACCAGCTCCTTCTCTTGGCCGGGTAGGAGCATCAAGGTGTTTATTATGAAGTTGTTGCTGTCGCCCCAGAAGCGCACCCATATCTCGGGGTCTCCCTCCTTAAGCTTCTTAACAATCGTTGCGACCTCATCAGTTCCCCTGTCGAGGAAATGGACGTTTAGGCCTAGCGTGTTGTATGCAATTCCACTCCCACTCTTTGGGATGTAACTTATCCTAGCCTCATTGAGGCCGGGTAACTTCTTGATCCGTTTCTCAATGTAGCGGGCCCTCTCCCACGCGGGAGTTATCCTCTCAGCCTCGTGGTCGAGAGCCATCCACCTCTTGAAGGCGGCTATGAGGCCGACTATCTCCTGCCTGTCAAGCTTGTAGCCGCGGCCGATGCTCCTCCACTTTCCTGGCATTTCGTCAGGTCCAGACTCAACGCCGATGAAGCTGTGGAGGGCCATCGCCTCTATCAGGTCTCGGCGCCCGATGGCGAAGCCTGTGCTGTTTGGGCCGTGCACGTACTTACCACCAAAGGCCACGATGTCCGCCTTCATGTCCGAGAACATCTTGAAGTTGCTTGTCGGATAGGTCATCCCCGCTGCATCCACTATGACTGGGACGCCGTGGTTGTGAGCCATCTTGATAAGATCCTTGAGAGGGGGAACACCCCTCTTCGGGGCAGTGGGGTACGCGTAGTGGATCCCCGCCGTTTTATCTGTGATTGCGGCCTCGAACTCATCTACGCCGCAGCCCCAGTTCTCGTCACCTACGAAGACGAACTTACCACCAGCCACCTCCATGGCCCGGTCGTAAACGTAGAGCCTGTTATTACGCTGTATAATGAATTCGTTCTTCATACCCGAGGTGTCGGGTATGCGCCTCATCTTCTCCGGGTCCTTCCCTGCGATACAAGCAGCAGCTCCGAGGACGAGTGCTGCGAATCCACCGCTAGTGATCCACGCGGCTTCCGCCCCTGTAATATCCGCAATTATCTTCCCCCCCGTCTGGAAGAGGTCCCACATGTTGCAGTAACTCTTATTCGCCTCATTCATCGCCTCCTGCACCTCTCTGGGGATTGTGCTTCCGCCGAGGCGGGTGAGTGCGAAGGCCGCGTTGATGACGCGTTTAACGCCTAGCTCGGAATAGACACTCATAGAAGGGAGAGGAGCCACGAGGTGATAAAACAGTTTGGGGGATTTTTTATTGGACTATTCTATGATTCGTTTCTCTCTGCGTAGGAAATCCCCCAAGTCGAAAATGTTCTTTAGCAATTTCTTTCCCTCCTGTGTATCCAATCTCCCGTAGCCGAGGCATCTATCACCTAACATCACGAGGAAGCAAGTCCCCTCCTCGAGAATACCCTCCGCCCTTATGATGCTCTCCTCAAAGATGTCCCGTCCGCAGACGAAGAGCCACCCTACGCGGTCATCCACCCACACCTTGTTTGGTCCCTCAATCTTACTCAGCTCACGCAGGAGGGATGTACCTGGCATGAACTCTCTTTTCGTCCGCCCGAGGAGTTTACCTGCGTAGACCATTCTCCCACGGTCATGTATCTGAGCCGCGACCTCCGGGCTGACGACGAATCGCCTATCGTTGAGGTTGATCCTCTCCCCCACAGGCTCGTAGACGGCGACTATCGCTGTGAGGAAATCCTTCATCTCACTCATTGTTTTACCACCTTCGCGACGAAGAACCCCTGGGTCTCCATCTCGTCCGGCCAAAACCTCCTGCATCTCGCCACTTCGTTGCTCAGGTTCTTGCCTATCACCTCTGTTAGCGCAGGGCTCCCAGGTCCCTCGACCTCAACCAGTTCGACATCGTGGTTATTAAGGAGCCACTGAATGTTGAACTCGTCCTCCTCTGGCTCGAGGCTGCAAGTCGTATAGACCAGAGTCCCACCAGGCCTGAGCAACCCCACTGCTGCCCCTAGGAGCCTCCTCTGCTCCGCCGCGTTGGCTTCAACATCTCTGATGTTACGCTTGTTGAACCAGGAGCGGTCAGTCACGTAGTTTCCGGAGCAGGGTGCGTCTAGGAGGATCTTATCAAAGAGCGTCCCGCCGTAGTCGAGTCTTGCAGCGTCGGTGCAGTAGGCTACACAGTTCTCCGACCCTGTGCGTTCTAGGTTGTTCTCCAAAGCATATAGGCGGTCCCGGCGCATATCCACAGCGACGATTACACCGCTGTTTCCCATCCAAGCAGCCATCTGCGTCGTTTTCCCACCGGGGGCAGCGCACATGTCAAGCACAATCTCACCCGGATTTGGCGATAAAACCTCGACTGGGGATTGCGCAGCAGCTTCCTGGATCGAGTATAGACCAAGTAGGTACTCGAAGCTTGCACCAACACTCGACTCGCCTCCCTCAACGTAGAGGCCATCCCTAAGCCAAGGGATGCCTGTCAGCTTTACACCTCTAGCCTCTAGCTTCCTTATAACCTCCTCACGGCTCGCTAAGAGAGTGTTGACCCTAATCGCCCGCTTTGTCCTCTCACTCCCCCGCAGTTCATGCCCCATAGCCTTGTAGCGATCGAGGAAGACGCCGGCGCCCATGAGACGCTTCTCCGTTGGAGGCGATTTAACCATTCCCACGACCCCACCTAGATTTATAGCCCCGACGCAAACTCAGTTCCCGGGGAGCCAATTGGCGAGACAACGGGCTAGAGAGCTCGGGATCGAGCTTGGATCGATGGAGACAGGTAAGCTGAACGCCATCACCGACGTCGAGGGCGTTGGGGTCGGCCACTCAACCTTGATCGAGGGTGAATCCATCCGGACAGGTGTCACAGCAATCGCTCCCCATAAGGGTAACCTGATTGATGAGAAGGTCGTTGCTGCTGTCGACCTCTTCAACGCCTACGGGAAATCCACGGGCCTCCCCCAAATCATCTACGAGGGAGTGCTCGAGACCCCAATAATTCTCACCGAGACCCTGAACACATGGAGGGTCGCTGACGCTGTGGTCGATTACCACATCGAACGGATGGGGATCGAGCCTAGCTCCCTGAACGTCGTCGTCGGGGAGACTAACGGTAGATACTTGACCGATAGCCTCAGCAGGCACGTCGGTAGGGAGCATGTCTTCGAGGCACTCGATATTGCGAGGAGCCCCAGCGGGAAGGGGCGAGTCCCAGAGGGCAACGTCGGCGGAGGCACGCCAATGACCGGATACGGCTTCAAAGGGGGTATTGGTACTTCGAGTCGAGTTGGCGACGGCTTCACCGTTGGCGCCCTTGTCCAGCTCAACTGCGGTAACAAGGAGGACCTCACGATCGCTGGAGTCCCCGTCGGGAGGGAAGTTACGCTCCCCAAGAAGCCTGCAACTAGTTCTGGTAATAGCATAATGATGATCATTGCCACAGATCTCGCCATTGATTCGCGGCAGATGTGGAAGGTAGCGAAGAGAGCGGCCCTCGGTCTCGCCCGGACAGGCACCTATGGTGGTAACGTCAGTGGCGACTTCACCATCGCCTTCACAACGGGGAGGGCACCTCATTTGGGTGATGATGACAAGTTTCTCAACCCTATCTACAAGGCCACTGTTGAGGCGACTGAGGAGGCGGTGGTTAACGCCCTCTTCGTAGCGGAGACTATGACTGGCCACCTAGGTCACATCAGGTACGCCCTCCCCATTGATCAGGTCGGGGAGATATTCAGCCGATACGGCCGAGAGCTCCACTAGCTGGCAAACGTTAAACCCCGATGGGCGCCAATAGTCTCTGTGCAGCTTCTTGCCTAGTCTACAAGGCCCCAGGATTGTCGCGGGTCCTCCCGGTCCCCGCGTCACCAAGCTCCTCAGGGACTCTGGCTTAGAGCCCTCCTCCTACTCGAGCCCCATCATCGACGAGGCGAGGGGGATCTATGTTAAGGATCCCGATGAGAACGTTTTCACGGACCTAATCTCGGGACGATGCGTGGTCAACACCGGCTATAACCACCCGAGGATCGTCGAGGCGGTGAAGAGGCAGGCTGAGAGGAGCATCCACTGGCAGACAGAGCAAGCATACACCCTCATCTGTAGACTGGAGAAGATGCTTGACTCGGGGCCAAAGCAGGTCTACTGGAGCCAGGCGGGGAGTCTTGCTAACGAGCATGCGATAAAGGCTGTGCGCCGGGCGACGGGGAAGCCCTTGATCCTGAGCTTCACTGGCAGTTACCATGGCAGTAGCATGGGCGCTATAAGTCTGAGCGGATACGACCCCAGTATGAAGAGGCACTACGGCCCTCTCATCCCCGGCATAGTGCATGTACCCTATGCCTCGTGCTACAGGTGCCCCCTCAATCTGGAGCACCCCAGCTGCGCCCATGCTTGCCTTGCCTACATCGAGGAAGTTGTCTTCAAGAGCTATGTCCCGGCCGACGAGGTTGCCGCGGTCTTCGTTGAGCCCATCCAGGGGGACGCCGGCTGGCACATTCCTCCACCGGGGTGGCACCAGGGGCTTAAGAAGCTATGTGAGAGGTTTGGCATATTGCACGTTGCCGACGAGGTACAGACGGGCTTCGGGAGAACGGGTAGGTGGCTGGGCATGGATCACTGGGGGGTGAAGCCCGACGTTGTCCTCCTCGGGAAGGCGATGGGGAGCGGTGTCCCAATCAGCGCCTGCGTTCTTGGTAGGGACCTCCTTGAGTCCACGGACTCTGAGCCGATACCTATACATGCCCAGAGTTTTAGCGCAACTCCCCTCGGTACTGCAGCGGCCCACGCCACCATCGACGTCATAGGTGACGAGCGCCTATGCGAGAACTCCGAGCGGATGGGTGCCTACATGAAGAATAGGCTTACTGACCTAATGGATGAGCACTCATGTATCGGGGACGTCCGCGGCCTCGGCCTCCTCATAGGAGTCGAAATCGTTAAGGACCGGGCGAAGAAGATCCCTGACCCAACGTCGGCGGATGCCATCTGCGCCGAAGCCTTCAGACGAGGGGTCTACACCCTCAACATGGGCAGCTACGGGGGTAGAGCCCTCAGGGTTGCACCACCTCTCGTCATTACCGAGAAGCAGATAGACACAAGCATCGAGATTCTAGGAGAAGCGATAGGGAAAATCGAGAGAGATTAGGGCTTGTAGCCCTTGATGAATTCCTCCGTGGCTGCAAGGTATGCGTCAATATCATCCTCAGTGTGCGGGCTGCTTATCCAGCAGTGGGTGACGGTGGGGCTGAGGTAGATGATTCCCCTGTCGAGCATATGGGCGAAGTATGCCTTCGTCGCCGCCAAGTCGTTCTTGGCCGTGTCCCCCGCGTTTCTGGGGATCTTGCCCTGAAAGTGGATTGCGAAGGTGGAGCCGATACCTGTGACCGTCGCTGGGAGCTGCCCACGCCTGAAGACTTCCTCAAGACCATCCCTCATCCTCCTCCCCAGCTTGTCTATGCTGATGTAGATTCTGCCGTCCTTGAGTAGGTCTAGGGTCGTGCAGCCTGCCACCATGCTGATCGGGTTACCCGTGAATGTGCCCCCCTGAGCGACGCGGTCCTCAGCTCTGGGGTACTTCCTCTGATCGATGTGCTCCATGATCTCAGCGGATCCGCAGAAGGCGCCTATTGGAAAGCCGCCTCCAATGATCTTGCCTAGGATGGTGAGGTCGGGCTTGACCCCGTATAGCTCCTGTGCTCCCCCTGGGGCGAGGCGGAAGCCGGTGACGACCTCATCGAATATGAGCAGGGTATCGGTCGCGTCACAGGCTTCACGTAGGCCCTGGAGGTATCCGGGCTCCGGTGTAAGGAACCCTGCGGCGCCCATCACGGGCTCAAGTATGATGCAGGCGTACTCCCTCGCCTTGAGCCGTTTCCTAGCCGCCTCCAGGTTGTTGAATGGAACAGCGTCGGTGTCCTCGGTGGTCTTAGGGCTCAGTCCAGCGGACTCGGACCTGGTGAAGGGGTAGCTCACCGACTTGTGGAGGCTGTCGTAGCCGCCATGCCAGCCACCCTCTATCTTGAGCATCTTCATGCGATTAGTGTATCCGCGTGCGAGGCGGGTCCCGTACATGTTCGCCTCGGTACCGCTCGCGCAGTAGCGCACCATCTCCGCCGAGGGCACGTTCTTCACTATGCGCTCAGCGAGCTCTATCTCCAGTTCGTGGCTGAAGCCTATGTGGGTACCATATGGGAGTTGCTTCTTCACAGCGTCCATTACCTTCTTTGGGCTGTGGCCGAGGATCAGTGCCCCGTGGCCGACCCAGAAGTCCGTGTACTCGTTGCCGTCCACGTCCCTGAGCTTGATGCCCTGCGCCTCCTCGACGAAGAATGGGTAGGGGGGCAGCGCCCTGATTCCGTAGCTCACCCCTGCTGGGAGGACCTTGCACGCCCTGTCGTATAGTTCCTTAGATTTTGGAGTTTTACCCGCGAACACCAACACGTATCCCCTGCGATGGTTGAATGAGGAAGTGTGAGCGGTAAAAAGGTTTGACTAGACGAAGGAGATCGGCGGGAATGCGTCCTTCCCCGTGCGTATCTTCAGCTCCTGAAGCTCCCTCTTCTGCTGGTTGAGGATATCCCAGAACTCCCTCGGCATATTGGGTTCATCCTTGTAGAACTGCTCCATGCGGGCGATCTTCTCGAGGTATTTTGTGACGCGTATGCTGAACTGCTGTATGTATTCCTCCTCGGTGTAGTCCTTCTTGAAGACGGTTTTGAAGAGTTGTTTGAGGTCCTTGTAGAGTGGGATCATGCCTATAGGTGTCTTAATGGCGTCGTATTCCCCATTGACGCGGCCTTCTGCCCAGAGGACCCAGATCTTCTTGTCGACCTTCGTGTTTGTGTACTTGCCCTCATGGCGGAGGAAGTAGTTGGTCGCGTAGACTCGTGGCTTGTGTGTGAGCTTCCTGCCGAACTTGATGTGGTTCGTGAGATAGGTTGAGAGGGGGACGACGACGAAGTCGATGTTCGCCATCAGGTCCTGCCTGCGTACACCAGTTTTCCCGATTGTGGCGGTTGTTGTCTCAGACTCGAGAGTGGCACCGATGTAGACTCCATGTTCCCAGCTCAGCGCCTCGGCTATGGGGACGTTTGTGTCAGAGTCGCGGCCACCGTAGAATATTCCCTCGACGGTGACCCCGTCAGGGTCGTTATATCGGGGGTCGACGTTCTCCAGCTCACTGAGCCTCATGGTGTATCGGGCGTTCCCGTGGGCGAAGGGTATCTCGTTCCCATCTTTGTCCTTCTTCCCCTTGAACCATTCTCCGCTGAAGTTTGTTCCCTTCTCAGGGATATCGCTACGGCCCATCCCGAGCCAATAGGGTATACCATCTGAGATCAGGATGTTGCTGAAGATCAGTTCTCTAGGGGTCGTAAGGCTCTTGTAGATGAGGGGGTCGTCGACTGGGTTTACGTCTTGTATTATGCCGAATATGCCCTGCTCGATGTTGACGCCACGGCAGTAGCCTTCCTTATCCTCCTTGAGGTAGGCGATGTCGTCGCCGACTATGCTCTGCCCCGGGATCATGGCGGTGCTCGTCTTTCCGCAGGCGCTCGGGTAGGCTCCGGCGAAGTAGGTCACCCTCTTCTTACCTAGCGGGTGAATACCCATGAGGAGCATGTGCTCCGATAGCCAGTCCTCGTGATTTGCTTTATAGATGGCTAGACGGAGCGCTAGCTTCTTCAGCCCAACGCTGTTCCCCGCGTACTGGTTGTTTGCGGAGTAAACCTTCCCGTCGACGACGTCTATGTAGATCCTCCGGCTTATGGTGTTCTTGGTGACTTTCCTATCGTCGAGCTCCCCTGCAGAGTGGAGGAAGGTGAAGAACTCTTTACCTCCTTTAAGGTGCTTGAACTGCTCGTATCCCTGCCGGTAGAGGAGATCCTCGCTGTGGGCGACGTAGGACGAGTCGGTGACCTGCATGGCGCAGAGGCTGAACCTGCTGTTCGTCGGCCCGAGGCTATAGAACTTAACGAGCATCTCCTTACCCTTCATACAACCGTCCATTATTCCAAGGATCTCATTCAGTCCCTCGTCACGGTTTATGGTGTTGATGTTCTTACTCAGCCTCATCTCCGGTGGGGTGAGGACTTTTGTGCTCCCCACGTCCCGCGCAAGGTCGTAGAAGCCGTCAAAGTGGATGGTGTGCCCCTTCATCTTAAGAGGCACCTCTTCCCCCCTCTCCAGGGCGAGTTCCCTGACATGGGCAACGTCCTCAAGTGATTCGCCGAAAACGGTGACCCTCGCTGGTTTGCAGAGCCTGACGAACCCGTTTAGCTGATCAATCACATGCTGGTTGCCGAGGCCTTCAATATTCTCCAGGCTCGGCTTGTTCAGGACCTTACCAAGGTCGCCCGGGATCATTAACCATCAAAAGAGGTTACGCACATCGCCGATAAGTGTAACGGTCGCCTTGCGCATTCGCGCGCATTGCACGTGAGCGAGGATCATTCACTCTGCTTAGAATCCATCTTCATCTTCTTCCCTACGGATAGGGAGTCGAAGAACCCGATTGTCGCCACAATGATTGCGACCGCGATGGCGATTACATTGGGGTCTAGATAAATCTCTGCCATGTTATGGAACTCACCCAATAAGATATATAGCGTTTTAGGGCAACACCAGCAACAGTTAAGACTGAATGCGCACCCTGTTCATGGATCATCATGAGTGAGAACGGTGTTCTATCCAGGTTCTGGCTCTGGGAGCTAACGCGCCCCGCCTTCGAGGATTGGCTCGCCAACGACCCCGCTCCGGTCGTCATCATCGGCATCGGCGCGATCGAGCAGCACGCTGTCCACCTCCCACTGGGGTGCGACAGCATAGGCGTCGCCAGGTTCGTACACGACGTCGCAGAGAAGACAAACAGCGTGTGTCTTCACCCCACATGGGCGGGCTACTCGCCGCACCACATGGAGTTCTCGGGGACCGTCACTTATAGCCACGAGACACTCCTCAACATCCTCCTCGACACAATTAGGAGCCTCGCCTACCACGGTGTGAAGCGCTTCGTCCTCATCAACTACCACGGTGGCAACGAGAACATCATGAAACTCGCGGCCCAGATCGCAAAGAGGGAGTACCACGTCATGGTTGCCACCCCCCACGGACCGGATAACACTGAGCTCTCTAAAAAGATTAAGGAGAGGATGCAGAGGTACCTCGAAGTCCACAGTTGCGCCCGGGAAACCAGCTACGCGCTCCACTACTTCCCCGAGCTAGTCGAGATGTGGCGCCTTGAGGATTGGGAGAACCCGACTCTCATACCCGACTACCTACTCGAGTTCCTCAACCCCGATCGACCTGACTACGAGATGGTCAGCCAGATATTCAACGCCAGCATTGGCCCGGACACCCACGACATCACCAAGACGGGGCAGTACAGTATCAACGATCCCCGCACCGCGACTAAGGAGGAGGGAGACGCCATGGCCGCAGAGGTGACCCAGTTCCTCGTCGACTTCATAAACACCTGGAAGAAACTGCCGGTACCCCCCGCTTATAGGGATGAATGTGAGTGTGGTGACCCTGATTGTCACGAGGAGCACGGCGACGACTGCGGATGCGGCGGAGAGGGACCCTGTCATGACCATAAAGACGGTGATGCTTGAGGATCTCACCTGGCCCCTGGTGGAGAAGGCGCTGATTGACGGCTATAAGACCGTACTCGTCCCAGTTGGCTCTATAGAGCAGCACGGCTACCATCTCCCCTTGGCAACGGACTCTCTCTTTGGTGAGGCACTGGCGAAGCGGCTCGCTGAGAAGATGGGTAAGACTTTAGTGGCGCCGGTAATCCGTCCCGGCTGCAGCGTCCACCACATGGGATTCCCGGGTAGCCTCGACGTCAGCCCAGCCACCCTAATGAGCGTGGTCAGGGACGTCTGCTTCAGCCTCGACCATCACGGTTTCGAGTACATAATCCTGATCCCCACCCACGGTGGTAACTTCGCACCCGTCGCCACCGTTACCCAGGAAATCGCGCCAAAGCTGAAGGCTAACCTCGTCGCCATGGGTGACCTCATGAGCCTCATTGGAAAGATGCAGGAGGCAGCAGTCGAGATGGGTATTCCGCGTGAGGCCGTTGGAGGCCACGCCTGCGCCGGTGAGACGAGTATAATCCTCGCCTACCGCCCCGACCTCGTCAGGATGAAGGAGACGAAGCCAGGCTACATGGGCCCCTTCACAACCATGTACCAGAGGAAGGGCTTCAAGGCCGTAAGCCCCACCGGCGTCATGGGTGATCCCCGACCCAGCACTAAGGAAGCGGGAGAGCTGATGATCGAGAAGATTACAGAGATGTACCTCACCGCTATAAAACGCGAGCTAGGATAACAACTTACTAATAAACCGGACTGGGGACAAAAAAACCCTCAGTGAGATGCCTCTAGAGGTTTGACTCCATCTTCTTCGCCTTCGAAGGCGTGAGGACCTTCTGCTCCTGCTTCTGGAGCTCGCTCTCCTGCATAGTATGCTTGAGGTTCCAAGCTGTGACGCTGGGGAGGCCCCAGAGAGCGATGAAACCGAGTGCATCGCCCTGGTCGTACTTCGTGTTGATGTCGAAACTCGTCAGGTTATAGTCGTAGAGGCTGAACTCGCTGTTCCTTTTAACCGGCTTGGCTGTCCCCTTGTGTAGCTTCATCGTCACCCACCCCGTTACCTTCTCCTGTGTGCTGTTGATGAAGGCCTCTAGGTCCTGTTTGAGCGGATCTACCCAGAGCCCTTGGTAGGCTAGGACGGTCCACTTGTGGTCGATCTCTCTCTTCATCAGCATCTGGTGGATTGTGAGAACCATCTTCTCGAGGTCCTTATGGGCTGTGAGTATGATCTCCGCGGCTGGGGTCTCGTATGTCTCCCTGCTCTTGAGGCCGACAGTACGGTCCTCCATGTGCTCAATTCGGCCAATGCCGTGCAGGCCACCCTTCTCGTTCATTTTCTGGAGGATGCTAACGGGGTCCATCTCGACCGCGTCGATGCTCACAGGGACGCCCTTCTCGAAGCCGATTGTGACGTACTCGGGCTCGTCGGGTGTGTCCTTAATCTCCTTAGTCCACTCCCAAATCTCCTTGGGAACCATCTTGTCGGGGTACTCGAGGACGCCACCCTCGATGCTGCGGCCCCACAGGTTCTGGTCGACGCTGTAGGGTGAGTCGACTGTTACGGGGACGGGGATGCCGTGCTCCTTAGCGTAGACTATCTCGCCGTGGCGGTCGAACTTCCACTCCCGGACCGGCGCTATTATCTTCGTCTTTGGGCTGAGTGCCTTGATAGTGATGTCGAACCTGATCTGGTCGTTGCCCTTGCCGGTACAGCCGTGAGCTACCGCATAGGCGTCCTCCATCTCAGCGACCTCCACCATCTTCTTTGCGATCAGGGGCCTACTGATGCTGCTGCTGATCGGATAGGTGTCCATGTATAGGGCGTTCGCTTTTATCGATGGAAAGACATACTCCGAGGCGAATTCCTTCTTCACATCCATTGTGTAAGCGTTGACAACTCCGAGGCTCCACGCCTTCTCCTCTATCTTCTTCAAGTCGTCTCCCTGTCCAACGTCTAGGGTAAGGCTAACGACGTCACTCTTGTACTGTTCCTGAAGCCACTTGAGCATGACCGAGGTGTCTAGGCCGCCGCTATAAGCGAGCACGATCTTCTTCTTTGACATAACGGTTCCCCTGCGAGATATCCGTATCTGATTGTGGCAGCCATTTATACATTACGACACAAACATATTAAAATAAAACGTATTTGTTCCAAATATAACGAAAGGGTTAGTCCTGCTTTATGGGTTCAGAGGGTTCTTACGAGGGCTTGTGTTCCTCGGTTTTCTTCACTCCCGTGATCCTTTCACGCTCCATTCGAGCCTTAAAGAACATTGCTCCTATAATCCCGCCTAAAATTAGACTAACTGATGACCATATGTCCATTGGCAAACGCTCAATAATAGTACTATAGACGAATTCGAAAATATATGCAAATACAGCTACTACGGTACCGGTCTGAATATAATCTGTTTTTCTGTGTCTCGCCACAAGATAACCACCTAGCAATCCTCCCCCTAAATTTGATCCATAAATAATGTTCCAAATAAGAGAGTCATTGGCTAGTAATTCTACCTCACTTAACCCTCCAAAGAGTATAATTATTATCTGAATAGTTAATAGTACGACACCGAACGCGAGGGCAGCGCCTGCAAGGTAGTTCCTGAAATCACTCTGACTTTTCAAGACGCTTCACCTGATAGGGAAGCCAACCAATATTTAACCTCCCTAGGAGAATAGGCGTCAAGTTCTTATCTCCTCCACCACATCTGCTTCTGACTCTAAATGGCGTCTGCTGAACGGTCACCGAAGCTATTCGACTACTTTGCGGGTGCAATTTTGACTAATGGGTTGGGAACGATGGCGATCTACTTGGCTACCTTTGAACCTTTCTTCCAGTACCTGCTTATACCCCTCTGGTGCCTGGCGGCCGCCGTTTCGACGTACCTCGTATGTATGAGGGCCACAAAGGATCACCTGCTGACTGGGGTCAAGGCTGCAGTTGTCTCCATCGCCTTGGGCGTAGTCATGGTGCCCACAATGCAGGGACTCGAAATCAGTAGTCTCATCCTCATATTCGTATGTTTTCTCGTCGGGAGTGTAATCGGCGCCTATTACGCACTGAGAGAGCAGTTGAAGAGGAAGAAACAGGCAGCGATCCCCCCGTCAACTGTTGAGCCTTAAACTTAAATCACCTCCTGACCACATTACTAGCGGCGCAGGGCTTGTACTACGACGTTGAAATAACCCCCGAACTAGAGGCTGAATATGTAGAGAAGGTCGCCCAGAAGATACATGAATACGAGATGGAGACCGCAGCAATCCTGCTCCTCGAGAGCAGTAAGCCCCTCGTCTGGGTCGGTGGAGAGATGGGTCGATTCTTCATCACCCCCTTCGTCCCCATCATCAGCGACAAGTGGGGAGTAACCAGCGAGAAGTTCTTCCTCGTTTTCGAGAAGAGAGAGAATATTGAGAAGCTCCTCAAACGGGTCGAGCAGCTAGCTCAGGAGGCTGATGATAAGAAGAAGGCCGAGAAGAAGGCAGCGAAGGAGAAGGAGAAGCAAGAAGACGAGAAGAAGGAAGCAGCTTCAACGCTGACATCAGACGCCGTGCAACCCGGCGCCAAAAAGAAGGGATGGCGAAAGCACCTCCCATTTTAGGCCATTAGGAGAGATTTTCGGGGACCTTTCAGAAACCTTTAATGCTGATATCTACATCACATTTGAGAATCGCGATGCCTGCCCTCAAAAAACCCATAGAGGATATGCAGTACATTCTCGCGACCGACGTCGGTAGCACCACAACGAAGGCCCGATTCTTCCACAAGAAGGACGGTGTCTGGCGCTTCTACGTCGCCGGCGAGGCACCAACAACAGTTGAAGCTCCCTACGAAGACGTCACGCTTGGCGTTCAAAACGCAGTGCGTGAGGTTGAGGAACTCACAGGACATAAACTCCTGAGTCCAGACGGCAGCGGCCTCATCCTCCCATATGACGGAAAGCAGGGCGTAGACCTATACTGCACCACCAGCAGCGCAGGAGGAGGCCTCCAGATGATGGTCGCCGGCCTCATCAAGAACATGACGGCCGAGTCCGCTAACCGAGCAGCGCTTGGCGCGGGTGCCATAGTCATGGACGTTATCGCCCGCGACGACGGAAGGCAACCATACCAAAAGATACAGCGCATCAGGAACCTCCGCCCTGACATGATCCTCCTCGCAGGAGGCACCGACGGCGGCGCAGGGCAGCACGTCATGGAGATCGCGGAGCTCATCAAGGCCGCCGAGCCAAAACCCCGCCTAGGCGCAAGCTACTCCCTCCCAATCGTCTACGCAGGCAACAAATCCATCAGAGACGACATCGCCAAGCTCTTCAAGGGCGAGTTCGCGCTCACCTGCGTAGATAACATCCGCCCCGTTCTCGAGCAGGAGAACACCGAACCGGCACGCCGTGCCGTCCACGAGCTATTCATGGAGCACGTCATGAGCCACGCCCCCGGCTACAATCGATTAATGAAGTGGACAGACATCCCCATCATGCCCACACCCGCTGGAGAGGGCATGGCGATTCAGCTCATAGCCGATACATTCAAAATCAACGTCCTAGGCGTCGGCCTCGGCGGAGCCACAACAAACGTCTATAGCATCGTCGAAGGCCGATTCGTTCGAAGCGTCTCCGCCAACTTGGGCATGAGCTACAGCGTCACCAACGTCATGAAGGAGGCAGGCATCCCGAACATCATGCGGTGGATCCCCTTCAAGATCGAGGAGGAGGAGGTCGCCAGCCGCCTCATGAACAAGATGATCAGGCCAACAACCATCCCCCAGACGCTAGAAGACCTCATTGTCGAGCACGCTGTCGCCCGCGAGGCACTGAGACTCGGACTCCAGCACCACCGCACCATCGCGACGCGCCTCAAAGGCGTCCAAGTGCAACGCACGATCAGCGACATGTTCGAGCAGGCCATCGAGGACAGCTATGTTAAGATGATGACCATAGAGGTGATCGCCGGCACCGGCGGGCTCCTCAGTCACGCGCCACGACGCGTCCAGCCTATGCTCATACTCAGTGACGCATGGCTCCCCGAGGGAGTCACCAGAATGTTCCAGGACTCAGTATTCATGATGCCCCATCTGGGTGTCACGAGTACAGTCTACCGCGACGCCGCATGGAGCATCTTCGACAAAGACTGCCTGGTCAGGATAGGGACAAGTATAGCAGCAGCTGGTATCAGTAAACTCGGCGAGCACTGCATGACTGTTGAACTCACAATGCCTGATGGAAAGACCCAAAAAGAGGACATGAACTTCGGCGACATCAAACTAGTGCCTCTATCTGAAGGGCTAGAGGTCAAGGCAGTCATCACGCCAGCCAAGACGTTTGACGTCGGGGAAGGACCCGGCAAACCCAAAGAAGCCACAGTCATAGGCGGTATCGCAGGCATAATGCTCGACGCACGTGGCCGCCCACTCTATCTGCCCGAAGACGACAATCAGAGGCGTGACCTACTGTACAAGTGGTTCACATCACTCAAGCTGTATCCCGAGGATCCCCTCAAGGAGCTGGTGAAGTAAGATGACGACGAAGAAACAAGAAGCCCAGAAGCACGAGAAGAGTGAAGACGATGAGAGCAGTGAAGCCCACGCTTACACACCAGGGCTTAAAGTCAAACGCGCAATGATCATCGACAAGCTCCGCCGCCTCCCTATACCCGGAGAGGTACTTCACAAGGTTGGTGACAAGGTAAACTACGACACAAAGATCGCGAGAACCGAGATCAGTGGGGATCCAGAGATTGTCAAGGTCGCCATGACCCTCGGGGTCGAGGCAGAGGACATGGGTAGGTTCATGCTGAAAAAGCCCGGCGACAAGGTGAAAGAAGGTGAGAATATCGCCTTCTACACCGCCCTCTTTGGCTTGATAAAGAAGAACGTCCCAAGCCCTAAGAACGGAACAATCGAGTCCGTCTCCGAGGTCACCGGCCAGGTCATAGTCAGGGGGGCTCCTATCCCCGTCGATGTAGACGCTTACCTTCCTGGGAAGCTCGTGGAAGTCGTTCCACGCGAGGGGGCTGTCGTCCAGACTTACGGCGCCTTCATACAGGGCATCTTCGGGATCGGTGGAGAAACTCACGGCGAAATCAAAGTAATCGTCGCTGGTAACAGCGACGAGATCACCCCAGACAAGATCGGTCCAGACTGCAAGGGAAAAGTCCTAATCGGTGGCAGCCTCGTGACCCTTGAGGCCATGAAGAAAGCAGTGGAGGTCGGTGCATCGGTGGTCGTCGTCGGAGGAGTACGCCACCAGGACCTTACCACATTCACTGGCCAAGAGATTGGTGTCGCCATCACGGGTCAGGAGGAGGTAGGCATCACCCTCATCATCACCGAGGGATTCGGAAAGATGAACATGAACGCCACAACCTTTAAACTCCTCAAAAGCTTCGAGGGCTACCTCGCATGCGTAAACGGCGCCACCCAGATCAGGGCGGGTGTACTGAGGCCTGAGATAATCATCCCCCATGAGGAGAAGGAGGAGGAGAAGGGCGACACCTTCGCGCTGGGTATGGTTCCCGGGACCCCCGTAAGAATCATCCGCCAGCCCTACTTCGGCGCCATCGGAGTCGTAAACAGCCTACCTGTCGAACTCCAAGCGTTGGAGTCTGAGAGCATGGTGCGTGTACTCACCGTCAAGCTCCAAGACGGAACGATTGCGACTGTCCCGAGGGCGAACGTCGAGATAATCGAGGAGTAACCCTCCCGATCTCACTTTATTAATAGCTTTTCATCATCGATATACTGGTCCTTATACCCTTCTTAGTAAACCAATTATCCTATTGCGCTATCATTTGTTTTATGAAGAAATCTCTCGGAGTCGGGACATACGCGTTGCCCTCCCCTGTCTGGGTTGTGGGAACATACGACGCGGCGGGGAAACCAAACCTCATGACAGCCGCTTGGGGAGGCATATGTAACTCTCGCCCCCCTTGTATCTATGTGAGCCTACGTAAAGCAACGTACAGCCATGGTAACATCATGGCTCGGAAAGCCTACACAGTAAGCATACCCTCAGAATGTTATGTGAAGGAGGCAGACTGGATAGGAATCGCCTCAGGGCGGGACACAAACAAATTCACTACCACGAAGCTAACCCCCGTAAAGGGATCAACCGTAGATGCGCCTTACGTTGATGAGTTTTCCATCGTAATTGAGTGTCGCGTTAAGGAGGTTGTGGAACTCGGCCTCCACACACAATTCATTGGCGAAATCATGGACGTGAAAGCTGAATCCGAGGTCCTCGATGCCAGGGGAAACATCGACATCGAGAAGGTAAGACCCATAATCTTCACCCCCAGCGCTGGCACATACCATGGCATAGGGAAGAAGATACAGGACGCCTTCACTACGCGGGAGTTGAAAAAGTAAGGTTAGGCCTCGCTGGCACAATAGTAAATGGCGTTGAATAGCATCCTGAAGGTGCCGCGCGCTTGGTTTCTAAAGTGTGGCGGGAACCCAAAGAGGATCACTCTACCCCTACCGACGGGGAAATCGGCGACTGCTGCAAGCCCTCTAAGGTACTTCTCCCCGAGAATCCACCCGCTGAGCAGGGGGTTCGCCTCCGGGTACCTCGCCACCTCGTAATCCTCCTTCACCTTGAAGGCAGGACCCGATATGAAATAGACCGCTGCCTCTCTCGGGTAACCATAAGCTATGGGATGTGTCTCGTCAAGTGTCACCTTAAGTATGCTGCCCGGGATGTAGAACTCCTGCTCCTTCAGCCCCTCAAGTGGGTTCTCGGCCTCCACCATCAGGTCCTTGATGGCGAAGCCTGACGCCTTATTGAGTGTAATGACGTTGCCGCCCTCCCCTAAGAAACCGAGAACGGCTTTAGTCCCCTCCTCACCGAGGCCCATACGATAAATTTGCTCATATCGCTTAGGATCGGCACCCTTTACCGCCTTCACCCCATCGACGATTTGATCCCGTCCGAGATCCGGGAAGATCAAGACATCAACTATCTCAGTTAAACGACCCTGCCTGACATCTTGAGGACTCAGTGATTTGTACTCGAACCCGTACTCCTCTAGAACCATCCTTAACCAGCCCTCATCCGCATTGGGCATCCAAGCCTTGTAGACGCCGACCCTCGGCTTCACCACCTCGAAGGCCACATCAGGGAGTTCTTCGACGCCGTGGAAGTCTACGCCTAGCAGCGACGCCGCCTTCATCAATCGCTCAGCCTCTTTTCCGGATTCAAGGACGAATGCCCCAGGCTTAAACTCCACCGACTTGGACTCCTCCCATCCCTGCGTCCTATACAGCTTGATACCCTTCTGAAGCAGGAAGTTAGCGGCCTTTGTTGACGCGAGGAGTTCGGAGGGGAACAAGTACCAAGGCTTCCCTGGGCTGTGGACTGTTCCCTTAATCTTCGCGGGCTTCAGCGGCTTTGCGCTGTATTCGAATTTATCCATCATTTGGACTACCTCGACCCCCATCTGGAGTCCAAGAGTCTGCGCCGTCACATCGTATGGGACTTCAGGGGGGTCACCCGGATTCTTCCTCAGATCTGGGTAGACCTGCTTTTCCAGCATAGTCTTTGCGAATCGACCATAAGGCTGGGCAAGAGGGATGATTACGCTCCCCTCCGGGTAAAGGATGCCGTCAGCATTGAAGGGCTTCAACGCCTCGTAAAGATGCACATCTCCTATTCTCAGGACCTCAAGTAGCTCATTGGCTGCACCAAGATCAGGTTGCTCCTTGGGGACAACGAAGGCGAACGGGCTGTTCTCGGGGCTAAGAGCCCTCCTGCCAATCTCCAAGCTTCCCCTCAGCCAACGCTTCCTGTGCTTTGCCGCATTCCCTAACAGAGCCATAGCCGCTATGAATTCGTAATCGACAATGTCTCGAAGGCTCCACCTCCCCCCTTTCCAAGGAGCGACGTGGTTCCACCGTGCCTCCCTCGGCTTAAACCCACGCTCACCCTCGAGCTCCTCAGGCTTGACCTCAACCGGGCTCGCGATATCGACGCTAGCCGCCTCACTGAGTATGCGTATCCCGCCATGATAATGCTGGTATGCTCTAGCGGGGGTCCAGCCGTCGAACTCCCAGTGAGTGTTCACACCCGACTTCCCAGCTGTGGTCAGGGCGTCGGCCATCGTCAACCCCATGAAGCTGGTCCCACTCACTATCACAGGGTCCACGTTAGGATCTATCGGGTCGATGTAGGGCGGAACGTAGAGCCGTGGGCCCTTCTGCCCCATCTGATGGATGTCATACACGATCTGAGGATGCCAGACGTTGTGAACTTTCTCTACAGTCAGCCTCGTCTCTCTAAGGGTAAACATGAACCAGTCCCGGTTGTTATCGTGACCGGCGTACTTGTGGTAAACCATGGGGGGACTCGTGCCCTCATACTTGGTCCCTAGGTAACGCTTGTACCAGTCACAGACTAGGCTGTTCCCGTCAGGATTCAGTGAAGGTACTAGCAGGAGGATGGTGTTGTCTAGAATCTCCCTCACTTCAGAATCTTCGCCTGTTGTCAACCTATTTAGTAGCTCCATACTCATCTGGCTCCCACCGACCTCGGTCGAGTGGATGCTGCAGGTGATCAACACAACAGTCCTACCGTCTTCGACGAGCCTCTCCGCCTCCTCGGGGGTTAAACCGTCGGGGTTACAGAGCCTTAATTGAATCTGGCGAATCTCCTCAAGCCTCCTCAGGTTCTCGGGGGAGGAGATCGTCGCGAGGAGGAATGGTTTGCCCTCGGTCGTCTTCCCTAGCTCCTCCACCCTCACTCTATCTGATATCGCTGCGACCTTCCGGAAGTAGGATACTATCTCTGGCCAGTCTGCCAGCTTCCGATCCTCACCTATTTTGAAACCAAGATGCTCTTCTGGGGAGGGAACAATCATCATATCCGTCGGTTAATGCTAATGATCTCATGCATAAAAGTCGCACGAGTGTAAAAAATAAACAGAGTATAAAGATGAGCGAAGCAAAGATTTCCAGCCTTGATGTAGTAATTGGATGAATTAATATGAAGAAAAAGCTGAAACGTATTTTTACAGATGATCAAAAACGATAAGAAATTCACAAAAATCACCCTTTTTTTATAAAAAATGTGAGTTTTCATTGGGAAGTATTATATATTAATACATATTATGTGTCTATCTAGCCGATTAAAGGATACATGTTCTCCAAAGTATAACGAGCACAGTCCAACTCATGGTTCGGTTGATATCCAGAAACTCACGGAGAAACATGTAAACC
>MEZF01000048.1:0-1678 GCA_001774245.1 Candidatus Bathyarchaeota archaeon RBG_13_52_12
TATCGGTCTCTTTCCAGTACATTGTTTAGAAATGTGCCTGTTTGATCTTTAAGTTTTTCCTACTAATCCACAATGCATTAATTGTTACTCTACGAGCTCTCGCGCGTGAAAATATTAAGAGTTGCTGACGCGCACATTCTATTGCGTTCCACCAAAAATAACGAAAAAAATTATCATATTGAAAAGTGGTCCCGCCTCCGGGATTTGAACCTGGAACCACTCGGTGTCTGCTCAAGGCCTGATTGCCTTCGCCCCACAGGGCGGAAGCTACAGCCGAATGCTCTACCATTGAGCTAAGGCGGGTCCCGCAAAAAGGAAACTGCCCGGAAAATATAAGCTGTATGGTCAGTTCACATTGCCCTTCTCAATGTGAAGGGCTTTTCTAATGCTCCTACTAAAGGGGGGTTTGAGGACGCCCACATCGGTTATGAAACCAGTTATATACCTTGCAGGGGTGACGTCGAAGCCAGGATTTAGGGCAGTTGTGCCCTCAGCAGATATCCGAACCTTCGTATATACATCATCCTCGTCGACTCCCCAAACCCAGTTGACCTCATCGGGATTCCTCTCCTCGATCTCTATACCTTTACCCGTCAGGCACTTAATGTCAAATGTTGTCATCGGTGCAGCCACATAGAAGGGAAGGCCATTCTCTCGAGCGAGGACAGCTTTCTCGTATGTGCCTATCTTATTAGCGGTATCTCCGTTAGCAGCGATCCTATCCGCGCCTACTATAACGAGGTCGACTTCGCCTTGGCGCATGTAATAACCAGCGGCGTTGTCTACGATGAGAGCGTATGGTACTCCCTCTTGCTTAAGTTCCCAAGCGGTAAGTTTTGCTCCTTGGCTTCTTGGACGCGTCTCATCAGCGTAGACAAAGATGCGCTTCCCAGACCTGTGTGCGACACGTATTGGAGCAAGGGCAGAGCCGTTGTCTATGAATGCGAGGGCACCTGCGTTGCAATGAGTGAGAATTCGACATCTATCTCCGATGAGGGTGTTTCCAAACTCACCCATCTTCTTCGAAGCCTCGAGATCATCTAATGCGATCCTGTCGGCTTCCTCACATGCGGAGGCAATCCGCTCGATGACACTTCCCTTCGAGGCAGCTTTAATACAGCGATCGATTGCGTGGAAGAGATTGACCGCTGTGGGGCGCGTTTTCTGGAGAGTGTTTGCAGCCTCTGATACGAACGCCTGAAAGTCTTTAAGCTCCATCCCCTTCGCCTCAAGGGCAGCCTGAGCGATACCGTAACCTGCGGCGACGCCTATGGCTCCAGCGCCCCTGACTGCCATGTCACGAATAGCTTCCGCTGTTTCACAATGGCAGTGTAATGTGAGTATCTCGAATTTGTGGGGTAAGAGTCGCTGGTCAATCATTTTGACATCGACACCCTCCCTCCAGAGAGTCCATAACTCCTGGGTCTTGCCATTAATATTGATTCTCATCCTACTTGATCACGTCGCCACTTTTTTTCGCCCAGAGATAAAGGTCCATCTGTCCCAGGGGCATACCTAGCAACCCAGCGACGCTCGCGAGTATTTTTTCATACACTAGATACTTCTTCTTCGTCAATGTCTTGGGGCGCTCATCTATAATGCCTTGCTCTAGCATATGGCTGATAATGTGCTTGTCTATTATGGCAAGGTCGAGGTAGCCCACGTTTCGAAGGAAGTG
>MEZF01000048.1:1736-8064 GCA_001774245.1 Candidatus Bathyarchaeota archaeon RBG_13_52_12
TAGTTAGCGGTAAGGAGGCAGAATACGAGCTCCTCAAACCACCACTCCTCCCCCTTCACATGGCTCTCTTTAAACTCCATTATCCTTGCCTCAACCTTCCTGTGAGTGTCTGGTCTATCCACCTCTGCTCTCACAACGGATGCGAGTCGCTCAAGGCTCTCTGCGGTGGGTTGCACGGTTCTTAACCTCAACGAGGCTCCTCTTAAAACCATACAGGGTCCTAGTTGCCTCAGCGGTGTAAACAACGCATGGGGATACGGTTATACTACCAACCACCCGGCTATTCTTCTGCGGGTGCCAACAGGCTTGTCTGCTAACGTGAGTCTCATCGAATACGAAAACACACCAGTCAAGGTGGTGGCACTTAGGAAAACTCCGAAGATCGAGACACCAGGCTTTGTTCTCGACGAAGTCGATGAGAGGAAAGAGTTCTCAGTCCCCTTCTGGGTCGCGAGCGTACTTGTCGAAACCGGCCTCGCCAAATATGGCGAGGAAGGTCTCACCGCGGAGGAATGGACTTCGACCCACTTCAAGGAAAGGTTCAATCCAGGAGGCCCGCCTGGAGCGTTGTCAAAGGACTTTTACGCAAAAGCATACATCAGTCTGACACTAGCTGCGAAAGCGGCTGAGGGCGATCCCGCCAAAGTTGAGCAGCTAAATAGGCTACACGCACGCTTCAGAGAGATTATTGAGAGCCGAGTCAATAAAGTAACGCGCATCGCAACCACCGAGACCTCCCCTCAACCAGGCATTCTCCAGACTGAGGAACAGATACTCTATCAATCTCTCGAGCATATTATCGCCGAGTGGCGCCGCGATTTAAGGAGGCTGGGCACGAAGTAATGGCGAAGCAAGTTAGCCACGAGGAAGTTTTCACACGATTCATCGAGGACTTCAGGAATCCCGAAGGTGTCCTCAAATATGAGCAGAATATCCAAGAGATGCCGATAAAAGGCGTCAGTTCACTCATAGTCGACTTCAACGATGTTTACAACTATGATATGGAACTCGCTGCCGACGTAATTAATGACCCCGACAAGATACTTGAGCTCTTTAGCCGCGTCGTATACGATAAACTTAGGCAACGAGACCTCGTCTGGGCTGAGGCACAAAAGAAAATACACGTCCGGTTTAGGGCACTCCCCTCTGTGACGCAGCTACGTAGGATTGGCTCAGAGCACATCAGTCGCTTAGTCATGGTTCAGGGCATTATCGTCCGCGCATCAGCTACGACGCCACAGGTCATGAAGGCCGTTTTCCGTTGTAGCAATTGTAACGAGTTAAACTATGTCGAGCAAGACGGGGAGACATTAAAGACCCCAATAAAGTGCGAGCACTGCGACAGCAAGACACGCTTCGACCTAGTCCCAAAGCTCTCAGTCTTCATGGACTCACAGAGGATCACGATACAAGAAAGGCCAGAGGACCTCCCCCCGGGGCAGCTTCCCAGGAGCCTCCACGTCGACCTCAAGGATGACATTGTCGACCAAGCCCGCCCCGGTGATAGGATAACCCTTGTTGGCTCCGTAAACTTACTTCAGCGCTTCGGCCGTGGAGGACAACTGCGCATCTTCGACATGGTTATGGAAGCGAGCCATCTCGAGGTGAGCGGACGCGAGTCCGAGATGACCGACATCTCCCCTGCTGACGAGGATAAGATCAAGGAGATCGCCCAGGACCCATGGGTACACCGCAGGCTACTCCAATCCATAGCTCCAAGTATCTTCGGCCTTGAAAACATTAAGGAGTCGATCCTCTATCTTCTCTTCGGTGGACTAAGTAAGGAACTCCCAGATGTCCGAATAAGGGGTGACATAAACGTCCTTCTAGTCGGTGACCCAGGAACAGGTAAGAGCCAGCTCCTACAGTTCGCAGCGAAGATAGCGCCGAGGGGACTGATGACGACGGGGAGGGGGAGCACTGCCGCGGGGCTAACCGCTGCTGTAGTTAAGGAGGGTGGAACGGGCAACTTCATCCTCGAGGCTGGCGCCTTGGTCCTAAGTGACCAAGGAATTTGCTGTATTGACGAAATTGACAAGATGAGGGAGGAGGATAGAGGTGCGATACACCCGGCTATGGAGCAGCAGATAGTTCCCATCGCGAAAGGCGGCATAGTTGCAACACTTAACGCTCGTACAAGTATCCTCGCTGCAGCTAATCCGACGCTAGGTCGCTACAACCCTTACCAGACGATCGGACAGAACATAAACCTCCCCGTCACCATACTGAGTAGGTTCGATGTCATCTTTGTCATCAAGGATGTACCTGACGCGGAGAAAGATGCAACCATGGCAGATCACATCCTGGGTCTCCATAGGGCAGCAGGTTCAACTATTACTTCCCCCATCGACCCCGAGTTATTCCGGAAGTACATTAGTTACGCCAAGACACGCGTCCGCCCCATCCTCAACGAGGAAGTCATCACTAGGTTCAAGGACTTTTACGTCAAAATGAGGACAGCTTCCATTGAAGGCGGAGAAGCCTCAGCCGTAAGCATCACAGCGCGCCAGTTAGAGAGCCTAGTGAGGCTCGCCGAGGCAAGAGCCAAAGCCCACCTACGTAGCGAGGTCACTAAGGAAGACGCGGAAGCTGTCATCACCTTGATGCAAACCAGCTTAGAGCAGGTCGGCATCGACGTCTCCACGGGTCAAATAGACATTGACATCCTATACACGGGGAAACCTAGAAGCCTACAGACGCAGCTACAGAAGGTACTCGCTAAAATAGTGGAGCTGGAGAGAACGGGCCCAGTCAAGGACGACGACCTATATGAGGCGCTCGCCGAAGAGGGTATTAATAGGAGCGAGGCTGCGAAGTTGATAAGTACACTGATGAGGGATGGGACAATTTTCTCACCTCGCCCTGGAACCTACAGACGCACATCCTAATTTCTCATTTTAAATGGGACCCCCATTTATGATTTCTCTTGTGCTGACACTTCGGGCAATAGACCCGCCTCCAGTTACGTTTTACAGGGTGATATTCGTGTTGCTTACCTAACCGCTCGGCTTCGAAATTTCTTCTCAATTTGCTCATCCCACTTGTCACTCATGTATAAAAATACAATTGTAAGTATAAGTAAATTATTCCTACTCGAATAACTTTTAAGCGTATTTTAACGAAACTAAAATCACATGCCAACTCCACCAAAGCCCAATCAAGCACTCAATCAAGTGGTCAAAGTCCTCCGTAACTATGGACATTATGTACTCTATTTCTTGTATGTTTTTATGGCAACGTTCGTTATTGTTAACCTTTTATTTCCAATTTCTACACTTCCCATTCTTAGTATAGAGTCTTACAAACCCCCAACTTCTTACAATTGGATAATCACCGTTCCCGAGAGCCCCCCTAATTCTCTACATATCGAGAATGCGACTGTAATTCTAATAGTAGACATTACAACAGCTCATTCACTTGCTGATGGAGTCCCAGTTACAATTTCGGCTAGAGCTGGTGAAGCTTCTTTGAGTGCTACTCAAATTAAATCAATGTTGATTGGGTTTGAGGGTGCTTATTGGTATCCCCTTTCTCCCAACGGATATCAGGTAAGTAGTCCACTTGCAGGAGTCACACTAACTCCTGATCCGAATGCGACGCTTAATGGTCTTGTATATTTCTTTCCTTGGTCAGAAAACGAAACTTCAGTTATTTTTCCGAAAACAAGCAGAGATGTAATATTTAGAGAACCTAGAGATTGTCCAGCTACATTGTAAATTACATACTTTAATGATACCACATCTAACCTTAATTTTCAAGGCAACGTTATTCAAGTCAAATTTTCAGATAATCTAATTCAGTCAAATAGGTTACTCTCAGGCCAAATTGGAACTTTCACTGGCTTGGTTTTTGGAATTGTAGAACTTTTTCCAAAGCTGAGAAAGTCCCTTCAAAACACCGAAAAAGTATAGCATGTGTGCACACATCTATCTGAATTTACCGAATCATTTTTTGAATAAAATATCTTTGTATTCGCAAGGAGTGACAAGTTCATTAAAACCCTTATGGCTGTAAATATTCATTAGACCTTAGTCTTAATTAGGGTTTTCTGGCTGTAGAACGGTTTGTTTATTACTATTAAGGATTTATTTCTATTCTGGAGCTGTTTCCAATCTGAATTACGACGCATTATCTAAAAAACCCTTAATTTTCAAGAGCTTCACAGGCCTCGAAGTACCCGAATTCGATGCCATACACACAAAAATACTGAACTCGTACGCCGAGTACGAGGAGAAAAGGCTCCACAGGGAAGACAGGAAGAGAAGGATCGGGGCAGGCCACCCCTTCAAGCTACCCCTGAAGGAGAGGCTGGTGATGCTGCTCACGTACCACCGACTATACGTCACATCCACCCTGCTGGGCTTCCTCTTCAACCTTGGACAGACCAACGTTCTCAAAAACATAAGGATGCTCGAGCCACTGGTGAAGGAGGCTCTACCGCTGCCCAGTAAGATCCACCAGGGAGCCACCCGGCTGAGAACCCTCGATGAGGTGGAGGCCCTCTTCCCAGGCTTCAAGGCCTTCCTGGACGCGACGGAGCAGGAGATCCCGCGGCCAAGGGACAGGGCCAAGAGGAGAACCCACTACAGCGGCAAGAAGAAGAGGCACACGGTCAAGACCCAGATAACGGTGAACGCTGACGGCCTGATCCTGCATAAGACGCCTCACGCCCGGGGAAGCATGCACGACTACGCCCTGTTTAAGTGGCGCCACCCGCGGCTACCGGATGAGGTGTGTCTGGGGCTGGATCTGGGCTACGATGGCGTACAGAGCGGTTATCCGGGGCTCAATGCGTTGGTGCCGTTTAAGAGGCGGAGCCCTGGCAGAGGTAAACGGGGTGTGAAGGCGGTGGAGCTGTCCTGCGGGGAGAAGGGGTTCAACAGGTGGCTCTCCGGGGAGAGGGTGGTGGTGGAGCACACGATTAGTAGGCTGAAGAAGTTTCGCGTAATGGCGCACGAGTTCAGGAACAGCCTCAAACACTATGATGCTATGACTGACATAGTGTGCGGGCTAGTGAACCTGAGAATAACTGGGGTCACAGCCCTCTAAAGCAAAAAAGCAAAACCAGAAAACCTGCCTAAACTCTGACACACAATAACGACTAAGGTCTATTGTACATAAAGCAGTAATAATATGTGACAATGACTGTGACTTAGGATAATAAGTATCAGTTGGTATTGGTAGTTGCACATTAATTTTCTCTTTCGGAAATTTAGTCACCTTTTTAATTGCATTCCAAACCCCTAATTCAGTAAATTCGTGAACCCATGCAGGGATGTATTCAAACAATTCTGGACTCATTCCAAAACACTGCATACGAGGCTTTTCATCCCATAATGTAAGAATTATTTTATCCATTTTTCCAACGAATTTTCTTCTCCTGATGTCTTCTTTCTCTAACCGGTCAGAATTATTTTCTGATGTTTCATTGATGTCTTCTTGACAGAATATTTTTTCTTTTTTCAACTCCATTTAAAAGGTTATGATGGAAACATAATACTTTTTCGCGCGCGAAGGCGAGGAGTTACATGAGTATTAGAATTGGGAGTCCCCGTTAAGATTTCTCTTTTATATCTCGCTTAGCAATTTCTTTTCCATGGATATTTCCAAGCACATCGAGGAGATCAGGGCAGAGTTTCCCGTAACCTCTTACCTTAAGTACATGAACAGCGCTGCTCATGGCCCCGCTTTAGCGCGGGTACAAGAGAAGACTAAAGATTGGTGGGAGTTTTACACCTACGAGAATACGACGATGAAGGCCCCTGATGCAAAACAAGAAGTCGCTAGTGCTCTCGGCGTCGATAAGGATGATGTAACCTGGGTCAACAGAGTGAGTCAAGCAGTCAACATAATCTCCAGTATGCTTAGCATAAAGAGAGGTGAGAACTTCGTTATAACCGATCTCGGGTACCCAACTGGATCATACCCCTTTCTCCCCTGGAGGGAGAAAGGTGTCGAGATCAGGAGAGTCAGACACAGGGATGGCATCATAACTACAGTCGACTTCGAGGCAGCCATAGATGATAAAACACGCGTCCTCAGTCTAAGCCATGTAGAGTGGACCTCGGGGCTTTTCCACGACGTCAAGGCCGTGACCCAGGTAGCCCATGACCACGGTGCCCTAGTAGTAGACGATGGCTATCAGAGTCAGGGCAACATGAAGGTAGAGCCCTCAAGGGACGACGTCGATTTTTACACATTTGGTAGCCAAAAGTGGATGTGCTGCCCCTCCATGGCTGGAGTCCTTTATGTTAAGCGGGAGATCGCTGAAAGCCACGAGCCAACCTATAGGTGCTATAACCAGGTGGAGGAAGCGTTCCTTGACGGG
>MEZF01000048.1:8082-21555 GCA_001774245.1 Candidatus Bathyarchaeota archaeon RBG_13_52_12
AGCCATGACAACGTATCCTCCTGGGACTACCCCCTTTACAAAGGAGCGGAGAAGTTCAATCAAGGCCTCCTTTCAAGCGAGGCAATCTGGGGCTTCCATGCTGCGCTTGAGTACTTTAACGAAATTGGTCTCGGGAACATCGAGAAGAGAAATAGGGAACTTGCGGGGAAGTTTATAGATGGACTTGGAGAATTCAATGTCAAGGTGAACACCCCCGAGGATATAAAAAAGCACACTGGACTAGTTACATTCACAACGGGAAAACACGAGGAGAACCTGAAGCTCTACAACGCCATCACTAAAAGTGGGATAATTGTCGCGCTTAGGTATGCCGCGGGAATCGGCGGGATTCGGGTCTCCTGCCACTTTTTCAATACCGAGGAGGAGATAGAAGCGCTCCTCAGCGTTGTGAAAAAATTTTTACAGTAACCCACTAAAGCTTCCTGAGAAACCCTTAAACGGATACCGCTTCAGCGTATTGATAACATAGGCGCTCACAGAGGATTTGACATGGTCATCAAAGTAGCCATTGCCGGCGTTGGCAACTGCGCCTCCGCCCTTGTCCAGGGTGTCGAGTTTTACAAGAACATTGAGAAAGACGAAGACATCCCCGGCGTCATGCATGCTTACTTCGGGGACTATCACATAAGGGACATCAAGTTTGTCACCGCTTTCGAGGTCAATAAAGAGAAGATTGGGAAGGATCTCGCAGATGCAATATGGGTCCAACCCAACTGCTGTGCCAAGTTCAGCGACGTCCCCAAGACAGGTGCCAAAGTCTACGCGGGACCAATAAGCGACGGCGTCGCACCACATATGTATGAAGCATTCCATGCCGACAACAACATTGAGACAGTGGATGTTGCCCAGACTCTCAGGGAGACTGATGCCGACATGCTAGTAAATTATCTTCCAGTCGGCAGCGCTAGGGGTACACAAATATACGCACAAGCCGCCCTCGATGCGGGATGCGCATTTGTCAACTGCATTCCAGAATTCATCTGCAGCGTCCCTGCGTGGGCTAAAAAGTTCGAGAATAAGAAACTTCCAGTCGCAGGTGACGACATTAAGAGCCAGGTCGGTGCCACGATAGTCCACCGGGTCCTCGCGAAGCTCTTCTACGATCGTGGAGTAAAGATTGATTCAACATATCAGCTTAACATCGGCGGTAATACCGATTTCCTTAACATGACGGTTGAGAACAGGCTCAAGACGAAGCGCGTCAGCAAGACGCAGGCAGTCCAGAGCCTCATACCCTACGAGGTTCCAACCAGGATTGGTCCCAGCGACTACGTCCCGTTCCTCGAGGACCACAAGGTTTGCTACATAAGGATTAATGGCAAGGCTTTTGGCGACTTACCCCTTACGATGGACGCAAAACTTCTAGTGAATGACAGCCCGAATAGCGGTGGCGTTGTAATCGACGTAGTGAGAGCGATGAAGATAGCTCTCGACCGTGGTATAGGTGGCCCCCTCCTCGGGATAAGCAGCTACAGCTTCAAACACCCGCCTCAGCAGGTTCCCGATGACCAGGCGCATAAGTGGGTCGAGGATTATATTACTGGGAAGAGATCAAGGTAGGCCTTCTTTTTCTCGGTTTTTTAAACTTGACCTAAATGGCGACAGTTGAGTCATACGTGACGTCACTGCTTTTATAATCCGCAAGCCGAGGGTATTCTCAACTCTATAGTTACTTGGGAAACCAGAGAGCCAGTTCTGATTTCGCCTCCTCGGAGTTACCTGAGGCGTGTATGAGGTTCTCACAAGCGCGCCCCTCGACGGTGCTCTTCGCTATCGAGTCAGCGCCAAAGTCGCCTCTGATAGTCCCTTTCTCCGAAGTGGCAGGGTCGGTGTAGCCGGTCACCTTCCTCACGGTCTTAATAGCGTCCTCGCCTCCGAACCTAATGGCGATGATTGGGTTACGAGTGAAGTACTTCCTCAACCTCTCCAGCACCTTCATGCCGTGAGCCTTAGGGTCATTTATTCCCGAAGTTGCGAGCTGCGCTTTCTTCCCCAGCCCCTCAGCCATAGTGTCAGGGTAGTGCTTTTTGAGAATCGCGTCGTTCACCCTCCGATAGTAGTGTATGTCGACTATCGTAAGCCCCACCTTCTCGAAGCGGTCTATGATCGCCCCCACGAGATTCCGCTCCAAGGCATCGGGCTTAAGGATAACGAGAGTCTCCTGATACATCCTTAGTCCTGATATGAAAAACCTCTCACCCTATAATGGCTTTGCTGGCTAGGTGGGGTGAAGGTTTTAGCCATATAAGCTCTCAGAAAAGCTTCATCGACCCAAGGAAGCGATGCAATAGCCAGAGTGGGGACATAATATATGCAGGAAAGGTATTTCAACGAGTTAATCTCATGCGAGAATATTCGTGAAAAAACCCTGAAAGATGGTTTAAGATTACGAAATATAAGCAGTTTAGCGCTGCTGACCCCAGGCTTTGGTCCACTTGAACTTCCTGGGGTCCCTGCCAAGCTTTAAGCTGCTCTTCCTGCATTTGCTCCCGCAGAACCTGAGGACACGGCCGTCCCTCCGGACGAATCCTATCCCGGTGCCGGGGGCAATATCGCTCCCGCAAAACGCGCACTTGTAGACAGTCGGCATACATTAGCCCTACCTGATCTTCCTAGCCTCGCGCTCAGTCTCACGTAGCAGCAGCAGGTCGTCGATCCTGACTGGGCCCTTTACGTTCCGGGTGATGATACGACCTTTATCCTTACCATCCTCGATCCTGACGCGAACCTGCATGACCTCACCAGTCAGGCCGGTCCTACCCAGTATTTGGATGACCGTCGCTTGCGTCAGACTCTCCTGTTCCTCGGACACTGAGGTTCACCCTACTTGACTATACCTTTAAGCTTCTCGATGATCTCGGCTACTAGCTTTTCCGAGTCCCCTGTCTCCTCGATAGCGGCTGCAGCTGAGCCTACAGTCAAGCCGAGAGCCTCACCGATACGCTGCTTCTCCGGCACGTAGACATAGGGTGCTTTTCGTTCATCACAGAGAAGTGGGAGATGTGCAACCACCTCGGGGGGCGACACGTTCTCAGCTATGAGGACGAGCTTAGCCTTACCCCTCTCGATTGTCTTAGTTGTCTCGTTCGTGCCCTTCCTTATCTTGCCTGTCTCGCGGGCGACCTTTAGGGCTTCATATGCGGCTTCGACTACTTCCTTAGGGACTTCGAACTTAACATAGAACGGTTTCGAAGGATCCGCTGACATTGTCATTTCCTCCAGTTGTGCATAGTAGACCCGGACCCTTTGTTTTTAAATGTTATGTAAAGAGATTGGTTAATCGTGGGCATAGTAGAACCTAAGTGGATTTAGCGAGTCAACACGGACGAAGCCGAAACGCTCGAACTGAAGCATATCATCCACCTTGAGCTTTGTGACGAGTTTCTCCGCTTTACCCTTGGTGACGGAAGCGTTGGGCATTACGACCTCAGCGTCGACTGAGTTGCCCTCTATGAGCCAGTGAATAAAGGCGGCACCTTTCTCTCTAGCGACCTGATGCTCCATTGAGTCGAACTCGCCCTCAGTGGTCTTCCCAGTTTTCTTAACTTTAATGTTGACGAGCCCCATGAAGCGAATAAGTCTCTCTTTCACATCAGCTAGGTCCTTTGATTGGACGAGGAAGACGCACTCGCCATCCTCAGGCTCGATCGTGTACTCCCTGTAACCTTTTTCGGGATAATCGGGGTGGAGCGGCAGTCTCGCCTGCAACGGACCTTTCAATCCCTTAACCTTCAACTCAATGGGATCAGCGACAAAGAAGTACCTGTTTGCATCTGGGTCGATGAGCTTCTTGTTTACAGCAGCTATGTTCCCCCAGGTGATGGTTAAGTTGATGGGTTTCGGTCCCACTTGGATCATAATATCTCTTATCGTCTCGGGCTGCAACCCCCTACGCTTCAAGGCACGGAGCGTCCCAAGTCTGGGGTCGTCCCAGCCAGAGTATACTCCACTGTCCACGCCCTCTCTGATCTTTGACTTGCTTAGTATTCCCGCCTCAAGACCGAGGCGACCTACGTTGATCACGTCAGGGAACTGCCAACCGAAGTGGTCGTAGAGGTATTTCTGGCGGGTGCTGTTGACCTCGTGTTCCTTTCCCCTTATAACGTGGCTGATGCCCATGAGGTGGTCGTCGACTGCGCAGCTGAAATTGTATAGGGGCCAAACGCGGTGCCTCCTCTTCTGGAGGGGGTGGGTTCGGGTTGATATTCTTAGAGCTGGCCAATCGCGTATCGCTGGGTTAGGATGGGTAATGTCAGTTTTAACCCTGACTACGGCATCGCCCCGTTTATAGCTACCGTCAAGCATCATCCCCCAGCGCCTTAGGTGCTCCTCTGGGGGAAGAGCCCTGCAGGTGCAGGGCTGCTTCGCCATATAGAGCTTTTTATACTCGTCAGAATCGCAGGTACAGATGTAACCCGCACCCATACGCAGGAGCTTCTCTGCGTAAGTATAGTATATTGCGAGCCTCTCAGACTGTATATACATCTCGTCGACCTTAACGCCAAGCCATGCAAGATCCTCCTGTATCCAATCATACATCTGCAGGATCGGCGGCTTGACATCAGCGCTCGTATCCTCAAAGCGGAGGATGAAGTGCCCCTGATACATCTTGGCGTATTCGTCGCTGAAGATGATCGACTCAGCACTCCCGAGATGGAGTGGACCATCTGGGTTCGGGGCGAACCTCACCTTGACCATTGGCCACTTCTCCAAGTTCCTCAGAGGTGGGAGGATCTTCTTCGCCTCAACCTTCTTCGCCTCGAAGAGCTCTGGCCACTGTTTCACGGTCTCCCTTATCTTGTCGATGGGCCATGAGTTGACGTCAGCGACGACCTCCATGACTAGGCGCTGGACGTCTTTTGCGTTCACTTTCGCTTCAGGATACTCAGCGAATATTCTCCCCATTACAGAACCAGGATTTGCTTTCCCATCGTACTGGAAGGCGTTGAAGACGGCATACTTCACCGCGAATCCCCTAATCATTTCCAAGTTTAGCCCCAATGGAGACCACTACGCCCAGTATGGAAAGCGAAATACTATTATCCTTTTCTTAAAAAAAAGGGGCAGTGCCCCTCGCTCAGTATTTCCTGTCTGTAAAGTAATCAATGAGCGCGAATAGGTCACTTTTCGCTTCCGACTCGGTGACCGGATTTAAGTGCTTTTTAGCTGTCGCGATGTATCGGTTGGCTTTCTTTAGTGTGTAGTCTATCGAACCGATATCTCGGAGTAGACTATGGACCTCTGCGATATCCTGCTTTGTAGCCTTATGGTTGTTGAGGACGTCGAGGATGCGAACCCTTTGCCTCAGCTTCGCCTTCCGGAGGGCGTGGATAATAATCAGTGTTTTCTTACCTTCTCTGAGGTCGCTGCCCACAGGCTTGCCAAGGGTCTTCTCGTCAGCTGTAGCACCGAGGTAGTCATCCATGAGTTGGAATGCTATGCCAGCGTCCCAGGCGAACTTACCGAGGGCTTTAACCTGGCGGTTCTTCCCGCCGCCAGCGATGGCACCTATCTCTGCACATGCCTTGAATAGAGCGCTGGTCTTCCCCCCCACCATCGTAAAGTAATCGTCCTCAGTGACGTTAGCGGTGCTCGGGAACGAGATGTCGAGGACCTGCCCCTCGCTTATTTCTATAGTCGCCCTCGCCGCGATCTCAACGCACGCTTTTACCCGCTTCGCGTTAATTCCATTAGGGGCGTAAGTTGTCATCGCCTCGAAGGCCTTCGCGAACAGCAAGTCACCCGCAGCTATTGCTATTGGTACACCCCACTTCGTATGTACGGTGGGTGCCCCACGTCTCATCGAGTCGTTGTCCATAACATCGTCGTGTACAAGTGTGAAGTTGTGGATAATCTCGAGCGCAGCAGCGAACGGTATTACATCGCGGGGGTCTCCCCCGACAATCTCACACGCTTTAATAGTTAGGAATGGTCGGAGCCTCTTGCCTCCAGCTATGACAAGGTGCCTCGAAGCATCGTATAAAACCTCGGGCAACCTCGGCTTCAATAATTCGTTTATAAACTCGTCTACTGGTTTTACTCCCTCGACCATCTTCCTTTTTATTGCGTCGCCGCTCGACATGGCAACCACTGGTAGCACTCGTCAACGGAAATAAAAGCTGTCCTACCTGCTTCGCGTGGCGTACGTCTCCGGGTTGAAGCCCCTTACCCTGAGCCATTCCGCGGTCCGACCTGTTATAACAGCTGGAACTTTACCCATCTCGGCTAAGTTCCGTGCACCAACGAGAAACATACAGATCTTCGTTTCATCGATGATCATCTCGATATACTTTTCCAGTGCTTCTTCTCCCTCAACTGCCTTCTGTAGAAAAGGCTTGGCGATCCCAACAGCGTCCGCGCCGAGTGCGAGGGCTTTCGCTGCGTCTAGTCCGCTCCTGAGGCCGCCTGAGGCTATCACCTTGCCCCTTGAGGCGATCCTCACTTCGACTAAGCTACAGGCTGTAGGTATACCCCAACTCCATAGGGCCTTGCCGAAGTACTCCATCCGTCCCTCACCCATCTCTCGAGCTATGTGGTGCTCCACGGCGGCCCAGCTTGTTCCACCGAGGCCACTGACCTCGAACCCAGCGACCCCAACTTCTTCAAGCCTCGCCGCGTCTTCATGGGAGATACCCGCCCCCGTCTCTTTCATAACCACAGGGACACCCAGAGACCCCGTCAACTCCTTAATTTTCTTTACGATCCCCCTGTATTTTGTATCACCCCGAACTTGAACAGCCTCCTGTAAGGGGTTCATGTGTATAGCGAGCACATCTGCATCGATCATTTCTATAGCCTTCCTCGCTTCTCTGACGCCCCAGCCGAGGCTAATCTGAGGGCAACCGATATTACCTATCACAAGAGCGTCCTGCGCTGCTTCTCTCACGACGCTGAAGGTCCTCTCCAACTCGGGCTGTTCGATTGCGATCCTCTGGCTCCCGACGCCTATGCCGATATTATACTTCTGTGCGACCGTGGCGAGGATTCGGTTGATCCTTTCCGCTTCATCGGTGCCACCGGTTATCGCGGAGATGATGAGGGGGGCGGATAGCTTCCTTCCGAACAGCTTGGTGCTTGCATCGACATCCCTGAGGTCGATCTCCGGAACTGCCCTATGGACGAGGCTCACGTCGCCAAAGCCAGTTGGAATCTCTGAGTCTACATTCTCCTCGATGCTGACTCTTATGTGTCTCTGCTTCCTCTTCATTATACTCATTATGTTATCTCCTTAACCAAGTGCACCGGATTTTCTCACCCCGCAGGGCATCCTTTACGACGCCTGGCTTCAATGCGTTGACAAGCTGAACCTCAACGCCTACATCGACGGCTGCGCCTGCCTCTTGTATCTTTCCGAGCATACCACCAGTAACGTCAGTCGATAGCGCTTCCCCTATTCGAACCATGCCACGCATCTGGTTCAGGGAGAGCTCTTCTATGAGCCTTGCCTCCTTCGCTAACTTGGGGTTCGCCGTGTAGACACCGTCCACGTCGACGCCAAAGATGATCCTCTTTGCCCCGAGGTCGATAGCGAGCCTCGCGGTTAACTGATCGCCGGATAGGATGGTGAATCTATGTGCTGAGTCCAGGACTGCGTCTCCATAGAGAACTGGGACGAAGCCGGATTCAGATGCTCTGGAGACAACGCTGAAGTCAGCATCCGCGATTCTATGGTCCTCAGTGACTATGAATGAGGATGGAGCGATGGATATGGCTGGAACTCCCTCGGCGAGGAAAGCTTCGACTACGAGCCTGTTAAGCTCAACCATCGCTTGGTGGGTGAGGGAGAAGCCCGACAGCTGCCTTGGCGACGAGTAGCCTACGTATATGTCATACTCTTTTGCCAAGGGGTGGCCGTATGAGCCTCCTCCGTGGACGACGATAAGCCTCCTCGGCCCAGCCGAGGCCACCTCGTGCGCTAGTCTCCCTATGGCCTCGATATTGGGAGTCTTTGGTTTATCTTTGCGGGTGACGACAGAGCCACCGAGTTTAAGAATATTCATCTTTAATCTTCCTCGTCTTCACGCCCTCATCTGTGATGTTGACTCTCATTGAATGACCCCGGGCGGCCCTGATGCTCTTCTCGACTTTGTTAAGGTTTTCCGATTCAGCAAGAGCGATCATGCAGCCTCCCCCACCGGCGCCTGTGAGTTTTGCGCCGAGTGCACCCTCGCGTCTCGCGGCGTAGACTAGCTCATCCAGCTCTATGGTCGAGACGCCCAATGCGGATAGTAGGCCCTGGTTGAGGTTCATGAGGTCACCTAATTTCTTGGTTTCCCTACGAAGTAGAGCGTCGAGGCCTGCTTGCGAAAGGCTTGCCATGGTGTAGATTATGGGGTCAACGACCTCTGGGTTGCGGTCCCTGAGAGCTTTGACCCCTTCGACCATGTTTCGGGTGGAGCGCTTCTTGCGAGTGTTACCTATGATGAACGGGAGGGACACGTCTAGCTTGAGTCTCTTCAGGCCGACGCCACGCTCGTACCTCATTATGCCGCCGTATGTGGCGATGTTGTTGTCGGCGCCGCTGGGGTTACCATGGATGACCTTCTCCCCCTCATAGCTGAGCTCAGATATCTTTTCATTCGTGAGGTTGCCGTCGAATAGTTCTCCGACGGCTGCTGTCGTGGCGACGCAGACGGCGGCGGAGGAGCCTAAGCCAACAGCGATGGGGATCATGCTTCGGACTTTGAGGTTGACGCCAGACTCGATCCCGAGGTAAGCCATCACCTTCCTAGCGGCGACGTCAAGTGCCGCCATGTTACGTCCTCTCCAAATCTTTCCCGTGACGGATGTATATTTTCCATCTTCGAAGTAGCCGGAAAACCCTAGGTCCTCGGAGTCTATGTAAATACGTTTGTCGTCACGTTTAGAGGCGATGACGGTAGCACGTCTGTCGACGGCGAGAAGAATTGCCGGTCCTTTATAGACCACGCTGTGTTCTCCGAATAGGATTATCTTGCCCGGAGCCGTCGCCTCTGCGCTCATCTATTGCACCTATCGGGTGATCTTTATAGAGGCATAGCCTACGACCGCCCCCTGATCACCCGTTATATCCCCGCTCGTGTGGTATGATAAGATTTCTGCCTTTTTGGCGCCGAGCTTCTTTGATGCGACGAGGGCAGTGGAAACGGGGCCGTATCCACACATGGTTATTCTGTTTGTTTGGACGGTTCTTTGAACGCTTTCCTCGTCCATGGCTTCGATTGCGTCGAGAACGAGGCGGTCCTTTCTCGCCGCAGACTGCTGGGGCTCCTGGTGTGTCATATCTGTTGAGGCGATTATTACCGCGTTTACTGTACGTATAGATTGCGCTAATGCTTCGCCGAGGTTCCTGCTGGTCTCCAAGTCCTGGAACCCCATGCAGATCGGGACTATGCTGATCTTTGATCCGTATAGGTATTGGAGGAATGGTAGTTGTACTTCGATGGAGTGCTCATATTGGTGGGCGGACTCGTCGATGTCGATCATCCCTGAGGTTTTGAATATGGAGTTCGATAGTTCCTCATCTATGATGACTCTGCCCAGTGGGGTCTCCCAGTAGCCTTCACCCATGAGCGAGACGGCGCTGCCGAGCCCTGTGTGGTTGGGGCATAGGATGATGGCGGTGTCGGGCTTTTTCTCCTCCGATAAGGCGAGGTAGCTGTAGGCGGCGACTGGACCACTGTACATGTAGCCAGCATGCGGGCAGACTAGTGCTGTGATGGTCCGAGGATTCTCACCCTTTACAGGTAATTTACCTGGCCCAAGGATGTGTTTGAAACAACCCTCAATTTCGCTTCTAAGGCGCTGCGGATCTCGAGAGTAGAAGCTCCCCGAGGCATAGGGGCGCCTTACCGACAATTCGGTTCCTCCTAACTAGTCTCGAAGTCGTCGATACTATGCTTCATTTCGCCACTGGCGGGTAGCTCATTACGCTCCTTGAGTATCTCGCGAGCGATGAGCCAGAAGGCGATGGCGAGGGCGCGTCGTCCCTTGTTATTCATGGGGATGACGAGGTCGACGTTGCTTTTGCTGTTGTCAGTGCTGGCGAGGGCGATGACGGGGATACCGATCTGGCTTGCCTCCTCGACGATCTGGTCGTCAGCTAGGCTGTCGGTTACGATGACGGTTGTGGGCTCGAAGAAGTCTGCGTAGACAGGATTCGTGAAAGTGCCGGATGTAAACCTTCCTGTTATGGCCTTGCAACCAACTGCCTCGCAGAACATCTCAACTGGGCTCCTGCCGTAGCGCTTACTAGAGGCGACCACTACCTTGCTGAGGTTCATACGACTGAGGAACTTTGCAGCTACCTTGACGCGCTCGTTCATTTGCTCCATATCGAGAACGTAGAGGCCGTCAGGTCGAACCTTATAGATAAATTGCTCCATGTCCTTTGTTTTCACGCGTGTCCCGATGTGAACTCCTGCTGAGAGTAGGATCTCCTGCGGTAACAGCAGGTTCTCGTTGATTGGCTGCAGTGCCTCATTCTCCGGCTCCAAATTATTTTCCCCCTTTGACCTCTAGGTTCTTCTGTCCTTCGTGGAACTTGATCACTTCGTCGATGATCTCGACGTGGGAGAGGATCATCCGGCGGCAGCAGTAGCGGGTGACGCCAAGGTCGTCGAGGACCTTGCCAGGCTCCTCACCAGATTCTACGCGTTTTTTGAACGGCTCCCACTTGTCGCCTATGACCTTTCCGCATGAGAAGCATCTCACCGGTATTATCATTTTTTCAGTCTCCACCCCACGTCTCTGTGGCGATTCCACCTTGTCAAGTATTAGGAGGAATAAAAATACTTTGCATAGAGATAATAATCTGTGTAAAAATACTCAGTTTTTTATGTAGGAATAGCTTATACGCAGCGCGCGCGACGTGCGTATGAGAATTCGGCGTTTTTCGCAAGCGGGAGCTGATTGTACCATAAGAATCTTCGGAAAAATTTATCGAGGATATCAGAGAAGTCCTCTCTGATAATGGTCCCATTGTTTAGTGGATGGCTGACGGAGTAGAAGACGAGGTGCATGCGGTTTGATGGGATAATGGTACCATAAACATTTCTGTCGGGAATGAGGGCATCGTGTATGCTCTTCTAGAATAATGGTACCATAAATCTTATCGTGAGCTAATATCTTTCGCTTGCCTTGACATGTGTAGCTGTTGACCGTGGCTGTTGGCTGTGGCCGTCGTTGTGGCTGTGGGGGTTCGAGCATGCTTTCCCGAATTACGCGTCCCCTATAGGGAGCCCTGCATCAGCTTACATGCCCTCCAGCAGCTTGCAGCCACTGCTACATAGCTACCAAAGCCATCACAGCTACCAAAGCCACTGCTACGATGAGCTACATCATCGGCTAATCCGCCTCAGCCAAGGAAGCGATACCAGTAGCATCTGGAGGAGCCAGACATTGGTGCAGGCTCAGAGGCAGCCTCATGCTTCTAGCGTTTTGTACAAAACATCGACCCATGAACGAGGATGCGCGCCGAGAATGGTGCCATTTACTGCCTACATTGGATAAGCAACGCTCCGAGGCAATCGTACTTTTTTTGAACCACGTACCTTTTATCACGTCGCGCGCATAAGTGTTCATTAATTCTTTTTCGGTCTTATTTCGTGAATGAAGCCTTTTCCGGGCTCTAATACGTGAAGGCAGCGATACAGTTAGCAAGCTCAGGCCTCCCTATCTTATGAGCCACTATAGCGACCACGTAGATGCAGGCGAAGCAGATACCGACGTGCATCCTCACCTTGGCCACTCCTCTCCAACGCAGCTTCCCCATCATCAGCTCCAGCTTACCCGCCTTGAAGCTCCTCTCCACCGACATCCTCAGCCTGTACAGCCCCACCAGCCTCGGGTCACCCCTCACCTTGAAGCGCTTAGTAAGCCACAGATCGATCAACGGCTCCTTCACGTTGGCCGGGTGCGGGATCACGGGCTCCGCCCCCAGCCCCCTCACCAATTCGAAGACCTCCGCCGAGTAGTACTGCCTGTCCGCTATGACGTGGCCGATACGCCTCCACCACCTCCTAAGCAGCAGCGGAGCCTCCTTGAGTAGCGGCCTCGCCGCGTCCTTGTCGTTGACGTTCGCCGCCCTCACCACGTACGTCAGCGGTAGGGCCTTCATCGAGACGACGGCGTGGGCTCTCCAGCCGAGCTCGTAGTTCCTCCGGTCGGTCTTTCCTACCCGAGCGCCCCTATCGCTCTTGCCTCCCTTTCTCCCGCGCCTCGAGTAAGCCTTGATGAAGGTGCTGTCCAGGCTCACCTTGACGGCCTCCTCATCATCCACTATGCGCATCCCGAGGGCCTGGTCCCTCAGCTCTTTGAAGAGGCCCTCGATTGCCTCTGGGCCGGCTCGGGTGATGAAGAGGCTGAAGGTGTTGTGCTTCGGGGTCTCGTCGCCGAACTCGCAGATCTCTCGTGCGTACTGCCTCCTCTCGAGCCTCCTGCAGAGTTTCCTCACGGAGGGTATGGCCTCGAAGCGCATGAACATCAGTGCCAGGAGCATGGATCGCACGGGGTACCGTGGTCTGCCCTTCCCGGAGTTGATGTATGTGGATTCGATCCTGGAGGTGGTGAGGCTTATATCGATGTTTGAGAACAGGAGCTTGAGGGTGTCAAGGGGAAGAGGTTGAAAGCCGTCTGGAACGGTTTATCACCTCCTTCATGAGTTATTTCCAAAATCCTCTTGCGCCCTCGCCTCTAAATATTTATTCAAGCCATGAATAGGCTCAATTTGAGGAAATGAGCCTAAAATGAATTAATGAACACTTATGCGCGCGGGTTTGGGTTTTTAGCCATAGCCTTATCCTCACTTTCACCTGATCTTTATACGAGTGCGCGATGGGATGAATCATGGAAAAGCCTTTTCTAAAACTTACTATTGTCGTCTCTTGTATTCTTCTCATCATTATCATGTACAGCGGTTACACATCTGCTACAAAGGGTGAAGGATTTGCGATATACTTAACCAGGGAAGGTGTCCCGCTTGCCAAGATGGAGGCCTTAAGCCATGTCGAGCTCTCAGATCAGCCCATCGTATCTGTTGAAGATATCATCGCTTATAACGCTCAGACACATGAGTTGAAGCTAACACCACGCGCCTTTGAGCGTATCTCTGAGCTGGGTGTACCAGTTGAAGGGGGATCGTTTATGGTTTGCATCAATAATGAGCCTATATACTGGGGCGCTTTTTGGACGCCAATATCCTCCATTTCATTCGACGGAGTTACCATTTGGAAGCCGTTTAACACTCGGGAACAGAAAATAATTGTGCTAGAGTTGGGCTATCCTTCCTCGTCTTTCTATGGAGGTAAAGATCCCAGGAATAATATGAAGGTGTTGGAGTCGCTGGAGAAGGCGGACAAGTTAATCACCAAGCTGTCATTGACTGCGGTGGATAAACTACCACATTCCATGAAGGGGTATGAGCTGTATTCGTGGGAAGAAAACGGCCAGTGGCACTACACTATCATTACGGGT
>MEZF01000048.1:21618-30560 GCA_001774245.1 Candidatus Bathyarchaeota archaeon RBG_13_52_12
ATGTGCATTAATGCATAGATTGCCGTGTACACTGGAACCTACCAGTTAAAAGCTGATCTGGGATGCGCGCGCGTCAGAAAAATACTTCTCTAATCAGTTATTGGGCTTCTTTTTTTGGATTCTCTAGACCTGATTTCCTTCGGAGGGACTTGATGGTACCGGAGGATCGCTGGACCCTGATTGCAGCTGGTGACCCAGATATAGCTACTATTGTGGCTAGGGAAGCCCTGAGGAACCTGTCCGTATCGTGAGTGCATCTTACTATACCCGCTTTAGTCTTCTCGTTGTACTCAATAAGATTCGGGTCGACTAGAGAAAGCCCCTTAGCGCCGTAAAGCATGTATACAGAGTCTCTCAAATTCTCCCAGATCGTCTTTTCATCTGGATTCGCTTCCGATGTGACTTTGAAGAGCATGTACCTACGCCTAACCAATCTAACGGGCATTAAAGTTCCTCCTCAAGCTTAGCGCGATTCCTCCTCAGAATAGCCTCAGGAATGGTCGAGATCATATCGGTGGCGCAGTCCTCTTCTATATCGAGTAAACTAGCTAGCGCGGTGAGAGCTCTCGGTTCCCGCATGGCGAGGGGCGTAGATGCTCCGCTTGATAGTATAATGTTTATATCGTGCTTTGCCGCGACGGCTAGGTCGCGTTTGATCTGGTTGATCACCTTTGCGAGGTGTGTCGGGCTGTTAGCTATTAGGTCACAGGCATCAACCTCGTAGGCGCGTTCGGTTCCCTCGACGAGCTCCGCCTCGTGATGGTCTAGCCAGTTATGTTTTCTGAGGGTTGGGTCATCTGGAAACTTCAGTATATCAACGCGATCGTCCTTCGCAGCCTGCCTCGCGACCTCCTTAGTAAGGCACTTCACGGCAATTATGTCGAATCTCCTTCTGCTCTTATTGAGGGCGTCCAAGAGTTCTCTGCTCCTCTTAGCCTCTAAATCTAACCTAGCCGCTATGGTGATCCTGCTATCTACTCCGGTTGCTTGTATGGTTGAGGCAACCTGTCCATACCCAAGCTCCGAGGCGAGGGTGAGCATTTCTTTGACTTTGTCCGGGGTTGAGGGCCTAAAGTGTAGGTCAATATACTTCCTCACTAGGTTTCGTCCTCCTCTAGGTTGACTATATATTCCCTTATTGTTAGTGAGGGGTCGGCTTTGTGTGGTAGTTGGAACTTAAATTTAATCCTGATCGGGTCATTTTCGTGGAGCGTGATTTTACCATTGAAGGCCTTTTGCTTGTCTAGGCGTAGGAAGAGATTGCCTTGTGGGTCAACGCGGTTCGGTAGTTCGTCAAGTAGGGTTTGCCTGTCGAGGCTGGAGAGCTTGCTGATGATGTTTGAGAGTAGGTCAGATGCCTCTTTTTTCTTGGAGATTTTTGACTTAAGGAGTGTTATCGGGTCTTCATAGTGGCCAGATAGGCGCTGTTCCTCGAAGGAGTGCTCGTATGGCGCTATTCTCTTTATGGCTTGTTTGACTTTCTCCTCATCCTCTGTGGCGTGAGCGAAGACGGTTATCTCCGCGGTCTTAATGAGTTTCTCCTCGTGCATCAGAGCACCCTTTCGGTATGTTCGTCAGGCGCTGACTTATTATGGATTCGCCCAAAAAGTGGTAATGCTTAATTGCGCTGGAGTTTTCATCCCTGCTGGTGCGGCCGTGGCTTAGCGGATAGAGCGTGGGCCTTCGGAGCCCATGGTCGCGGGTTCGAATCCTGCCGGCCGCGCCACCTCCAATTAACTTATCAATTATTTAGTAGAAGATAATGGCGGTGACTGGTTCTTGGAGAAGACAATACTTTACTGTGACTCGACTGGACGCGGGAACACCGAGCTCGTTCTTGCTGCTGCAAAGAAGCGTGCAGTTGAGCTTAAAATAAGGGACGTGGTCGTCGCGACCACTCATGGCGGGACAGCGGTTAAGGCGAAGGAGGTTTTTGACGATCTTAAGCTGAATCTCGTCGCAGTTGGTATCTCAGAGGGCTACAGGGAGAACGGTTGGTGTTTTACAGATGAGGAGAGGCGGCGTCTAAAGAAGGCGGGGGTAAAGCTATTGGTTGCAAGTCATGCGCTTGGTGATGGTGTCGCAAGTAGTTTCACTGAGAAGAGTGGTGGGAGGAGCATCGAGGAGGTCGTCAGAGACACCCTGTATCGCTTTGGACAGGGGATGAAGGTGTGCGTCGAGATAGTGCTGATGGCTGCAGATGCGGGGTTGATTTCGATGGGTGGTGAGGTGATGGCTATCGCGGGGACTGCAGAGGGGACAGACACTTGTATAGTTGTTAAACCAGCTTATCCTAGAAAATTCTACGAGTTTGAGATAAGAGAGATAGTAGCGAAGCCGAGGAATCTCAATTAAGAAAGTTGAGTTTTTTCGAAGTACGCGCGCGCATTGTTATTGAGGGAAGAAATCAACCATCCAGTTATGGTTTGTACATGTAGGGGAATGCACCGTAGATCTTGATGCCTAGTATGAGGTTTTCTATTGTTATATATTCGTTCGGTTGGTGGGCTACGCCGCTTATGCTTGTGCCGTAGCCGAGGCTCGGTATGCCGGCGATCTTGCTTGTACTTATGCCGTCGGTCCCTCCAGTCAGGATCTTGACGCTGGGCTTTTTCCCTGTGGCTTTACTTATCGTTTTTGAGAACTGCTTTGCGAATTGGGTATTAGGGTCTTCGTAGAAGCCGGCCTGATCACTGAGTTTGCCGCTGGCTTTGGCGTGGTTTTCTCTCCCAGCTATGACCTCTACGTCGGGGACGCCCGCAGCTTTAACGAGGCGGTCTATCTCCTTCCTCACGGCTGAGACGCTTGCGCCAGGTGTTAGTCTGATATCGAATTCCGCCTCGGCGTAGTCGGGAACGACATTGATTTTAACACCACCGTGAATGATATTGCATGTTACGGTTGGGTAATTGTAGAGACGTCTAACATGCTTCTGGTGATCCGGAGTCTTAGCGTCAGCCAGGTAGAACTTTACGCTATCTCTAATGGGCTTGTCGAGTTCCTTGGGTAGATCCAGCTTGAAATTACCTATCTTATAAACCTCAGGGATGACTTTTATGAGCTTCATGATGGCGTTATCGCCTTGGTAGGGGGTGCTGCCATGAGCAGTTTTCCCTTTTGATATCAGGCGAGTCTGCGCGCCTCCCTTGCAGCCTAAATCGATGCTCGGGTGATCTTTGCCTCCACCGTTGCCGTCTCCTATTACGCAGACATCGCCCTTTAAACGGCCTGACTCAGCGAGCCACCTCGCCCCAGCCCCGCCTCCGATCTCCTCGTCGGCGGTGAACCATAACTCGACGGGGTGGGGGAGTCTCATCCTGCTGAGAATGCGTGCACTTACCAACGCCGCTGCACAGCTTCCCTTCATATCGCTGCTGCCTCTACCGTGGACTATGCCTTCCTTGATGACGCCGTCGTAGGCGGGGTAATTCCATGCCTCAGGTTTACCTTCAGGGACTACGTCGATATGGCCCACCCAGAGTATTTTGTTCTTTGACTTGCCGTGTAGCTTTGCTACGATGTTTGGTTTCTTCGGGTCTTGCGCATGGACCTCGTGTTCTATACCATGTTTATCGAGGTACCCGGCAATGTAGTGTACAACCTCGTCGGTACGCCCCTCGGGGTGGGCTGAGTTAAATTTTACAAGCCCTGAAGTGAGCTCAGCGACTTCCTTTCCCGCCTTGTCGGCTTCTGCAAAAATCCTTGACACACTCATACGGGTGAAAGAGAGTGGAAGATGGCTTTATTATCTTCGTGCGCGCACGGCTTGATATTTATAGAGATTGCTAAACAGTTGTTTATGGTATGCTCCGCTCCTCCAAGCGCTTAAGGAGGGCGTCCATCTTCTCTGGAAGTAGCTTCCTGATAGGTAATTGGTATGGGCATCGTGTCTCGCATGCTCCGCAGTCGAGGCATGCATCGACCTTCGGCGCAGTCTCCCTGGTCTGCTTCACTATGTTGTTGGTCCACCCCATTCGTCGAAGACTGCTCATCTCGGTGCGCAAGACGAAGCTGATTGGGATGCCGGCTGGGCAGGGTTGGCAGTAGTCGCAGGCGGCGCAGAACTCGTTGCCGAGGGCGACCCGGTCTACCTCGATGGAGTCGAGTTCGTCTTTCGCTAGTGTGAGGTCTTCGCCGCAGACGGCGACGTTTTCCTCGACTTCTGTGACACTCTGCATCCCGGGAATCGTGCAGTCAGCGTTCTCGTTCGCGAGGACGAATTTGAGGGCGGTTCGGGCGTTAGTGAATGCCCCTCCACCGAACGGCTTCATGATCACTGTGCCTATATCCATCTTTTTGCAGAGAGGGAGTAGCTCCCTCGAAGGTTCTAAGGCGATATAATTGTACCCAACCATGATGGTCTCGAATGGGCTGCCTTCGTTCAAGATGTTAGTGAGGAATGTGGGGCTGTGGCTAGTCGCTCCTATGTGACGGGCAATTCCCTCCTCCTTGATCTTGAGAAGCTCCTCGAGAGCCCCGCCTGGGGCTTGGAGGGTCTTATATGTCTCCAAGCCAACGTTGTGGAGCTGGTATAGATCGAGGTAATCGGTCTTCAGGTTTTTGAGGCTTGTCTCGAGGTTTTCGCGGAGCTCCTTGCCTGTTTTAGCGTGGCTCTTCGTGGCTATGTAGACGTTATCCCTAACGTCTTCGAGGGCTTTCCCTACACGCTCCTCGCTAGTCGTGTAGCCACGTGCGGTGTCATAATAGTTGATGCCCAGTTCGTAGCACCGCTTTACTACACTGATCGCCTCCTCCTCAGAGATCCTCTGTATGGGTATTCCACCGAAACCAACCTCGGTGACGTAGAGCCCGGTCTTCCCCAGCCTCTTTTTCTTTAAAGCCATGAGGGAGGGTGAGAGATGAGCCTTAATAAATGGTTCACTTTAAGCTATCCCATGAGCAATCCAGTCACCCGTGATAGCCCGGGGGAAACTGTGCTACTCATGGGAAATGAGGCGATCGTTCGAGGCGCGTTAGAGGCTGGAGTCAGGATCGCGACCTCGTATCCAGGGACACCGGCCTCTGAGATAGGTAATACCCTTGCTGAGATCGCGAAGGAGGTGGGCATTCACTTCGAGTGGTCGACTAACGAGAAGGTCGCCTTCGAGGTAGCCTACGGGGCTTCAATGTGCAACCAGCGCGGGTTGGTGAGTATGAAACACGTTGGTCTCAACGTGGCGCTGGACATCATGGAGATGGCGGCATTGAGGGGCGTGAAAGGCGGCCTAGTCTTCGTGAGCGCTGATGACCCTAGCCAGCACAGCAGCGGGCAGGAGCAGGACCAGCGATGGCTCGCCAAGCAGAACTGCGTTCCTGCTATTGAGCCCAGCGACCCCCAGGACGCTAAGGACTTTACAGTCTACGCTTACGAGCTCTCCGAGAAGTACAAGCTTCCAGTCATGTTACGAACAGTGACGCGTATCAGCCACATGAGGAGTGACGTCAAGCTCGGTAAGCTTCAAAAGCTAGATCGTGAGGCGAAGTTTGATTTCGATCAGTTTAGCTACGTCGTGGCGGGCTTCAACAAGCTCTTCTATGGTGGGGAGAAGGAGGCGAATGAGAAGATCGCCAAGATAAAGGAGGAGTTCGATATTTCGCCACTCAACAAGTTGACGATGACGGGTAGAGAGAAGGTCGGCGTAATAGCCGCTGGGCAGACTTACAATTACGTCATGGAGACCCTCGTCAAACTTGGTGCGGAGGAGAAGGTGGCAGTCCTCAAGCTTGGTACCTCCAACCCCCTCCCCGAGGGACTCATCTCAAGACTCCTCAAGGGCGTTGAAAAAGTCCTGGTCACAGAGGAGCCGGATCCATTCGTCGAGTTACACATCAAGGCACTGGCTAAGGATGCTAACCCGGGTGTGACGCTCTACGGGCGTATAAACGGTAAGCTTCCCTCCGAGGGAGAGTTGATGCCTATGATTGTTGACGCTGTCATCGCTGAGATGCTCGGAGAAAAGCTCCCGCAGAATCCACGGGGTGACCTTGAGAATGAAGCTAAGGACATGATTTTTAGTAGAATGCTCACCGTCTGCGCTGGCTGCCCCCACAGGTCGAGTATCTACGCTTTAAAGCGCGCCGTGAAGGCTGTTAAAGGAGACATCCATAAAGTCGTGATAAACGGCGACATCGGCTGTTACGGCCTTGCCTGGGCGCCGCCTATGAGCTACGAGGACACCTACTTCTGCATGGGTGCGAGCCTTGGAGTCAGCCAGGGGATGAACCAGGTTGGGGTCGACTCCATCGCTTGGATCGGAGACGGCACTTTCTTCCACGCAGCCATACCCGCACTTATGAACGCTGTCCAAACGAAGACCAACATAAAAGTCGTCGTCGCAGACAACAGCGTCACCGCAATGACCGGGTTCCAGCCTAACCCCCAGTCGGGCAAGACGGCGATGGGAGAGCCAACTAAAAGCGTCTCAATTGAGGCGATCGCTAAAGCAGTAGGCGTAGACCACATCGAGGTAACCGACGCATACGACACTAAAGCGACCGAAGCAGCTTTCAGGAGGATGCTGCAGACTGACGGAGTCGCCATGGTTGTGAGTAGGCGTATCTGCGCCACTGAGGCCATCCGCAAGATGAGGCCTAAGCGCCCCATACCATACAAGGTCGATGAGTCGAAATGCGTCGGCTGCAAACTGTGCTTAAGCACCTTCGGGTGCCCGGGCCTTAACTTCGATGAGGAAAGGAAGAAGGCTAGTATCGACCCGACGATCTGCATGGGTTGCGGGGTCTGCTCCCAAGTGTGTAGCACGGGTTGCATTCACGGGAGGGACACTTGATGAAGACAACCCGAGTGGTCATCGCAGGGGTCGGTGGTCAAGGTACACTTCTAGCGACGCGCCTTATTGCTGAGACCGCGATAAAGCAGGGGCTCCATGTCCGTATAGGCGAGACATATGGGATGGCTCAGCGCGGTGGCCCTGTTATGGGTCATATTCAGATCGGTGAGGCTTACTCACCCCAGATCAGGCCGGGGGAGGCAGATGCACTACTTGGATTCGAACTTGCTGAGGCGACCCGCAGAGGGGTCACCTACCTGAGACAGGGTGGGCTCGCCATAGTCAACAGTAAGAAGATCCCCCCAGTAGAGGTCATCAGCGGGATGCGTAGGTACCCGAGAGAGAAGGATCTTCTCAGGCTACTTGGGCAGGTGAGCAGCAAGATCGCTGTCTTAGACGCTACTAGCCTAGCGGTGAAGGCGGGAGACCCCATTGCCACAAATATTGTGATGCTAGGTGCGCTTACCGCCTCGAATGTTCTTCCCTTCGGGGAGAAGGAAATCACAGCTGTTATGAAGGAGTCTATTCCAACCAGGTTCCTGGATTTGAACATGAGGGCGTTCAAGCTCGGGGCAAATGCATTCAAGAAGGCTTAGATCTATAAATTACCCAATTTTTTCCACTATGCGGGTATCTAATTCGCCTACAGAAATATTGAGGGGGTTTACCCTTCCCAGAGTTTATATGCGAGGGGACTTATCTCATCGGCTCTCTGCTTAAGGTAGTGGTGATCAGGTATCCGTTCCCATACGCCCTCCGCAGATTTCTGGACATCCCTGAGGAGCTTCCTCTCGTCGATTGTTGTGAGCTTTCCCTCTTCCACCACAATTTTGCCATTTACAATCACCCAAGTGACGTCAGCGCGCTGGCTGCTGTTAATTAGGTTCTTTATGGGGTCGCGATAAGGGACACCGTTGAATGTTTCCAAATCAACTATAGTGATGTCAGCGAGGGCTCCCGAGGCTAGGCGGCCTAGGTCACTTCGGCCGATCCCCCTTGCCCCCCCTAGAGTTGCACTATTGAAGATGTCTCTACTTGCACCGCTGTGACAATCCCAGTCAGCCAGCTTAGAAGTATAACTAGCCAGCCTCATCTCGTTGAGGAGATCTTGGGGCACCGTGTCGGTGCCTATGCTAACGTTGACTCCTGCCTTCAGGTAAGCAGTGTGGCTGTGCATCTTGTTCCCGCGTTTAATGAATACAAGTGGGTCATGACTCACCGTTGCGCCGCTCTTAGCGAGTATGGCAAGGTCTCCACCATCCACTGAGGGGTAACCTACGAGCGGGTGGCCTGCTATTGCCCAGCCGTGGCCGATTATGAGATCTGGTCCAAGCAGCCCCGTGTCTCTTAGGAACTCGACGGGAGTTCGACGGTACATTCTGATCATGTTGTTGAACTCTACCACCCACTGGCCAGCGTGGATTGTAACGGGTACCTTCAGCTCGTTCACTTTAGCGCGGATAGCCTTCTGTAGTTCGGAACTGCACTTGTCGACCGTGTCTCCGTAAATTGCGGGCATAAGACGCCCCTCGCAGGCGCCTCTGTGAGTCTTAACGAATCTTTCCGCTTCATCAATCTTCTTTAGCCCAGCTTCTACGCCGAGCCACCTTGTCCTGAGATCAGCTGCCTGACTCCTTTCCCATGCCCCGTCGGCTATAGTTGGACTCTCTGTAGCCCGAATGCCCAGATCACTAATCACCCTCACAGTTTTATCGACGCCTAGATTTTCTAATATGCCGATCTCGACTATTGTGGTGTTGCCGCTCTTGAGGCACTCTGCGAGGCTGAATTTTGCGAAAACCTCGTAGTCGGGTCCTCTCATCGCTTGGCCGAGGGCGGTGAGATTTTCGCCGAGACTGCTCATGTAGAAGTGGCGAGCTCCTGTGTCGTCTATGAATCCCTTGTCCTTGGGAGCAGTCGCGGCGTGAATGTGGGTGTTTATGAGTCCCGGCATTATGAGTCCTGTCGAGGCGTCAATCCACCTATCGACCTTCCCACCATAGCTTTTACCGACGTGCTTGACTCTCTTCTCATCAACGATCACCACGCCATCGCGTATGATCCTGTGCTCGAAGCCGTCGAAACCGACGACGAATTTACCCTTAATTCCAAGAGACATAATAATTATTACCATTTATCGCGCGCCAGCGTGTT
>MEZF01000049.1:0-970 GCA_001774245.1 Candidatus Bathyarchaeota archaeon RBG_13_52_12
CCACTCGACCGCTACCGGATGCCAACACTACTCGCACCCCTGCTCATCGGATTCGCCTTCCAGCTTCTACCTAACGCCCCCGTCTTCACCGGGCTCCTCGAGGCCGAGGGATTCAACCTCCTCTCAATGCTGGGAATCATCACCCTGCTGCTAACCGTGGGAACCCAGCTCGACCTGAAGGCCATCATGGGCCTCGGGCGCCACATACTCCTGATAAGCGTCCTCAACATGGGCCTATCCACTCTCTTCGGGTACCTCGTTCTGACGTGGTTCGGCTACCCTCCACTCGTCTCCCTGGTGGTCTCAACCGCTTTAGCGACGGTTGCAGAGACCACAATCGCTCCGATCCTCGACGAACTGGGTGTGATAACATCGAAGGAGGCCAGCCTGATACTCTGCCCAGGCGTCGTCGACGACGTGGCTGAGGTCCTCCTGGCCTCAGTGGCCTCGGTGATAGTAGGGGCTGGCTCAGCCACCGTCGATCCCGTCTACATGATCCTGGGCTTCGCTCTCTTCCTAAGCGTGGCACTTGCACTGAATCGGGTCATTCTCCCCCTTTTTGCGAGGCACGAGAGCAGCCCCAGGGACTCACATCTGCTGCTGCTTCTTCTGAGCTCAACTTTTACCCTGGTGGCCATAACTCAGAGCTTTCGACTGGGCGTGCTCCTGGGCTCGATAGCGGCTGGGCTAATATTCCAACGCTTCCTAAGCAGCTGCAACGCGGATAAGAGGACGCTCACGATCCTGCGCGCCCTCAGCTACGGGTTCCTTGGACCCGTCTTCTTCTTCGGGATAGGTCTGGGCACCGAGCTTGGCAGCATCGCGGCGAGTATCTCCCTCACCACACTGCTCCTGGCTGCTAACTTCGCTGGCAAGTTCATGTCAGCCTTGATCGCTGGTAGATTAATGGGTTTGAGTCTGAAGAGCATCATCATAGTGGGCCTCGGGCTGAGCGCAAAGTTCAGCATGG
>MEZF01000049.1:987-4507 GCA_001774245.1 Candidatus Bathyarchaeota archaeon RBG_13_52_12
ATATTCTTCTCCGCAGGCGTCATCGACGAGTTTGTCTTCAGCAGCTTCATAGCGGTGTCAGCGATAACCACGATCCTGATTCCGTTCAGCCTAGCGTATGTCATCAATCGGTGGAGGGGCGAGCTGTTCTCTGTTAAGGGCTCCTGTGTGCTTGATACATAGCCTCCTCATAGGCATTTAAGCATCAAACTTAGGTGAGTAAGTAGAAGAGAGAAGTTGGGGCTTACTTAGCCTTCAACCAGAATTATGCACGTAAGAAATGCGAATAGTTTTTCTAAAGCTAAATCACCTTACCTGTATGGAAAACAAGGACCGCATAATTCACCGATGTGAAATCTGCCAACAACCAACGACGCGTGATTATCTATTCGAATTGTCCTACTATGAGTCAGGGAAGAGAATAACGAGGCAGTTTTGTGGATCTGGGTGCCTGAGGGAATGGGTCGCCAAAGAGTTGGATAAGATACACCTAGATCTGTTCACGGCTTAAATTATGCACGTAAACATCATCGGACCTTACTCACATTTGGATAATAGTTTGCCAGATTATTCCAATAATTATGAATAGTTTGTAACTAAAAATTTATGTTACTTAAGCAAAGTTATTGACGCTGAAATGGAGGGCTTGCATTGACTTGTAAGATGAGGGGAAAACTATACGAATGTGTCACGACTGATGTTCACAATAGGTCTTCTTTTCAACCAAGCATCGTGGACGCATTAAACGAAGCAAAGAAGACGCTGAAAGACGTGGAGACGTTGGCCGGGTTAAGTGAATGGGCGATGTACTGGTTCGGAGACGAGTGACTATTCATATTTTCTCAAATCGGGTGAAGGTGATTCGATGAACAGATGGATTAGTGAGTCGAGGGACCCCTCCCATAGGCCGAGTCTCAGCGATTTTCGGGAAGCATCAATACGGCTGAGGGGAGTCGCCCTCCACACGCCACTCATGCCTCTTAGAAGGTACAAGGAGGTCGATACCGAGATTCTTCTGAAGCCGGAGGTTTTGCAGCCTGTAGGCAGCTACAAGATCAGGGGAGTCTACAACTGGGTGGCCAGGCTGAGCCCGGAGGAGAGGAGCCGCGGGATATCTACGCTCAGTTCCGGGAACATGGCTCAAGCCGTAGGATATGTTGCCAACATCTTCAACGTGCCTGCGAGAGTGGCAATAGTAGATACTGCTCCAAAGTACAAGATAGAGGCCACAAAAAAATATGGCGCTGAGGTCGACCTAATCTCGGGGGACGCCTTCCAGAGTTATGTGGAGCACCCTCCTCACGATTACAGCCTCATTCACCCCTTTGGGGAATATGGTCTGATGGATGGGTACGGAACAATTGGGATGGAGATCGTGGAAGATGAACCTGATGTCGACATAATATTCGTCCCGGTGGGGGCGGGATTTCTGGCATCTGGAATATCCCTAGCTGCGAAGGCTCTCAAGCCTGACGTCAGGGTTATTGGCGTAAATGCGGAGAATTGCCCTCACTACTTTAATTTTCTGGAGAATGGTGGGTCTAAAGTGTATGATTATAAGCCAACTCTTGCCGACGGTGTAGCTGGCAAGGTTTTCCCTTCGAATGAGCTGTACGAACTCGTTAGGGAGACTATCGACAGGGTAGTCGTTGTATCGGAGGCTGAGATCGCTAGGGCTATTCGATTCCTCGCGCTCGAAAACAAGTTAGTGACTGAGGGGGCTGGAGCGATCAGTCTAGCTGCTGCGCTGGCGATGCCTAAGGAGGAGCGCGGGAAGAGCGTCTGCATCCTCTCGGGTGGAAGCATAGACGTGGAGAAGCTTGCACACATCCTACTAGATGAGGGTTAGCCAAGATAGCTAAGGGCGCACGCATCAAGACAAACTCTAAATATATGCCGTTAGTAGGAATAAACAGTCTCTGCTAGATAATGTTAATGCATCTTTTTAGTGGAGGCCAAGCTCCGAAGTGGGGAGCTATACAAACATCAAGGCAAATTGGGTGAAATAAATGGTGAAAGTGAACGGAAAGGATGTTGAGTGGAAGAGGGCACCGAACTTTGTGAGTAATGTCCAGCGGCAGGTCCTGTGGAAGGATGAGAAAACTGGAGCCACATTCGCTATCTTGAAGATACCGGAAGGGGTTTACCTCGAGCAGGTACCCCATAGTCACCCTCACTCAAATCAGTTTACCTTCAGGTTATCCGGTGAGATTGAGTTGCCTAATGGCACTCATATAGCGGTCTCAGAAGATGATTACGGCTTCGATTACTGCCCTAAAGATAAGGAGCATGGAGCCATGTCAAATGGAACAAAAGTCCTCAAAGACTTCGTCTACCTCCACTACTGGGATGGCCCCGAGGATTGGAACGACACTGATAAAACTGACAAATGATTTGAAGTTACCGGCTTATTTATTGAATCGAGTTTGAAAATAATCAGTGCTTCTACATCTTATTGGAAACAACTGCGAGAGTGGTCATTCTAATACTTCTGGTTTAGGTGATCCATCCCAGATGAATAATGCAGTGATCTCTTGTTTAATATCAGAGCCACCATGCACTTCACCCCTAGGAGTGTAGCCAAACGCCCATTTTCTCCCTCCCTCTAGAACCAAGGTGAACTGGTTCGCTTCCGAGTGTTTATGGAGTTTATCCATTATTCCTATTGGTGCCTTAACTAGTGCAATTTTAGCACCTGTCTCTGGATTAACGTAGAGAACCTTCTCTTTTACATCACTTATGTAGTAGTTTCTTGGTGGTTTTGTCCACTCCAAGTCTTCAGGAAACACACGTTCAGGCATAATTACCGTAGAGTTATATGGTGAAGTGATGATAAAATTATTGATAGGCGGTGGCTATGTCGTTATTTTTTCGGTAAATAATCTTCTCGATAAGGATGAAATATATCAAGAAGAATGACTTTTTCGTCACCCAAACCATTCATCACATGATGCTCATTTGGTTCAAGCAAATACGAGGAACCAGCCTTTAAAATAACGGTCTCTCCGCTTGCTGACAATTCAACAGTTCCTTGAATAATGAATCCTAGCTGCTCATTTGGGTGACTATGGGATAATGGTGGTCCTCCAGGCATAGCTTCGGCGTACATAAGCATTAGATTCTCTGAATAGACAAGTATCTTCCTAATTGCATCTGTATTTCCAAGTTTCTCTCCTTTCACTTCACCTATATTTAGTACTTTCATAATTAACTCCGAATAATATATGATGTGATTCGTGGATAAAATATTCGATAGAGTCATCGTGGAGTGAGGATAAAATCGCGTGCTAAGCACTCACAGAAAGAAGGAGGAATCAGGGTCTTCTATTTTTATTAAATATAGTATTCTGTGGTATCGTGAGCCAGGATTTTTCTATCCCTCTTATATTCAAAGTTTTTTAAAAAGTTGTCCCAAGCCGTTAAGCTTTCAGTCTTATAGAAATAAGTGTAATGCCATCTGGTTTGTTCAGGCATGAACCTTCCCAAGTATTCTACTCCAACAGTTTTTTCAACCGCATCTTTAATTGCCTTATCGAGCTTC
>MEZF01000049.1:4573-4804 GCA_001774245.1 Candidatus Bathyarchaeota archaeon RBG_13_52_12
GAACGGCTCTATTTTTTCGCCTCTTTGAGGATGGTTTTAATCTCTTTAACAACTGCCTCATTCTCGCCCTCGAGTAGGAACTCGGGGTTGATCACCAGCTTCCCCTCAGGGTTCTTCAGCAGGAAGCCGGGCTCGTAGAGGGTCTCTATGCTGGGGTCTCCATCCCTCAGCTTCATCATGAGCTGCGCCCCAGTTATACCCGTGACCCGGTCATCCAGCTTAATGACGCTG
>MEZF01000049.1:4897-5124 GCA_001774245.1 Candidatus Bathyarchaeota archaeon RBG_13_52_12
TGCGCCTTAGCAAGCCACCCACGGTACGTGTTCTCCTCGTCCTTATCCAGGTAGAGTCTTAGGGCTGTCACGAAGCCGACGATGGTTTCTCTGCTCATCTTGGAGGCTCTGCCTACGCCGTGGAACGGGTAGGCCTGGAGATGGGCGAGCTTGATGAGGTCTCTCCGGCCGGCGAGGATCCCCGAGTTGTTTGGCCCTGAGACGTATTTCCCGCCGCTGAATATGAC
>MEZF01000049.1:5256-5463 GCA_001774245.1 Candidatus Bathyarchaeota archaeon RBG_13_52_12
AGCGGATCTGACCGTGTAGTAGTAGGCAGCGGTCTCAGCCCCGTTGTAGGCTCCACGGAGGGCCTCTTCGTCCGGCTCTGTCTCGGTGAAGGTGCCTCCCGCGCACTCGACGGCGTGGTCGTATGTGTTGCGGTTGGTTCTCTGGACTATGAACTGGGTCTTGAGCCCCTCTGTGTGCATCGGGAGCTTGTTGATGAGTTGGCCCCA
>MEZF01000050.1:0-517 GCA_001774245.1 Candidatus Bathyarchaeota archaeon RBG_13_52_12
GTCCCCTGGCTTCATGATGGTGACCTTGGTCTTAGAGGTTGCCTCCACCAGCCTCTTGTACTCCGCGGGGTCCTTGTCCCAGATGTGCATGGGTACGGCCTGCTTGGGCCCGATGGCGGCGGTTGCCTCAGCTGCCTCGGGCGCATCCATGGTGTAGGTGCCGCCGCTGGGCACCAGGGCCAGGTCCACGCCCTTCAGCTTCTTCATCTCCTCTATGAAGTCCGTGTCCCCCGCGTGGTACACGGTCTTGCCCTCAGCTCTGACAAGGTAGCCGACCCCGATGCCCCTGGGGTGGAAGGGGTTCCCGGGGCTCCTGAACCTCTTGTAGTTGTAAGCCTCCACGGCCTCAACTGTGATGTCCCCGAAGGTCGCCTTCTCGCCGGGCTTCAGGCTCTTGACCGGTAGGCCCAGCTTCTTGCCGCACTCGGGCGGAGCCAATATCACGGTCTTGTCGCCGGCTGCCTGCTTAACCTTCTCGGGCTTGCAGTGGTCGTCGTGGTGGTGGGTGCTGAGGACG
>MEZF01000050.1:1256-4640 GCA_001774245.1 Candidatus Bathyarchaeota archaeon RBG_13_52_12
GGGCCTACTAACACTATTCAGAGGTACAGAGCGAGTTAGCCATAGAAAATGTGTTGAGGTTCTCAGCAGCAAAGGCGAGAAACTAGGAGACTACGACTTCTTTTTCGAATGGTTCAAGGTACCAGATAAGGCACAGATCGATAAGCTTAAGGAAGAAATAGATGAGGTTCTTGAGCCTCTAGACGTCGAATACACCATCACAACTAAAACACCTTAACTTTATTATTTAGTTATCCTAACTATCTTTAAAGCTAAAGCTTCATTAAACATCCCGAGATTCATCATCGGAGTAGATAGCGTCATATTTCTGTCAGTCTTTGCTTAATTTATGCTGAATGATTCTGAGAGACACGTATTGAAGGAGGCTTATTCAAGTAGGCGAGCTATGGATAACCTGACGATCCTCTGCGACGAGTACGGTGGACGGTTTGCTGGATCAGAGGAAAACAAACAGGCAGCAGAGTATATTTTGGGTCTTTTTGAGGAATACGGTTTTAATGAGCCTCATCTTGAGCGGTTCACCTTCCCCGGATGCAGGGTAGGCGTATCGTCGCTAACGATCAAGGGCTCAAACAGGTGTATTCAGACACTTACCCTCCCAATGACCCCAAGCGGAGAAGTTGAGGGTGAACCCATCCTCATCGAGACAAGCGAAGATGTAGGGTCTCATAATCTCGATGGTAAGATTGTTCTGGGTACTAACAGGCTTCCTCTCGAATCGTGTGTTGAGGCTGGTGCAGTGGGGTTTGTTTGGATGCACCCGTATCCAATGATGGGTCCCCCCACCGGTGTTGTGCCCCGGCTAGTGCCATCTGTCTCCATCAGGCACGAAGATGGTTTGTTGCTCAAGCGGCTCATGGTTAAGGGGAGAGTAACTGTTAAGCTCTTGACTGAGTGTGATGTTTTCGAGAGGGAGTCCTGGAACGTTTGCGGTGAGGTAAAAGGCAAGGGAAATAGTGGCTACGTGTTGCTGGGCGGTCACTATGATGGACACGAGATAGCCCAGGCCGCGTTTGATTGTGGAGCAGCGTGTATGGCTGTCACCGAGATGGGGCGTATACTCAACTCCTCTAAGGGGCTAACAGGCGACGTCAGGGTCACATGTTTCTCTGCCGAGGAGTTCGGGTTCTACGGGAGCAAGGACTATGCGGTTAAGCATGCGGGCGAGATGGAGGATATGCGGTTCACGTATCAGCTGGACTGTAATGGCGGGTTTAACCCCCAGATGGTTACCGTTGATTACTGGCCTCAACTGGAGCCTTTTTACGGTGAGCTGAGGTCTGATCTTGGACTCGAGCTGCCTTTCGACCAGAGGATGGGTCCGGGCGACAGCAGGGCGTTCCACGAACTCGGCGTCCCCACTGGTAGCATTATCGATTACAGGGATCCAGGGCGCCTCGCGTTACTCAAGACGGTGAGACACACAGTCTATGACACCGTGGACAAAATAAGTCTCAAAGGTCTTCAGGATGATGTTGCGATAGGGGCAGTCTCGACTATGAGGATTCTCGCCAACGAGGATTGGCCGAGTCATAGAAGCATGGAAAACGTGCTTGCTCTGAAACGCAGTCTCCAAAGCTGACCCCGGCTTCCTGTTTTCAGCGGATACAAAGATTTATAGACGTAATTATGCTGGATGATTTCATGGTTGTTGAATATTTATTCGCTGACCTTGTGCTACTGGACGGGGATGTAATTACCGTTGACTCCGGGGAGAGGATCGCAGAGGCCGTTGCGGTTAAGGATGGTAAGATCATAGGCGTGGGTTCCAGCGAGGAGATCAAGCGCCTAATTGGGGCAACCACCAAGGTCATTGCCTTGGCTGGGAGGGCTGTATTACCCGGCTTGACTGATGCTCACGTACATATGATTCAGGGTGGCACCAGAGATTTAGATCCTGATAAGCTTGATTGCAGGGACTTTTACTACCCTGAGATAAGGTCCATCGCCGACGTTGTAGCTAAGATTCGGGCGCATTCTAATCGGATCCCTCAGGGGGAGTGGATCGAGGTCATAGGAAGCCCGATGCAGGATTACCGGTTCAAGGAGAGGCGATTCCCAACGAGGCGAGATCTGGATGAGGCTGCCCCCGAGCATCCTGCTTTCATGTCCTTTGGGGCGCACATCACGGTTGTTAACAGCCTAGGGTTGAGGCGGGCCAGGATCACAGGGGAGACCCCTGACCCTGTGGCGGGTATAATCGTTAAGGATGACGCAGGTGAGCCGACGGGGATGCTACGGGAGAAGGCCCAGAACCTCGTGACTAACCTGACTTCACCTGGAGGAGAACACGTCATCCGTGACGCCATCGAGAGAGGCGTCACCATCCCATCCATTCACTCTTACGGGTTCGAGGATTTAAAGAGGGGTATACGGTCCGCCGTGCAGAGGTGTCTGGAGCGGGGGGTAACCACAGTTCACGATATAGTGACCTCACCCGAGGAGTTGCGGGCCTATCAGGAGGTGCTGCTTGAAGGCGACCTTAAGATGAGAATCCTTCTACTGGTGAGGGCGTACGAGTCCAAGATTCGGGCCGATAGCTTGCTTAACGTGGGTTTAGGGACCGGGTTTGGCAACGATTGGTTGAAGATTGGGGGAATAAAGCTCAGCATCGACGGCGGCATGACTGGGTGCAACGCCGCTTTCTACGAGCCTTACTGTCACGAGCCCTGGAATTACGGCGTTGTACGTATTCCCCAGGAGACCCTTGATATTCTTGTAGAGAGGTTCCATAGGGCGGGGGATCGGCTGTGTGTGCACGCAATCGGCGACAAGGCGTTTGACATGATACTGGACGCCTACGAGAAGACGTTGAAGAAGTATCCTAGGATGGATCACAGGCACAGGATCGAACACGGCCCATCTAACTATCTCTGTACCCCTGAAAGGCTGAGGAGGATGAAGGAGCTGGGCATCTTCCCCGTGCCTAACATTAACTTCCTCTACTATTTCGGGGACCCGTTAATGGTTACACTCGGCGAGGAAAGGATGATGGATGCTTTCCCGTTCAAGATGATGATGAATGCGGGTATCAGGTTCACGAGCGGCACAGATGCCCCCGGCTACATGCCCATCGACGTGCTGAGAGATATATGGTCATGCGTCGCAAGGAAGACGTGGAGCGGCGACACGATATCTCCTGAGCAAGCTGTCACAGTTATGGATGCTATTAAGATCTTCACGATAGATGCCGCTTACTGTGGGTTTGAGGAGGCCATCAAGGGTTCGATTGAGGTGGGGAAGCTTGCGGACCTCGTTGTACTCAGGGAGAATCCTTTGAAGATTGATGCCGAACGAATCAAGGACATCGAGGTAGATTATACGATCGTGAACGGTGAGATAATGTACCAGAAGGGATCCTAATATTCCTAACTCCCCGCAACC
>MEZF01000050.1:4724-6744 GCA_001774245.1 Candidatus Bathyarchaeota archaeon RBG_13_52_12
TGAGTGAGCGATGAACCACTCCCGATGCAGCGACCTGGACTACATCAACTTCCTCCTCGCGGCCCAGAAAGCCTTCACATGCACCGAAGCCGCCCGATGCCAACCAGACAAACCCCTCTCACCCGCCCACGACGCCTTCACACGCCTCCTCAAGAGGCAGCTCCCAGACACAGGGGCCCTCTGGAGAGAGGCTGAGGTCGTAGTGGACAAGGAGAGGGGCCTCCTCGTCCTCGACGACACCACCCTGGACAAGCCCCACGCAATTCGCCTTTTAACATAAAATATCCGGGGAAGGCAAGACCTAGCTGGCTCCGCCTTCCTCGGGAGGCCCAAGCCTCGTGAGAGACGAGAACAAGCAGGCTTATAGGTTTATCGAGATAGCCCTCAAGAAAGGCCCCAGCCTTGAAGCAGCCCCCAACGCCATGCACACGGGGGGCGCGGTCCGGGACATACTCCTCGTCGCAGCCACGACCCAGAACACCATCGAGACGGCTGTAGCCATCCTCAAGGACAGGGGCAGGGACGCGCCCAGCCCAGACGTGGTCTTCAACCGGATAAGGAAGACGAGCCCGGAGGACCTGGTGCTGCTCTTCACGCCCTGCCTGGAGAAGGCCTTCGCCGAGGCTAAGAGGAGACGACTGTTCATGGGCCCCAAACGGGTGGCCATAGACATCCACGAGAAGCCCTTCTACGGGGAGGCCGATGGAACGATACGGGGCAGAGCCAGATACTTCTTCTATACTAGATGCCCGTTCCTGACGAGGCGGCCCGAGTATTTTCAAATTCTATTAATATTGTCCTCTTGGCATTAATTCCCCATGCAATACCTGCCTTAAAAATAACGTTTTGTCTTGCTTGAGGAGTGAAGATTTTTTATAATCGAAATCACTTTAAGAAATTCATCTATTAATTTACCTTCATCATCTCCTGTTAATAAAATTATAAATGCTGAAAACGCTTGTCAAACAAACGTGCCCCAAATGCGCTACAATGCAACTACTTTTATCTACAGGTGCAATAAAACTGATTCAGGTGAAGCGAAGAACATCAACAAACATGGGTACACTGACAGAAAGACAGGGAAAACATGACGCACGGAATGTGCCGCCCCTGCCTCCAACGGTGAACCCCCGAAGCTTAAGGTTCTTCAGTCGCCGTTCACCTTAACCTTGTGAGCCACACGATGCCCGGTGTATATCACTACGTCATGTGGAGGTGGTTCGGGAGAACCGACCTCGACGAGGTAGCAGAGGAGCTATCAGAGGGGTACGAGGTGAGGAGGCTCCCCGACCACGGCTGGGACCTGGAGCTGTCCTACATGAAGGAGATGAGGGACAGGTATCTGGTGAGATCCGACACGCTGGTGGTGTTCCTCTCCCCCTTCAGAGCCGTGCTGACCCAGAGGACCCCCGCGCCACTCACCCGCAGGGACATGGAGCTGAGGGAAAGGGTGCTCGAACTCTACAGGGAAGACGGCCTCGCATATCTGCCACTGCAGATCCTCTCGGAGCCAGAGTTCACGACGGTGGAGGAAGCCGGGCCAGCGCTCGCATAAAAATTGGTGTGGGTGAAGCCAGTATCCGCCTAACATGTGTGCAAATTCTGAAAGACGCATAAAACAGAGAAAGGGGACGCACCGAACACTCAGTTCAACAGAAGAAAAGCAATGATAAAAGATCCAGAAAACTGTTGAGGGCCATCTGAAAGAGGGGATTATCGGGCGTTCGCAAGAAGACAACTCTACCTGCAGGGTGGATGAGTCGAAGTCCCTGCTACCCGATGATCTTCCGAGTGGTCTCCGCTGAGACATGCCCCGCCGTTACATACTAGCTTGGAGACCCTGGTGTCCCCCCAAGTATTAGCCTCTCCTTCATCCGTGGAGTACACTGATTACCTGTATAATGTGATCTACGAGATCTATAGAAAACAGCACCCGGAGACGACTGAGCCACTACACCGATCATGGTCTTTATTCTCTAAACAAGAATAACCTTATCCTCACCTCAAACCTATTATCAAG
>MEZF01000050.1:7097-7246 GCA_001774245.1 Candidatus Bathyarchaeota archaeon RBG_13_52_12
GAAACGCCATTATAAGCCCCATGACATCCACACTCGTCGGCGAACGCTTCCCCCCAGAGGGGAGGTCCCACGCCATGAGTTGGCTGACCGCCGGAATGTCCCTCGCAAACGTCGTCGGCGCCCCACTCATAGGCACAGTGTCAAGCCTT
>MEZF01000051.1:0-186 GCA_001774245.1 Candidatus Bathyarchaeota archaeon RBG_13_52_12
GCTGAAGGCCTCGTAGATTAGCTTTATTTTTTCTTCTCGGTCGCGGGAGATACTGCGTTTATCCACGACCACTATTTGTTGAACGTTGTTCATAAGTCTTATATTGACGGCGGACGATATTGTCATAAATTATGTTCAATAATTACCCGAGATCTATCCGACTAATCACATTCAAGTGCGTAGAAT
>MEZF01000051.1:199-4401 GCA_001774245.1 Candidatus Bathyarchaeota archaeon RBG_13_52_12
TCGAGAAATGTACAGCCCCATACTTGTCGACATCCTTGTTCAAGCAGCGGTCATGATAATTCTCTGCCTAGGATTCACCTTCACCTACATGATGGAGAAGTTCCCTAACTTCGGCCACACCGCGATCGCGACAATAGGTACCCTGATAGCGTTTGCTCTAGTGAGGATCTGGGGCTACAACCCGTACTCGACCTGGCTAGTCTCGACGGCCGCCTGTGGACTCCTCGCGGTGGGGCTCTACCTCTTTGTTGTGCATCCCATCAAGACGAACGGGGCCAATATAATCACTCTCACATTCGTCTTCTTCGCTATAGCTATGGTCGTAGGCTCGATCGTTAATGTGTTCAGCTACTGGCTCCTGTACAACCAGGGCTATCCGGCCGAGGGTTTCTGGCTCACTCCCTTCGATTTCAATTGGCAGGGATACCCTGGGGTCTTCGTGGTGACCCTGCCTCTCTGCACGGTACTTGTTATTGTCCTTTACCTGTTCTTCACGAGGGTCAGATTCGGTATCGCCATGAGGGCAGCTGCGGAGAACGAGCAGCTAGCTGCGATCCTCGGCGTAAACACATCCATCGTTCACATATTCAGCTGGTTCCTTACCGGCGCCCTCGCCGGATTGGCTGGCGCAATAATTCCGCTCTGGCGGTACACTGGATTGGGTTACACCGATACATTTCTTATCCTAGTTATGGCGGGTAGTGTTTTAGGCGGTCTTCAAAGTATCGCTGGGGCGGTGATCGGGGGTTTCCTCGTCACCATAATAGAGAAGGGATTAACGATTTTATTGATAAAATATTATGGCATAGGGGTGGCGGACTGGGGAGCGCTGATCCCCTCCCTTTTCATAGTCGCCGTTATAATGATCGAGCCCGAGGGGATAATGGGCGTCTTCGACAATCCTCAACACCCGATCAGGACACTGAGGAGTAGCTTGATCCGCCTCAGGCATCTTTTCTCAAGGACCACACACTCTGCATAGATCGCACCCGCGACAAACTATGGTTTCAGCGTACACTCCCTAGACCTAGAAACGGGCTACGTCTCTAACTTATACCCGCCAACTCAGCCATTCTAACATATTTCTCCTCGTGAGAGATCTCCACTACCTCAGCCCTTAATCTCTCGACCTCGTCTTCTGTGAATGACTTGAGGTGGCCATTGTAGATGGGATGCCCCTTCGGGAAAAGTGACAGGTGTTGTCCCCTGACCTGATGAACCTGCCTCCTGGCGCGGCCGAAGAAATGGAGATGCATCTTCGGCCCCTCAGGGTCGTCTAGACCCCAGTTGGCGAGATCCTCGTAGTTTACCCTCTCCACTCCAAGCACTTGGTACATCGCCTTCCCGACCAGCATGGATACCCGCATGAAGTCGATGGCCTCCATATACGTCATATCGGATCTGTCCGTGACCCTCTCCCGCTTTTCCATGATGAGGTGCCCGCCGTCATCCCTACAGTTCAGGGGGTGCTCCGGGTTCAAGACGATGAAGTATTTATCCTCGTATATAACTTCACTTTTTGTTGTTTTCGTATTTGTATTTTCTGTGCAATCGCTTTTTTCGCTATACATTGTCTAGTTTCCCTTACTCCAAACGCTTATTGTAGTCCCTTTTTAGGTTTCGGAAGCCGTGGAAACCAGACTTCAAACAAAAAACTACTTACGCACTGCAACTTTTAGCGTTAATCGATTTTCCGCGAGCGCGATTGCACGTAAGATGAGGCTTATGCCAAAGTAACTTGGGTTAAGATTTTTCTAATCAATGGGGGAACTTAGGATAAGGCTATGGAGAGCTGCGCATAGAAGAGCAACGACATATAACTGTTCCTAAACAATGTTATGTAAATATTAAGTATAACTCTAAATAAATAGACTAAATGGATTGAATTTTATGAAAATCAAACAGTTGCAAGCAAGCCTAAAAAGGGAGAGTATGAAAAATGAAAATACTTAGTTTAACGTTATGCATCATACTCGCCTCACTGCTTTTTGTCACACCCGTCCTAGCGTGTAATCCACCATACCTGCCTAGGGTAACTAATGTGAAGATAGGAGACATCGTTGCCTCTAGCAACCCAATAGATTTACTCAGCGCCCAAGCCATCGCCCAGATCGCACTAGAAGACATAAACAGTTACTGCACCAGATTAAGGATACCATATCGTTTCCAAGTTGAGATCAAGGTCGCCAATGGAAACACCGCGATTCACTTGACGAAGGTACAGGAATTCTACTCCCAAGGAGTTCGCCTTCTTCTCGCAGGAAGATGGAGCAACCAAGCTAAGACATCTCTCAGCTACATTAATGCAAACAAAATGCTGATGCTTAGCCCAAGCGCCACGGTGCCCGACCTAGCAATCGCAGGCGACAACCTGTTCCGCCTCTGCCCCTCCGACAGCTACCTCGGTCCCGCACTCGCAAACACTGTCTGGAGTAAAGGCGTGAAGCACGTAATCGTCATTCAGCGTGGCGACTCATGGGGGGATGGATTATACTCCACATTTATATCCGAGTATACCAGACTCGGCGGATCTCTGGCAAGTGAAGTGATCAGGTATGCAACTACTGAGGTGGACTTTACAACCCACTTGGCAACAGCCGAATCACAAGCAACTGAAGCTGGCAGTGAATACGGGGTAGTCCTCCTCGCATTCAATGAAGCTGCAACGATCCTGAACACACTAGCTAATAACCAGAATCTCTACCAGAAAATATACAGCTGTATCTGGTTCGGAGCAGACGGGACCGCAAATAATCAGTACATAATAGACAACGCCGGGGCAGCTGCCGCGCATGTGGGGCTATATAGTCTTAGGGCTAAGGAGGTTCATGGTCCCAGCTGGTCGAGCGTTGAGTCACGGTACCAGGCGGCAACAGGTCAGATATTCAACAGCTACATCGCTTACGAGTACGATATCTTCTGGGTGTACGCGTTAAGCGTCGTTAAAACGGGTTCAGCGAACACAGCGGCGGTTAAATGTGTGCTTCCCTGGGTGGCTGCGAGGTATAATGGTGCTAGCGGGTATTGTAAGTTGAACGCGTATGGTGACCGGTTGAACCCTGGGTTTGACATATGGAGTTATGTAAAGATTGATGGGCCGGTTCAGGCTAGCCTTTCTGGCTCTGTAGACACCAATAACGTTGTTAAGTGGTATTAGATTCCATTTTTTTATGTGCGCGCGAAACTTACGATTAAGATGAGGCTTATGCCAAATTAACATTGGGATAAGATTTTCTAAATTGTGATGTGGGGCTTAGGATGAGATTAGAGAGTTTGCTGATGGGTATCAAGCCACATTGCTGTTCCAAATAATGTGTGTACTTACCCACAAACCATCAGATCTACGCCTAAAAAGATACACACCCTTACCATCATTGATAATCGGCTTTCCCTCATCTTTCGGATAGTAAGTCTCCCTGTAACTTATCCTCGAATAGGCGAGATCAGCGTCAGTCTTTATCTCCTCAATAGTAGGGTTCTGGTTTATGCGATAGTTTTTCATAAGGTTCTCAGCCATCTCGAGGCAGGCTTTCTTCTTCATGATTGGGGCGTTTGGGGGTAGCCATGTTATGTCGTCGTCTAATAGAGTCTTGAATGTTTCAAGGTCCCCTCTGTTGCATGAGTCATGGTATTTTCGGTGCCACTCTTTGATGGCTGCTTCATCTGATTGTTTATCGGATCCTTTTCTCGAACTACTCATTCAAGTTCACTATCTTAGTATCAGGTGGAAGTGAGGATAAGATTATGGAGCATAAACAGACCTAACGAGTGTATTGAAAGTCATTTAAATTTCGTGAGATTATCTCCCACGCGCGATCGAGTATTCTAATTGGTGATCTCTCGCACGCAAATCGAGCTTGGTGGTATCAGTCTTTCGGGCGCGCGTCTAAGCGGTAGGGGGGCAGAGTTCACAGATCGTGACGCGCTCCAGCCCATCTGCCGTTACGAACTTGATCAACAGGGTCTGGCGACCAACCAACTCGGAGAAAGGCTGACTGAGACCACCCTGCCTACAGTAAATATTGAATCCAGTAGTGGCGCCCATGTTAATGCCCACGCCACCCGACGGGATATCCGTCCCGCCGGTCCCAGGCGTCGGGTTGACGACGCCGGGGCTCAACGCCGCTTCATTCGCGTACACTTTGATGATCGTGCTCGCCTTCGTGCCGACGTTCTTGACGACTATTGATATCGTCCAGGTT
>MEZF01000051.1:4508-4584 GCA_001774245.1 Candidatus Bathyarchaeota archaeon RBG_13_52_12
CCACGCAACCACTGTTGATTTTCCACTCATTTTTCATCATTCCCCTGTTGTTCAGACAGTTTGTTAAGGAACGTCG
>MEZF01000051.1:4615-5317 GCA_001774245.1 Candidatus Bathyarchaeota archaeon RBG_13_52_12
CAATTACTAAATAGTAACTTGACAACATGAAATCATGAGCAGTCCCCCTAAACCACAGATCCTGGAGAGACAGGCTTGGGGTAAACCGGTGATCCAGCTTCTTGCCCAATGTAAGACGCTTGCCGAAAATAAGCCTGCCACGATTATTATTCGCCACTCCGAGCGAGCAAACATCGAGAAGCAGAGCGAAATGAGGACAGCAGGACTCACCGATGTCGGTATGGAAGCCTCGAGATGTTTCGGCCAACTTCTGCCAGAGAGGAGAAGCATATTCGTATACCACAGCCCTGTAGCGAGATGCAGAGAAACAGCCGAATGCATCCTCGAAGGAGCAAAATCTTCTGGGATTAGAGCTGAAGCACGGGGGGACTTGAGGATTCTTGAGGGGCCGAAATCGGATTGGGTTAAGTTCGGGGATAGCCTGATCAGGGATTGGCCAAACTCAATTAACTACTGGTTGAGTGGACGCTACTCATCATCCATTGTTGAGCTGAGTCTAGATTACTCTAAGCGAGCATCTGTGGAGCTCGACGCGGAGCCGGGACCCGATCCGAATGCCCTGATTCTCTATGTCGCTCATGATATGCCGATTCTGGCGCTGCTTTTCCACTGGTTTGGGGTGTCGCCAAACCTAGAGAATGCAAGCTTCTTGAACGGTTTCATGTTTCAGAAGGCGGGGAATAAAATTTCATTATTTTTAAA
>MEZF01000052.1:0-147 GCA_001774245.1 Candidatus Bathyarchaeota archaeon RBG_13_52_12
CGTTCCGAGAAATTACTACCGATGACGTTGGGTTCGTCGCAAGCTATATGCATAACAGGTTCCCGCGCCTTGCATGGGTCTCTCCAGAGGACGAAGTCATCATCCGCCCGAGAGGTAGCAGAAAGACCATCTATACCTACTTCTTTA
>MEZF01000052.1:178-4333 GCA_001774245.1 Candidatus Bathyarchaeota archaeon RBG_13_52_12
TTATCTCGTTTTAGAGGCTAAGGATGAGTCCCCTGTGGGTGTGCTCCAGGAGGCGTTTGTAGCGGAGTACGCGAAACCCGGGGTCAAGTTCACACTCAGAGGTAGAGCCTGGAAGATCCTGAACGTCCACAATGACAAGATCTACGTCAAGGCAGAGGACGACCCAACCGGTGCAATTCCGAGCTGGATTGGGGAGGAGATCCCTGTGCCCCTCGAGGTTGCTTTGGAAGTCGGCAGGGTCAAGGCGCTTATCGAGGACGGCCTTAAGAGTGATAAGACGCCAAAGGCGATTGCCGCTGAACTGGCTGAGACATATCCGGCGAGCCAGTCGACGATGGAGCGCGCTATCAGAGAGCAGGTCGATCACAACAAGGCTGGCTACCCTGCACCTACGGACAGTCGTGTCATACTCGAGGAGTGGGAGGACAAAGTCCTAGTCCACGCCAACTTCGGCACGCTAGTTAATAGGACACTCGCGCGCGTCATCGGGCATGTCATCAGCGAGGAGACGGGATACCCTGTCGGCGTCCAGCAGGAGACATACATGGTGGCGACGCAGACTGTCGGGGAGATAGACGCCCGATACGTCGCTCGGATGCTAAAGAACCTCGCGAACAAGGACTTGGAGAAGATCATAGAGGACGCTGTTAAGAAGACGGGGCTCTTTAAGAGGCGCCTGATTAACGTTGCCCGAAAAGCGGGGGCGCTGAGCAAGTTTGCCGACTTCAGCAACGTTACCCTCGGTCGGCTGATGAAGAGCTTTGAGAACACAGCGGTATATGAGGAGGCGCTCAAGGACACGTATCGGCTCGACCTCGACGTCGATGGTACCATTGCCCTGTTGAGGAGAATGGCGAAGGGGGAGATCGAAGTCGTCGTCCTTGACACGGAAGGGCGGTTGACGCCGTTGGGCAAGATGGCGGTCGAGGGTATTAGCATGAAGACCGACATCGTCCCCCCCGAGAAGATGGACAGGATCATCCTCGAATCCGCTAAGGCCCGACTCTACGGTGAGACGAGAATACTCGCCTGCCACGGTAAGCACGACTGGGCAGAGTCCCAGCGCATCAGGGATCTCGATGGGAAGCTCGTCTGTCCCGTCTGCGGCTCCACAGAGATCGCTGTCTACGACCGCTCCATGGAGGAGATACAGGAACTAATGAGCCAGGAGAGGGGTAGGAGCTTGAAGGAGAAGCCGAAGTGGTGGGAGAGAGGGAAGGACGTCAGTAAACTAGTCTCAATGTACGGGCGCAGGGCAGCCATCATAGGGGCAGCGAAGCGCGTCGACCTCACCGCGGCCTGGGATATACTCGCTCAGACCGAGGGGGAGTCCGACGAGTTCTTCACTAAGATCGTGGACGGAGAGCGCGACGCCCTTAAGAAGCGTTTCATCTAGCCGAAGATTTTAACGCTGGAGACGCGTCTCTCTTCTCGGCATGAAGAAGATCGGGATGCTCACGATAGGGCAGTCGCCCCGCGACGACATCCTCCCAGGCCTGAGGGAGATCCTCGGGCAGAACGTTGAGATTGTGGAGGTGGGCGCCCTAGATGGGAAGACGATGCTAGACGTGAAGAAGATCCCCCTTAGGGTCGAGGATTATATCCTCGTCAGCAGGATGAGGGACGGCACAGAGATCAAGATCACGAAGAAGTATATCATCCCTCTAATGCAGGAGAAGCTTGACTGGCTCGAGTCCCAGGGCGTAAGGCTCACAGTCGTCATGTGCACCGGCAAGTTCCCACAGTTCAGATCGAAGGGCCTCGTCGTCACCCCGATGGAGATATTGAAGGGCGTCCTCGAGGGCTGCCTCAAGGAGGGAAAACTCGGAGTAGTCTACCCCACAGCGGAGCAGATACCTATGGGGGAGAAGGAGTGGAGCCGCCCCAGCGTCAAAGTCTACAGCGACACCGTCAGCCCATACAAGCCAAAAGACGTGGAGGGGCTGTGCAACCGCCTAGCATCACAGAACCTCGACCTGATCCTCCTCAACTGCTTCGGTTTCCCCACGGATATCCGGAATAAGGTCGCCGCGAAAACGGGCAAACCAGTGGTTCAGGCGAATACGATGATCGCCCACGTCTTAGCTGAACTTCTCAGTTAGAGCCTTTTTTTACCATATTCTTCAGGTTCCCCATAGTCGGGAAGGTTGTCACCAGGTAGAGGCTCCGTGTCATCGTCTTCAACTATTTGGGAGGGCTTCACATCCGTCCCGAACTCCTCCGGGAGACTCCGGTCCTTCCGGAGGTTCTTAGCGACGACATAGACCTCTGCGCTACCCTTCCGGGAAGCCCTTGGTTTGACTATGTAAACCTTCTCGAACATCGCCTTCATTTCCCTGATGAATGCCTCATGTTCCTTCCCCTGAAAGACCTTAACGACCATCCAGCCATCTTCCCTGAGAAGCTTATCGGCGATGTTGAGGGCCGTACGGGCGAGATGGATCTGACGGAGATCGTCGACCTCCCAGATCCCGATGACGTTAGGGGCCATGTCGCTGAGGACGACGTCTGCCTTCTCTCCTCGGAATCTCCCGAGGACCTCATCCTGTACCACTGAGTCGGTGACGTCACCGACAATGGTCTCGACGTTATCCATGTAGAGGGGGTAGATCTCCTTGAGATCGACTCCGACGACGAGGCCACTTGTGATGGATTCACCTGCGACCTGTAACCAGCCACCTGGGGCTGCTCCCATGTCGAGGACCCTCCTCGCTCCTTTGAAGAAGCCGAACTCAGCGTTTAGCTGCTTGAGTTTGTAACTCGCCCTACTCCTATAGCCTTCCTCTTTAGCCTTGTTGTAGTAGTGCTCGGTTTTACGCTCATGTAGCCATCGGCTGGGCATGGTTTCCGATCCCTTCGCGGAGTTATCCTTTAATAAAGTTTGCCAAATCGGTGGCACTGGCTGTTGTCCTGACGCCTCTCGGGTCGAAGTGTGTACGGGTTGACCTGAAACCCGCTGCCGTGAGCTTCGCCATGATCTCATCCATGTTTAGGCTCGATATGCCCGCGCGGGAACTAAACTCATCGAGGTGATAGTAGGTGGGGGGGAACCCAATCTCGCCGCAGATCGTCTCGATGAGGTGGGTGAGTCGGGGCTCCCAACCCCTTATCTTTACTGCTTTTTCAAGCATTCCACCGGCGAAGGAGTTGTCTGCGAAGTCCCCGAGCCACATTGGCCCCCCAACTGTGAGCTGGCTGCTACAGACGGGGCATGTCCTTGACGCCTTAAGGTAGGCGCCCTTCACGGCTTCTCTGTATAGGCACCTTTGGCAGTGGACTATGTAGCCCATCTCGGCGAGGGCGGCGTCTGCTGGCTTGGCGCTGTGCCTGAGGCTGAGGTAGACGCGGACGTAGTGGTCAGCGTAATACCCGAAGAGGGGTTTGATGCCTGTCTCGTGGACTGCTGCGGCGCGAACTGCGGCGCCGATGACGAGGCGGAGGGCGACCTCGTGAGTGTAGGCTGTGCGTAGTGGCTTTCCCCCGTACTTCCGTAGACACGCGGAGGGGCTGACGCCACAGAGTGGCGCCATGTCCGTCGCCGTGAGGGCGATCAACCCACCGTCCCTCGTTGCGCGCAACGCTGAATCGAGTAACTCCGAGGGGGACCCGAAGGGGTCGATATCGACATAGTCGAGCCTGTTCCTCGGGCTGCTGTGAAGGTTCAGCATTAGGTTCGCGTCCATGAAACGGACTCTGACCCTATCTGATACCCCGTTTCTGCGTACATTCTCCTCCGATATCTGTACGCCGCTAGGGTTGAGGTCTCCCATCAGCACTCTAACCGCTCCCGCTTCGAGGGCGAGGCGGATCCCCCTCACACCGCAGCCACACATTGGCTCACAGGCCTCCACGGTCCTCCCGAGGTGGTCTCCCCTTAGTGAGACGGCGAGCACCGCAGTGTCCCTGTTGAGTCTCATAAGGGGGTTGTAGAAGACTGCTGCCCTGCTCCTGGCATGGTCGAGAGGCTCACCTTTCCCCCTATCTATAGTGGGAACGAGGAGTCTTGCGGTGCCCTCATCCACCTCCTCGACGGGGAACCAGAAGCCCATGGCGGATGAGGACACTAGACTCCTTTTAACCCTGTTCCCGAAGCTAAGCCGTAACCATCTTGTGTGTTATCGACGATAGAATCCTTATGCCTTCAAGGCTATGCTA
>MEZF01000052.1:4371-5251 GCA_001774245.1 Candidatus Bathyarchaeota archaeon RBG_13_52_12
CTCCCATGTGTCCTCGGGGAGTGATACCCCTTCCCGCAGTCTCTGCCTCTTTGATATCCTCTCTGGGTCGCCTGGGACGAGAACAGTCTCACCCCTCTCCGGTTTCCTCGACTTAACGAACTTTATGATCTCCGAGGATTTCTCCTTAAATGCTTTGAGGCCAACGAAAGCCTCTGGGTTTATGGCTATGCAGAATACGCCATTAGGGCTGGGTGGTTTCTTGCTGTCGTCCATACTCGCTCTGCTCCCTGTGAGGGCAGCGCCGAGCAACTCGGAGGCCATCTGTATACCGTAGCCCTTATGTTCGCCAAAGCCAATAAGGTATCCGCCATCGTAGAAGGCGTTGGGGTCATCGGTTGGCTCACCGTTTTTATCCCGTACCCAGTGCATAGGTATCTTAGCGTGCTTCGCGCGGGCGACGCTTATCTTCCCTGCCGCGGCGAAGCTTGTAGCGTAGTCCATTAAGAAGTTCTCCCCCGTGGCAGTGGGGGTGCTTATGCTGGCGGGGTTGGTGCCGAATGTCCTACCGGTGCCGTGAAATGGTGCTACAAGTGGGTTCCCTACATTAGCGAACATCATCCCAACCATGTCTTGCTCCGTCGCCCACGTGGTATAGTAGCCGAGGCGGCCGATGTGGTTTATGTTGAAGCCTCCAACGGCGGCTACCATGCTCTTCTTCGCCTTTTCCACGGCAGTTTCAATAATCTTCTTCGCGGCCATCTGGCCGAAGCCCCAGCGTCCGTCAATGTAGGCTGACGATGGTGTTTCCTTGACGATCCGGGGATTCTCCTTCGCATGGATATGTCCCTGCCGGATCCTTTCCCCGTAAACAGCAAAAAAGAAGACTCCATGGCTGTCGTGTCCGCAGAGATTCGCCTCG
>MEZF01000052.1:5274-10934 GCA_001774245.1 Candidatus Bathyarchaeota archaeon RBG_13_52_12
CGCCTTGCTCTTTGGCGCCCCTAAGGCGACGAATATTTGTGTACCGAGCTCTCTAAGCCCCTGTGCCTCGGTGATAATCATAGAAGATGAAACATGTCTCGGTGGTAAAAAAGAGTTGGCTACTTGACTAGCTTGCCGAGTTCCTCTAGGAAGGACTTGATGTCCTCGCGCTCGATGCCATAGTGGGTGCAGAGACGCGTCCCCGTGCCGCTTGCCTGACTCCTCCACCCCAGCTTCCTGCAGGCCTTGTTCCAGTCATCGGCCTTCCAGCCGATGGGGCTGAAGTCTATGTAGACCATGTTCGTCTGGACCTGGTTGACTACCTTGATCCCTATCTTCTGGAGCCCCTCGCTGAGAAGCTTGGCGTTGTCGTGGTCATCCTTGAGCCTGTCAACCATCTTTGTCATAGCGATGATGCCGGGGGCCGCGATTATGCCTGCCTGCCTCATGCCTCCGCCGAGCATCTTCCTGTACTTCCTCGCCTTCTTAATCAGGTCAGTTGAACCGACGACGACGCTTCCGACGGGGGCGCTAAGACCCTTGCTGAGGCAAATCTGAACGGTATCCGCGTACTTACAGAGCTCCTTGGCGTCGACTCCGAGGGCAACGGCGGCGTTGAAGACCCTCGCGCCGTCCATGTGGACGCCGAGGTTGTGCTTCTTCGCCACGTCCCAGTCGGCTTGAAGCTGCTTCGGCGTCAAGGCGATGCCGCCCGCGGAGTTGTGTGTATTCTCGACGCAGACTAGACTCGTCCTAGGGTAGTGTATATTGTCGGCTCTGATGGCTTTCTCCACGTCCTCCGGCCTCATCCAGCCGAGTTCGCCGGGGACGGTGCGCGCCATAAGCTGTCCCATGACGGCGAGGCCTCCCACCTCGTTGACGTAGATGTGGCTCCTATGCTCAAGGATTATCTCGTCGCCGCGAAGAGTGTGGGCGAGGACGCAGACCGCATTGCCCATGGTTCCACTGGTTACGAAGAGGCCCGCCTCCTTCCCAGTGATCTCGGCGGCTATTCTCTCCAGTTCGTTCACCGTGGGGTCGTCTCCGAAGACGTCGTCCCCCAGCTTCGCCTTGTATGCGGCCTCCCTCATCTCTGGCGTAGGCCAAGTAACCGTGTCGCTCCTGAGGTCCAGGTTCTTTTCGACCATGAATTGTCGAGTATCAAGGGGGGTGCACCATGCTTAAGGGATTTGGGGGCGATCCTGAATAAGCCTTATCAGAGACTATCCCACAGGAATCGTGATAGCTTTGCCGGGGAAACCAATGCAATTCAACAAGAAGGTAATCGCCATCGCATTCATAGTCCTGTTCACACTTAGTCTCGCCGTCGTATTCCTCCGTCCGTCTCCATCAACGGAGGAGAATGCGGGGTACGTCAATGTAAGCCGAAGTGAGTCTTATTGGCATAACGCGCTTGGGAACAATACTGAGGCAAGATACCTCGTAGATTACGGGATATACGTGGTCACCGATGCCCCGAAGATCACAGTGACTGACAAGGCTCAAGCCCACCTAACGGAGATACCTCTCGAACAGGAGAAGACGAATGTCCAGGTCACGTACGACTCAGAAACCGGCACTATTACGGTCGTCGCAACAGACCTCAAAAAGGATGATAAGATCTTCGCACAGGCTGCATTTCTGATGGATCCTGTTGAAATCTTCCCATCGGGGGAGAAGCAGTCGACGACTGTTAGCCCAGAGAAAATCTACTGGGGGGATACCCCCAATGTTAAGGTAGTCATCTCACCCTTCAGGGTCGAAAAACCGGCGAACATCACAGAGATCGGAGTCTACGCTTGGCTTACGGATGCGGTTTCAGAGATCAGAAACGCTACTACGAAGCCGCAGACCGTTTGTGACCCCCCAATGTACCAGGCTATATGGCAGTACAAGTATCCAACCGTCTACAACTATGAAGCTCATGAGGTCGACTACGAGATCAGACTGTCATCAATCGAAAAAACCGGGAACGTACTTCTAAGGACCTGGGTAGAGGTCCGGTACTCAACCGCCTTGAGGATGAAGACCGACGGAGTAATCCAAGGTGCTGACGGGCACTTTTTCAGGGTCGACTCTTCGATAAGCTACCAATACGAGCACCCCATCTCGACGCGGCCCATCGGTTAGTCGTAAAGCTCCGCATTTCTCAGGGCGAGCTTCAGGTTCTCCTCCGCTCCCTGGATGACGGGTACGCCGTGGCCAGGAAGCATAATCTCAACCCTGAGCTTCACCAATTTCCTGAGCGACCCGATGAGGTCATCGAGACTCCCACTCTCTCCGTCGAAGCGTCCGAAGTAGCCATCAGGGAAGGCGGTGTCTCCGGAGAAGAGTATTCTCTGATCCCTCGCGTATAGGCACATACCCCCCTCGGTGTGGCCGGGAGTCCAGATCACCTCGAGAGGCCAGAACTCCGTCTCGATGACGTCTCCCTCCTTGACCTTAACCAGGGAGTTGCCGAGGCTCGAGGCGATGTAGCGCGAGTCCGCCTCATGGGCATAGACCCTAGGCTTCGCCCTATCTAGGATGAGGAAGACGCCCATGGCGTGGTCGTGGTGGGCATGGGTTAAAACCACGTTCTCGACATTCAGCACTCCGATGCCCAGCTGTTCAAGTTGAGGCCAGACGGGGTTGAACCGGTTGCCGACGCCTGTATCGATGATTGTGGCCCTCTTATTCCCGACAACGTAGATGTTACTGCAGAGGCCGTCGCCTACAATCATATGGACTCCGATTAGCCTCGGAGAGTCGTTCTCAATGTTGATGATCTGTGGCAAGCTATCGATTAGCTTGGGCGCGTCCGTGTTAAAAGTCTTCTATGGGACGCGTACGAGGTGGAGCCGGAGCACGAGGTATCCCTCATCGTAGTCGTAGTCGAGCCCCTCGAGGTCGTGGCCTTCGGGTATGGTGTAATTCCTGTTGAAATCCTTGTCCAGAGCGCTGTGAAGGTGGATAGATGCGCCGTTGGACTCGACGAGTATAGTCTTCTCCATCCTCTTGGGAAGCTCAGCTGTTATCACGTACTCGATGTGCTCGAAGTTCTCGCCGCTTGATAGGTTGCCTTCCATGACCGTGACATCTTCATTGCCCGTGTACGTCGGCTTTTCTCGTGTGTGAATGTACCAGGGCAACAACGAAGCTGAGGCGATTGTTACGAAGAAGATGAAGCTATACAGACCTGCGCGTATCGGGCTTACCTCTCCCACTATAAATGGGAAGACAACTGTAACCCCTTCAACTGGGATACCCATGACGATGCCTGCAGCCACGGTCGAGAGCCCGACTATTATCATAAGAAAGCTGCCCACGAGCATGACCTTCTTCATCCTCGCTTTGGCGTTAACGTCCTCCTCGACGCACTCGAGGCACCTCTTTGTCTCCTCGTCGTAACAGTCTCGGCAGACTATGTGGCCGCATTTCGGGCAGAGGATGTTTGCGCCCTCAGAGCTACAGACCCAGCAGATATCGTCCCTCATCCCGGTCACCAGGCTATCAACCCAATCCACGAGGCGGCGTAGAGAATCGCAGTTACCATGATCCCGATTATTATCAGGATTTTGATCTTCTTCTTGCTCTCATTCGCCTTGGCGAAGGGCTTGCTGAGGAATCCGAGGTGCATCTTGTCGAGTTCAACGGGGTCAGTGCGTAGGCTCAGGTAAACCATTATTACTCCTAGCCAAGCGATTAGGAAGCCTACAGTGATGGTAGCTATGGAGTAGTCCACTTGAACCTCTCTCAGATGGCTAAGTCGGTTGTCTTAAACCTTTCTAGGTGCTCCAGAGACTTGCCTTCCCCATGTACTCGTTGACCTCCCACTCCCTAACGGAGACATTGTCAACATCGACTACGTAGATGGCGTGTAGGCGAGCATTCTTAATCTCCTCGACACTCACGGGCGGGTTACTATAGTAGAGGTCACAGAGTCTCTTTATGACGGCGATCTCCTCATCGGTGCGGAACCTTGGGGGCTTCGTTAGGGAGGGAGGTATCTGGAGGATGTAGTAGGGAGGCGTCGCGAGTACGAACTTACTCGCGTAGCCACTATAGCGGGTTATCTTGCTGGCTGCTCGAGCCCTAAGGTATACAAGTGGGTCGAGGGCATTCTCCGGTGGGACGAACCCCGTCTCCACTTCCACCATGAGGCTCCCGAGTCCCTTCTCGGCATAAACGTCGGTGCTAACCCCGTTGACGGCTGTCTCAAGCTGGACATCGAACCCAGCGTTGATCAGGTGAGTCGCGCAGATGAGCTCCATGACGGAGTGGTTGATCTTGACCCTGTTCTGCCTATGCAACCTCTCTAGGTCGTCACGGGTAGCCCTGATCTTCGGATGGTAGGAGTGATCTAACTTTTCTAGAATCTTGGTGACGACGGAGTCTACGTCGCGCATGAACTCCTCTGTAGACCCTTTCGCCCCCATTTATGCACCGGAGCCCTTACTCTCATTCAGTGAAACTAACTATTAAAGTGAACCGGTGACCCCGAGAGGTGATAAATATCACCTCGGGGCATGGATACGCGACCAAATATGCCTGATAGAAACGTTTGGGAGATCTTCAGTAAAGAGTGTCCGGGCGTGAGCGAGGCGTATATGAAGCTCAGCCAGGCCATCTCTGCACACGGCGGCCTCGACGAGAAGACACGCCTCCTCATACTCATTGGGATTTACTCGACGACCCGGGACCCGGTAGCACTACGCCACTTCGTCGGCATGGCTCTCAAAGCGGGGATACCCAAGAAGCAAATTGAGTCCGCTGCTCTACTCGCTTTCAATACAGGGGTTACTAATGCTGAGCTAGCTATCCCCCTCATTGAGGAGATGGCGAAGAAGCAAGAGTAGATAGATCCACCTTTTTCAACCCTGTTTCTCTGATGAATCCGAAGGACTTTACCCTGTAGAGGTGGCTACGGCAGGCGCAGTCACTACAGCCAAATCGGGGAACAGCCTCTCCCCTCAACGCGATTTGGGTAGCGATCTCGCACTCCATCCTAACCAACCAGTCTGTTGCGAAGATGGCCTCTATCTCGACATGGGGTTCACGGAGGAGGTAGTCAATGTGCCAGTGGGCTACTGTCCCTTCCCCTCTACTGGTATAGATGTGCCTCCTAAGTCGAGGTATGAGACTGTTTAGGGCGGATCCAACGTAGACGTAGTGCCCCTTCGGGAACGCGATCACTCCGAGGGAGCCTACACTGATCTTCGAGTCCTTCCAGACCTGGATGCAGAGGCAGTAGCTTCCCCGGGCAACCATGACGGAGAAACTGCGTACCGTGTTAATAAATGGGCTACTTTAGGTGCTGGTTGAACCAGTTGACCATGTCGTGAAGCCTGCGTTTACGGATAGTTGGGCGGGCGAGATTCCTGAAGCTGTGGCTCCCCTCGGTGTAGAGGATGAGCTTCGTCTCCACCCCCAGGTACTTTAGGGCGGTGTACATCTGGATGCTCTGGTCTATCCAGCACCTGTTATCGTTGTAGCTGTGAATGAACATCGTTGGTGTGGTGACTTTCTTTGCGTAGGTGAGTGGCGATTTCTCAGCGTAGGCAGCGGGGTTGCTCCATGGATCACCGCCGATCTGGTCTGGGCCGAAGTGGAATCCTATGTCGGTTGTTCCGAAGAAGCTGACCCAGCTGCAGATGCTGTTCTGGCTCAGGGCACACTTG
>MEZF01000053.1:0-553 GCA_001774245.1 Candidatus Bathyarchaeota archaeon RBG_13_52_12
CATTGATCGTGGTCATCTTCCTCACCACGCTCCTGCCTCCAATACTTCTTCGGAACAGCTACCTCAACGACCCCAGCTGCGTGTTGCCCGAATACATTCGTAACCAATCCCCAATAATTAGAAAACCATTAAAAAAGGCTCAGGAGAAAACCAACGATGGCGACTATTGACCTCATCGGTCTAATACAAAGTCTCCCCCCAGAGATCCTCGCTCACATTTATGGGATATCTGCGCTCATGGTCATCGGGTTAGCTTACAAGCTTTTCAGCCGATACATAGATCGAGCTGGTGAACGACTTGAGATAGATAGTCATGGTATGAATAGCATTCGTCTCGTAGTAAGGGTAGTTACGATAATATTGGCAGCCAGTGTCCTCTTCACAGTATATCAGCTCCCAACCGACTTATTTGTAGGGGGCAGTGCGCTTGTCGGCGCTATCGTCGGCTTCGGCTCCAGCTAGACAATCAACAACGTCGCCGCTGGCTTCTACGTTCTCGTCAGCCGCCCCTTCCGCGTCAAGGACTACGTCAAGATCGGGGACGTGGAGGGGC
>MEZF01000053.1:611-4206 GCA_001774245.1 Candidatus Bathyarchaeota archaeon RBG_13_52_12
TACTTTGAGGGTAGCCAGGCAATGAGTCGCAGCTTCAAAATACGACTCTTCATACCTAAGGGGGAGGCCAAGACCTTATTCACTTATCAACCTGAGCTTTATAACATCGTGATCGATTACTGGGATCGTCTAAAGGCTGCTAAGATCAAAAAACCCCTTAATTAGAGGAATTGTTTTTGCTTGTATCATACATGTCTGGCTTTAACGGCTTCTTCATTGACGCCATAATATTGCTGGTTGCTCTAATTATCCTCAACAAGGCTAGTGGCTGGGCAATTGAAAACGTGGTTAAAGTCGCCGATATTAGTGGCTTCGGGAAAACAACCGTAGGTTTCCTATTAGTAGGACTCTCAACGAGTTTACCCGAGTTAAGCGTGGCCTTCTTCTCAGTCGGCGACCCAGAGGCGGTGGGGATATCCATTGGTAATGTGTTGGGCTCAAATATCGTGAACGTTTGCCTGATTCTCGGCATATGCATCCTATACGCTACGATGAAGCACAAGAAGTGCATAGAGTTCCTGCCCCTCCTAAGCGGGGACGAGATGAAAGACCTCCAGTTTGGCCTATTCATGGCGTCAGTAATTCCCCTCATTCTAATCTATATCGGGTACGCGAGCAGGGTTGTAGGCATAGGGCTTCTACTATTCTTTGCCTGGAACACGTATCAATTAACTAGGAAGAGAACAATTATTGAGGAGGCTGGACAAGGCTCCGAGAGAGCAAGGCTACCGACGTACCTTGCACTTACTTTTGTTGGGCTGGTTGGAGTAGTCGCATCCAGTTACTTCATCGTCGAATCTGCCACGAGCATGGCTCTAAGCATCGGGATTTCAAAGCTCGTAGTAGGTGCTACTGTTATAGCTATTGGCACGAGTCTACCTGAGCTAGCTACGAGTTTGGTTGCAACAAAGAACGACGAGTTGAACATCACTTTGGGCAACATCATCGGCAGCGGAATCATCAACCTAACCCTTATACTCGGGGCTACTTTAGCGCTCACCGAGTTCACAGTTAATATTTCTGTCTATACGGAGCTTGTCGTCTTTAGCCTCATCGCCAACTTGTTCCTCTGGTATAGTCTAAACGGTGATAAGATCTGCGAGAGGGAGGGTTACGTCCTCGTAGCACTTTATATGATATTCATCTTCGTAACTCTAAGTGGGTTCCGCAGCGCCATTACATGACTCTTCGCACGCGGTGAAATAATATGCAGCACCGACGTCGCTCGCACATAATATCTAGTAAGCACATCAAACGTAATTTCATTTTTAATTACGTCAATATCTTATCTTTTGGATCGTTTAGCGCGCGTAACGCATATTAGGCAGATTAAAGGAACTTTGCCTTTTCTAGTGTAATTATAAACCAATTTTGCCTAAATTAACTAAGTAATGATTATATTAGCTAAAATCGAAACAATTATAAATACTGAGTTACCTATTAAATCGGACGAAGTATGGTTAAAAAGAAGGCAGCTAAGAAAAAGACAGCAAAGAAAAAAACTACTAAAAAAAAGTAAGGAATCCGGGGTTCCATTATTGATACCCCTCCCTTTTTTGCGCATGCATATGATCCGAGATTGGATAGAGAGGCGTCATAGACATTATATTTACTAAGACGCTGCGAGAGCAGCTGGACATCGCACGCGTGAATAGCTCAATCAAGAGGCTCGACTTTGTCTCACTTGACAGAATAATTCCCGTTGAGTTTATGGAAATTGACTAGGATAAGTAAATGATATGTGAAAATTACAAGCTTAAAAGCGGATATTTAAAAACGGCTAAGGCACGAACTCTATGAACGACTTTTCCACTTACTGATACTTATTTCCCCTGCTTGACTGGAAGAGGAACTCCATTTTTATAGAATCTCCATCTTCCCGGCGACCTAGGAAACGCAGTGTCCATTCCTAAACGAGCGTTCTTAAAAGAAACCCAAGGGCTTCTGCCATGATCCATCAAAGCCTCATAAAACAAAGCAGAGAAAGCAGCGGCATACCCCCAATCCGTCTCCCTAATAGGCGCAATAATGGAACCGCAGCCTGCGGATGTTAAAGCATCTATCATGTCCTTATGCCCTGCGTGACAAGCTGAGAGAACCACGAGCTTAGGGACCTTCGCCTTGTCCTTCCACAAGCCCTGTAGATCCCTCGCACGAACCCTCATGAACCTACCATTCTTCTTCCTCTGGATCTCAAGACCTGTGCCCTTAACCCCGACCATACCATGAGTGCTAACATGTATGTATTCATGCTCTGCATCATCCAGAGCTCTCAGAAAAACTTCTTTTCCAAGCGTCTTTCTGTACTCAACCCTGTCCCCATGCTCAAGTACCCTCATGAGTTCATAGAGCAATTTGCCCTCGGATTTACCCTCAAAGTTCTCCGATGTAAGCTCCAAAATAAGTAGCCGAGGTTTCATTACTATCAGCTTTACGAGAACCCTTTTTCCATATATAGATTACATAATTATGTATTCAAAGAACTATACAATTCACTTACGCTGAATCTGCGAGCGCTTTAACCATTTCGGTCTCGTCGTGAGCGCACTCAAGAATAAGATCTATAGCTTAAAAATCGCCCAAATAGCTTATCGGCTATCCTCAGCGCGCGCCTGCGATCTTATCACTGTTCTGAAACATAAATGTGGTGGGCCGGGCCGGACTTGTACCAATTAAGGTTCAGAACCTACTCAATTAGCTAACTGGGAGGAACCCATTTCTCAGCGAGTCCATTTTAATCAAATAACTATTTTTTTTCAAGGGTAACCCGGATAACATGGTGGATAACTGTCAATAATGGGGAGTTATTTAGCTAAATTGTAGCTTATTGAATCTGTTATTATATGTTGGCGTGTCGATCGTAGCCCACCTTCTAATCGATAAAATGAGGGTTTATCGAACAGTAATTTCATGTGCCCTAAGTCAACCGATACGTTCAATTCAGCTGTTTGGTTTATGCATTGCCACGAATAAATGGACCAGGCCGATGGTTTGGCCTATAAGCATGAATACTTGATGTTTTTCGGCGATGAAGTCCGCCTAAGCTGTCGCTTAAACCGCCCGTGGGGCTGATGACCTCTACAACCCACGGGTGGACCGAATGAAAATGAATCCAATCATACTAGTCGCCCTCGGAGGAGCGATAGGCGCTGTCCTCCGCTACATCTTGGGAGGCTTCGTCCAGAGCAGCTTCGCTAGCTTCCCCTTCGGAACCATATTAATCAACTTCACAGGCACACTTACCCTGGGTACAATAATGTACCTCTCGGAATATTCGGGGGGCATCCCACCCGACGCTAGGTTGTTCATCACCATCGGAGTCCTTGGGGCTTACACTAGCATGAGCACGTTCGGCTACGAGACCTTCCGTCTGCTAGAGAGTGGTGAGACACTAAACTTCGCATTAAACTTCTTAGCCACAAACATCCTTGTGCTGATAGGCGTCTATTTGGGACGGGCTCTAGTCCTCAAGTTGGCGGGTGTGTACTGATGAGTTTGAAGAGGGATTCCAAGGCGATTCTTCTCAGAATCTTCATCGGGGAGTCCGACACCTACAATGGCAAGCCACTCTATAGGTACATAGTGGAGTACTTGA
>MEZF01000053.1:4213-4515 GCA_001774245.1 Candidatus Bathyarchaeota archaeon RBG_13_52_12
GGGTATCTCAGGCGCAACCGTTCTGAGGGGATTCATGGGCTTTGGTCAGACCAGCAGGATTTCATCATCCAGCATTCTACGCTTGTCTACGGATCTCCCTATTATTATTGAGGTGGCTGACACTGAGGAGAATATAGATAGAGTGAAGGCGGAGCTTGCGATGATCATTAAAGAGGGATTAATAACTGAGGAGCGTGTAAGCATTATTTTTGCGGGTGGTAAGAAGAAAACACCCAAAGAGGCCGACGCGCGCGACAGAAAAGTTCTCCTAGACCTCCTCACAGCTATAGGGTACATTATAT
>MEZF01000053.1:4730-5827 GCA_001774245.1 Candidatus Bathyarchaeota archaeon RBG_13_52_12
TCTCATGTTCGCTCCTCAATCCAAACAGAGTCCAGATAATATGTCAAGTCGCAACCATGTTCAACCCGTCCACCTTCGTTCATTGTCTGTCCAAGGTCGAGGGGGCTAAGGATCCACTTGCTCTGTAGTCCATTCCGCTTTGCATATTCGTCTCAGGTTTCCATGGCTGATGCAGCCCGTCCATGGTCTACCTCATGATTTCCATGCGTCAAGGTTCCATGAATGGTTCCTCCGTTTGTCCAATGTACGTCTTCTCCTCCACGCGCAGCTAACCGCTGCGTCGATGCACCGCTAGTCTGTACGGGGTACCCCATAGAGTAACACTCTAGGAAATCAGAGATTAGGCGCACTATATACCGGAACCATGGACGAAACATGGACAAATGGACTGGAATTGGACTCAAGGACAAACACTAGAATCTTGGACGAATCGTTATTCGATGCTGGACTTTCTACGGACCATAGTGGACTCGAGCGCTTACCATTAACCGCGTCTCACGCGCGAAGAAGGGTAATCTTCATTTCAGTGGATCCAACGCCATTGGCTTATCTACCTTGAAACGGCTCTCAGGGCATCGAAAGCCCATTCAGCGTCATCGCCGCACGCGCCGACTTCCCTCATTGTAGTCTCGCCCTCCTCGATTTCTTACCCTCCACGTCTGGGTCTAGGGCGTAGACGTTGCGATACCCGACTCGGCCGTTGCGGTCGACGCGGTATGCTACAAGGTCGAAGAAGTCCTCCCGCGTCACGACCCCGTGCAGATCGCGGACCGCTTCGTAGTCGAGCCCAGCGAAGTCTTCCTCCACCCTAAGGGGGACCCCGAGCTCATCGAGTCCCTGACTCGACTCGCCTCTCTCTGGCCCAATCCACTCGTAATGAAGCACTCCGTTGGCGTCGAGGGTGAACCTCTCCTGGATGGGGTCATCGTCCCCGCTACGTGTCTGCCTCCTGTGGATGACCACGGGCCCGTGCTCCCTGCCGAGGTACAGGAGGAAAGCCTCCATCCGCCCTGGCTCACGCAGCTCAGCGAGCACGCTCAGGATCGCCCTCCCCAGCAGCTGCCTCTCATCCACCCGCAACCCTCAGAGCCTCCCTC
>MEZF01000054.1:0-124 GCA_001774245.1 Candidatus Bathyarchaeota archaeon RBG_13_52_12
TGTTGACGACCATGAAGGGAACAGAGTGGCCGAGCATCATGATAAGGAGGGTATCGCCCCTCGTGGCGGGTCTGTCTATGAGTCTGTCCTTAACGAAGCGTATGAAGTCGTTGTCAACGCTTAT
>MEZF01000054.1:148-19959 GCA_001774245.1 Candidatus Bathyarchaeota archaeon RBG_13_52_12
TGACGCCGATGGTCTTCATCGTCTCCGAGTCCATGCGGGCTATGCTACGCCCGACGTCTCTCTGCTGCTTCGCTTCCGCAACCTTCAACTGGACGCTGCTCAACATGTCCACCTAGGACTGATCTCAGCTTCTCCAGTGGGTTCTGTTCATATAAATATTCAGTTGTTTAACGTGGAGAATTAAGAGGTGCGGGCGCACCTAGATCACATCTGTTTCCACTGCTAGTGCCTTCGCGGAGACCCGATCCAATGGGACCTTTGATAATATCGTGTATCTATCTGGTCTTATTCCCTGGGCCATGACGAGGGCTTCGATGATCTTCTCCTTCTTTATACAGAGGCCTAAGGCAGTTGTCGGTGCACCCAATATCTGAAGGCGATCCCTAATCTTCTCCCAGTCGAAGCCATGGAGTTTAGCCATCATTATGCAGCCAACTCCACACTGCTCGCCGTGGAGAGCAGGTTTATCTAAAATGAGGTCTAAGGCGTGACTGAATAAGTGGGCCGAGCCGCTGCAGGGACGGCTACTCCCCGCTATGCTCATTGAGGTGCTGCAGCTTATCAGCGCTTCAAGGAGTTCACGGACCGTCTCTGACGTGTTCAGTTTTATTCTTTCAGCATTTTCCATAATGAGCTGGCTACTCATGAGGGCGAGGCTAGCAGCGTATGCCCCATAGTAATCGCCGTTCTGGGCGTGAGCCAGCTTCCAGTCCTCGACCTCCGTCACTTTACTAATAACGTCGCCACACCCAGCCGCAGTATATCTATACGGGGAGGCGGCTATGATGCCGCTGTCCATGACTACCGCAATGGGAGACACTGCCTTCACGGTGTAGGGGCGCTCCATTCCCTTAACCGACGCGAGGTTGCTAGCTATTCCATCATGGCTAGCCACCGTAGGAACACTGATGAAGGCCTTTCCAGTCTTGGCTGCGGCGAGTTTCGCCACGTCTATACTCCTGCCACCTCCGACGCCGATGAGAACTTCTGCCCTCGATTTGTTCGCGTCCTCCATAACTCGCCCCACAGTCTCGAGCTGAGCGTCCTCCACGATCGAGCGTTCAGATGCAACGCCATCGTTAACTAACATCAACTGCACCCTTTCTCCGGCGATCATGAAAGTATTTTTTCCTGTGACAATGAGTGCCTTTTGATACCCCAGCTCGTGGCAGATACCGTTTATCTCTGACAAGACGCCCTTGCCGACAAGCACTATCCGGGGTAGGTCTATTCTGTGAACGGGAATCGCTTTTGACGGGTCGATCGAGGCCATACCAAACCCCGGAGGCTAAAACCTACGGGGGCTCAGTGAGCTATAACACCTGTGGTGTTCCATTTTTCAATAAACGGAAAAGGTTTTTAAAGCACACCCAGAATCTAGTTTTGGTCTTCCTTCTAAGGATACCCGCTCTAAGAGCGTTGTTAGGGGAAGGAACATGGCAAAAGAAATACAAGCGTTCAAAGGTACAACGACAGTCGGTGTCGTATGCAAGGATGGTGTCATATTAGGCACTGATACTCGGGCAACATCGGGTAACTACGTGGCCAGCAAGCACGCGAAGAAAGTCTACCAGATTACTGGTAACCTCGCGATGACAATCGCCGGTGGTGTTGCGGTAGCCCAGAGGGTTGTCGAAATACTCAAAGTAAATACACGACTCTATGAGCTGGAAAAAGGTCGCCTGATGCCAGTCAAATCAGCAGCGACCTTAGTATCTAGCATACTCTTCCAGAACCGAGAGGCAGGTACCCCTCTCCCGATGCAGGCGATCGTCGGAGGATTTGACGAGGCCGGCCCTCACATATTCAACCTCGATCCCTTTGGCAGCCTTTTAGAGGACAAAATGATCTCAACCGGCTCCGGCAGCCCATTCGCCTACGGTGTCCTCGAGGCCATGTATAAGGAGGAGAAACCCGTCAAGGAGATGCTGCCTATCGTCGCCAAAGCCATCGACTCCGCCATGAAAAGGGACACCTATAGCGGAGACGGATTCGACATAGCCATAATCGACAAGAAGGGCTTCAGGGAACTGTCACCCGCTGAGAAGGAAGCGTTATTGAAGGCCTAAGTTGGATACATGGATGCAGAAGCCCCAAGGATTAAGCTACGAAGAGATTAGGAAAACGATCCTCGAGAAGATACCCACTGATGTCGGTATCACACGGATAGAGTTCGAGGGTCCCAGACTCGCCATCTACACACAAAAGCCTGAGACTCTTGTTGAGCAGAGCCACATAGTTGGTGAGATCGCAGGCATAATCAAGAAGCGCATAGTCATTCGAAGTGATCCCTCCGTTCGGGCTAACGAGTTGGAGGCGGAGAGGATAGTGAGGGAGATCCTAGCTGACGCAGGGCTCGTCCAAAGTAACTTCGACCCGAGTCTCGGAGAGGTCACCCTTGAGGTGGAAAAGCCAGGGATCGCCATCGGGAAGAATGGACAAAATCTCCTCGAAATAGTCAAGAAGACCCGTTGGAGCCCAAACGTCGTTCGGTCTCCTCCAATACCAAGCATGACTATCAAGATGGTTCGGGGCTACATCTATGGTAAGAGTAAGGAAAGGGAGAGGTTTCTCCGCGAGACTGGGGAGGCGATCTTCCGCCCCATGTACCAGCAATGCGGTGATGTTAGGGTAACATTCCTCGGCGCCGCGAGACAGGTCGGCAGGTCTGCCATCCTGATCAGGACGAGGGAGAGCTGCATCCTAATGGACTGCGGCATAAACCCGGGCACATCAAACCCGATAGGTGCTTACCCCCGTATAGACACTGAGGAGTTCGACCTCAGCAAACTCGACGCCGTCATCATCACCCACGCCCACCTCGACCACTGCGGGTTCCTGCCATACCTCTACAAGTATGGTTATGAGGGTCCAATCTATTGCTCGGAGCCCACTGCAAGCCTCATGGTGCTTCTCCAAAGCGACTACCTCGACGTGACGGGAAAAGAGGGACGCGTCATCCCCTACAGCAACGAGGAGGTCAGGGAGGTCATAATGAGGACGATTCCCCTAGGATACGGTGAGGTCACCGACATAAGCCCCGACATACGGCTTACACTACACAACGCTGGCCACATACTGGGCTCTGCGCAGGCGCACCTCCACATTGGTAAGGGACTCCACAACGTTGTCTACACTGGCGACTTCAAATACGGCCCGACACAACTGCTTCAACCCGCATCCATTCAGTTCCCAAGGGTTGAAACCCTAATCATGGAGAGTACCTACGGTGGCCCCGACAATTCTACACCCGACCGAGAAGAAACGGAGGCGAACTTCGTAGAGATTGCTAATAGAACACTGCAGAAGGGAAAACTTCTGATCCCAGTACCCGCTGTCGGGCGCGCCCAGGAGATCATGATGGTGATCAACAAGTACATGAAGGAGGGGAAGATGACGGAGGCCCCCGTGTACATTGAGGGGATGATCAGTGAGGTTACAGGTATACACACCGCCTACCCGCAGTATCTAAGTAACGATATTAGGGATCAGATACTACGCGACGGCATTAACCCATTCGAGAGCGACTACTTCACGGTTGTGAAGCAGCAGGATAAGAGAGACGAGATCGTGGCGGGTGGCCCCGCGATAATCATGGCGACAGCGGGTATGATGGAGGGTGGCCCAGTCATCGACTACTTCAAACGCCTCGCTCCCGACGAGAACAACGCTCTCTGCTTCGTCAGCTACCAAGTTGCGGGCACGATGGGGCAACGCATCCAGTCAGGGATGGGCTCCGCCCAGATGTATGGGCAGAACGGTAAGATGGAGATCATAAACGTTGCCATGAAGAACTACACGATTGAGGGTTTCAGTGGTCATAGCGACTGGCGCCAGCTTGTAAACTATGTCCGCCGTCTTCACCCTCAGCCGAAGCGAGTTTTCGTCATACATGGCGAGGAGTCCAAATGCGAGAATCTCTCACGCGTCGTTGCGAAGCAGAGGGGTATCTACGGGATTGCGCCCGAGAATCTCGACACTTACACCCTCGCGTAGGCTTCTTAACCTCCGTATCATATTTTGATTCGATGAGTGATTCCAGGCTTAAGGTGAGGAAGAGGCACACCCTTAGGCGTAAAGACGCGAGAAGCATTCTCGAAGTTGCTTCTGAATATTTAGCTGGCCAATCTTTCTCAAAGGTTGAGGAGGCCGAGACTGAGGACGGTTCCACTGTCATCCTCCTTGACGACGAGATTACGCTGTTCAGACTAGAGGGTGACTTCTACCCTACGCTGAGATGCAAGTGTGTAGACTTTCTACCCGTGGTCATCGTCGATATGGGGGCCATCCCCTTCGTCTGCAAGGGAGCAGATGTGATGGCCCCCGGCATCACGGAGATAAAGACGCCCTTTGAGGAGGGCGCCCTCGTGGTCATACGCGACGTGAAGCACGGTAAAGCCCTCGCGATAGGGAAGGCACTAAAGTCATCAACATCTATTTTGACGGAGAAGAAAGGGAAGGTCATCAACAATCTACACTATGTCGGTGATAAGCTCTGGGAGACAAAACCCTAGGTGCCATGCAGGCTGGGCAAGATTATGAAATAAAGCATAGTGGCGAATGTGACGAGAATTATCACTACTAAAAGAAGTGCTCCGGTGAATACGAGCCACCAGACGCCGTACCTCCTCCTCCCTCTCTCGAAGTTATCCTTGTAACTCCGTAAAAAACCCATTAGCCGATTGAGGAGGCGTCCTACCATCTCACCACGCGGTATCCTCATGGGGGAGATCGCATAAACTTTATCCGCCATGCCCGTTTCTTTCACAGGATTCGGTGAATACTATGGGTAAGGGTATGCTCGACGGCGTACGCATCCTCGACTTCGGCCACGTCTACTTTGGCCCATACTCGACCATGATCCTCGCGGACATGGGAGCAGAAGTCCTAAAGGTTGAGCCCCCGTGGGGGGAAATCAACAGGCTCGGTACAAACCTCTTCGGAGGTGCGAGCAGCAGCTTCCACTACCTCAACAGGAACAAGAAGGGTCTCGCCTTCAACCTCAAGGATCCCAAGGCTCTCGAGATCGTCAAGGAGTTGGCGAAGAAGAGCGACGTGATCGTCGAAAACTTCAAGCGGGGAACCATGGACAAACTCGGCCTTGGCTACGAACAAATAAAGGCCGTGAAACCAGACATAATCTATGCGTGTCTCAGCGGCTTCGGCCTCGATGGTCCTTACAGGAACCGTCCGAGCTTTGCACCTATAGCTGAAAGCCAAAGCAGTTGGCTGCGACTCTCAGGCGACAACATCGACCCAAAAGGCCCACCAGTGGTTCCCGCAGAGTGGCATGGAGACCTCGACCCCGCCCTCTTTGCAACTATCGCCATCCTCGGCGCCCTAAGACACAGGGACAAAACTGGCGAGGGCCAGCTAATCGACGTCTCTCAGCTCGACGTGATGATCGCCCAGTGCGGCGTCAGCGTTACGAGCTACTCGCTCAGCGGTGACCTCCCTTGGGTGACAAGACAGAAGAGAAAAGACATCGGCGCCTGGGGTATATTCAAAACCAAGGATGACAAACACATCTACGTCGCCGCAGACCAGGACATGGAGGATAGGGTCAAGAGGACAATAGGTGCTGAAGAAATTGAGGATATAAGTGATATCTTCAAGGAATGGGTGAAGAGCCGGACAGAGGCTGACGTTATTACCTCGCTTGCGGCAAACGCCGTTCCCTGTGCACCTATACACCACATTCCCGACATGCTCGAGGACCCCCAAGTGAAAGCAAGGAACACCATCGTTACTCTCGACCACAAGTTAGCGGGAAAGTTCAAGGTCCCACAGCACCCCGTCAAGTACAGCAAGACACCCGCAACCATCAAGACGCCCGCGCCAATCCTGGGCGAACACAACGACGAGGTCCTCAAGAGCCTACTCGGATTTAAACAGGAAAAACTCGACGAGCTCCGTGCAGCTGGCGTCATCGTATAGGCTTAACCCCTTTTATCTATCCCTTTCCTTACTCATTCATGAGGCAGATGGAGGACTTCACTCCTCAGCGGAGGGCTATGGTAACCCGCTACAAGGCAGCGGGTTACATTAAAACCAAAAGAGTAGAGGAGGCCATGCTTAGAGTCCCTCGGGAAGAATTCATGACTCAGAGGCTCCTAGAATATGCTTACCTCGACTCCCCCAGCCCCATTCCTGGTGACGGGCGCCAGACCATCTCTGCTCCATACATGTACCCCGTCACATACGAACCCCTAAAGCTCAAGGAGGGTGAGAAATTCCTAGAGGTAGGTGCTGGTTCGGGCTACGGTGCTGCCCTCGCACGAGAACTTGTTGGTGACAAGGGACTCGTGGTTGCCATCGAGATCAACGAGGCGACGTATGAGTTCGCCCTCGATAATCTTAAGCGGACAGGCTATAGTGACGTGAAGCTGATCCTCGGAGACGGCACCCTCGGGTACCCCGATGACGCCCCATATGACGCAATTAGCATCACAGCAGCAAGTCCCGACTTTCCCCCGCCCCTCGTTCAGCAGCTTAGCCCCCAAGGGAGGATGATCGCCCCAATAGGGGAGTCAACCTTCTTCGGCCAGGATCTCGTCCTCCTCGAGCGCGCGCGCAATGGAGAGCTGACACGGCGGACGCTTATGCAAGTGGTCTACGTCCCCCTCCTCGGAGAACATGGCTGGACCCGCCGGTGAGTCTTTAAATCACCGCTTTGAGTCTTCTCAGTTGAATTACCATGAGGGTCGGCGTCGTCTCGAGAACCGACATTGATGCTGTCTTCCCGGTGACTAAGAGGGTCATAAAAGCCCTCGAGAAGAGAAGCGTCGAGGTGCTCGTCGAGACGGAGACATCCATGGCACTCGAAATGAACTCTATGACTGTCGACCTTACAGAGATAGAGGCCGATTTTGTCGTCGCAGTGGGCGGCGATGGCACTATCCTGCGCACGGCTATGGGTCTTAAAGTGCCCGACACCCCACTTCTCGGAGTCAACATGGGACGGAGGGGCTTCCTCTGCGAGGTCCATAAAGATGAGGTAGAGCCAGCCATCGACAAGGCCGTTAAAGGCGAGTACGAGCTCGAGAGCTGCCTTAAGCTCAGAAGCCGCTGCCTTGAGATGGATGAAGACTTCCCAGATGCCCTCAACGAGGTCCTCGTTTCATCCAGTCTCCCCTCGAAGATGATACTCTGTAAACTACTAGTCGACGGGGAACAGCTCGCTGAGATACAGGCAGACGGCATATTAGTTGCCACCCCGACAGGGTCGACAGCTTACAACCTATCGGCAGGTGGCTCCATACTAGCTCCTGGCGTCGACGCAATGATACTCACAGCAATCAACCCCTACAGCTACTTCCGAAGCATAACACTCCCGGTAGAGTCGAAGGTGAGATTGGAGCTTAGGAAGCCGAGGGCAGACGCCCTCGCCATCATCGACGGGAAGGTCTACACCGGCCTCAAGCCTCTCTCTACAGTCGAGGTCGATACCTCAACTCACAAAACCCGATTCATCAGGTTCAAACCATTCTACGAGCGATTAAGGAGTAGGCTCACTCACATACAGTCGCAGTGAGGTGTCCGCGCTGAGAAGAGTCTTGCTCGATACATCCGCCTTCATACAAGGCTATAATCTCAGTTCAGACGAAGACTACTACACGGTCCCCGAGGTACTGGGAGAGATCAGAGAGGAACTTTGCATTATGAGGTACGAGGGAGCCAAAGCATCGGGCAAGCTAAAGGAGACTCGGCCGGATACAATTTGGGTCAAGGAGATCGAGTACAAAACCAAGTCAACCGGGGAAGCGCATAAGCTGTCCACAACAGACAAGCAGCTCCTTGCCCTCGGACTCCAGCTAAAATCGAGTGGCGAAGCGCCAACAATAATTTCCGATGACTACTCGGTGCAGAACATGGCCTCACGGCTCGGGCTCCACTTCGCCTCCCAAGCTACCAGGGGCATAAAAAGAGTACTCGACTGGTCAATCTACTGTCCAGGCTGCAGGAGGGGCTTCGACTCACCACAGGAAGACAACATTTGCCCCATCTGTGGTACAGAGTTAAAGCGTAAACCAAAGAAAGGCTAGTCGAGGCGGGTTATGAAACGTCCCGTCCCTTCCCTGGCGTAGACAGCGCCTTCCTCCATCACGACCTCACCTCGTATCAGCTCGCGCGCCACGCCTGTTAAAACAAGCACTCCCTAAACTGTTTAAACGTCGAAGAAGGAGGAGTATCAGATGTATGACCTCATAATCAAGGGGGGCAAGATAATTGATGGTTCAGGGAACTCATGGTACCCCGGCGACGTCGCCATAAAGAAAGGAACCATCTACGCAGTCGGGAAAGTGAAAAAGAACGCGCATGAGACACTCGACGTTTCTGGGCTAATTGTTACCCCTGGATTCATCGACGCACACAGCCACAGTGATCTTGTACTCATCTCCGAGCCCGAATCACTAATCAAGATAATGCAGGGGATCACCACAGAGATTGTGGGACAGGACGGTCTCGGCGAGGCACCCCTCACCGATGACAATGTGGATATGTGGCGCCGCTACCTCTCTGGACTCAACGGGAACCCCGACTTAGGTTGGGAGTGGAGAAGCTTCGGAGACTACCTCAAACGACTCGAGGCAGCGCGTCCCTCCGTTAACGTCGCATCGCTCGTCGGTCACGGCAACATCCGCCTCGCCGTTATGGGAATGGATGACCGGAAACCCACAGCTGCGGAGCTTTCAAAGATGAAAAGACTCCTAGACGAGTCACTAACTGAGGGAGGCATAGGCTTCAGCACGGGGCTCATCTATCCACCCTGCGTATACGCTGACTCTAAAGAACTCACTGAGCTCTGTAAGGTGGTCGCAGCGCATCGCAGCATCTTCGTCGTCCATATGAGGAACGAAGGGAACAAGCTGCTCGACTCCATCGACGAGGTCGTCTCAGTTGGGCGAGACTCACGCGTCTCAGTCCATATCAGCCACTTTAAGTCGAACGGGAGGGCGAATTGGGGGCGTGCCCCTCAGGCCTTAGCCAAGGTGGAGGAGGCGAGGAAGAATGGAGTCGACGTGACCTTCGACCAGTACCCCTATACAGCCGGGAGCACGTTCCTCGGCAGTCTCCTTCCCCCGTGGGCTCACGAGGGTGGCCTAGACATTCTCCTCACAAGGCTGAGAGACGGCGAAACAAGGAAGAAGCTCGCCTCGTATCTCAACCACGAGGGTGACGAGGGAAGCTCAAACGAGTGGAACAGGATACTAATCACGAATATACGTACGAACCAGAATAAACGGTTCGAGGGTCGATACATCTCTGAGATCGCGAAAGAACTTGGGAAGAAACCAGCTGAAACAGTCCTAGACATAGTGTTGGAGGAGGAGAACTCGGCAACGATGGCCACTTTCACTATGGATGAGAACGATGTGCGGATGATCATGAGGAGCCCCCTTGGGATGGTTTGCACCGATGGCATCGTTCTCGGCAAACCCCACCCACGAGCCTTCGGCAGCTTCCCCCGGGTGGCGGGCCACTATGTAAGGGAAGGTGTCCTCCGATTGGAGGAGGCGATAAGGAAGATGACCAGCTTCACGGCCCAAACTCACGGTCTAATGGACAGGGGTGTGCTCCGCCCCGGCCTTGCCGCCGACATCACAATCTTTGATCCCGAGAAGATCGAGGACACAGCCACATTCGAGAACCCGATTCAGTACGCAAAAGGAATCGAGTACGTCATAGTCAATGGCAAAGTGAGTGTGAAAAGCGGTAAACACACGGGGGAGAGGGCGGGCAGAATACTCCGTCATACCAACGCCTAAGCACGCGTGGCTAAAGACTTCACGTATAGTTTCAAACCAGGGGTTTTCTACGAAGCCTTAAATCATTATAGATAAAACTGAGGCAGAAGAGGAAGGCAAATGGGGCTCGCTGTAAAAATACAAGATCTACGAAAGAGCTTTGGAGGCTTCGAAGCTCTCAAGGGAGTGAACTTCGAGGTCGATGAGGCCGAAATATTCGGCCTCATTGGACCAAACGGCGCAGGAAAAACCACCACGCTCAGAATACTCGGCACGCTAATAAGGCCAACCTCGGGGCAGGCTGAAGTCTTTGGGCACGATGTAGTTAAGGACGCAAATGCGGTCAGGGTAATTCTGAGCTACCTCCCAGAGGACGCTGGAGCCTACCAATACCTGAATGGGGAGGAGTACCTCAGGTTCATGGCGGGTTTCTACGCTCACGAGAAGACAGCCCTCGAGGAGATGGTTCAAGCTGGAAGAGACATCAGCGGCCTCGGGGATCGCCTAAGGGACAGGGTCAATGACTACAGTAGAGGGATGAAGAGGAGGCTTCTCATCGCCAGAGCACTGATGATTAAACCGAAGCTCACTATCCTCGATGAGCCCACATCAGGGCTAGACGTGATACAGGCGTACCATGTTCGTGGAATGATCAAAGACTACGCTAAGAGAATGGGAGTCACAATGCTCGTATCTAGCCACAATATGCTTGAGGTAGAGTACCTTTGCGATAGGGTAGCCCTCATCAATGAGGGCGTAATAATCGCCGAGGGGACGCCTACCCAGATTAAGACTAGGTATAATGCTGTGAACCTAGAGCAGGCATTCATGGAGGCGACCCAGCTTGGGTAGTTTCACGAGTATCGTGTATAAGGAGATAAAGGAGCTGGTAAGGGACCCGAAAATACTCTTCGGAGTAGTTCTCCTCCCACTTCTCCTCTACCCCCTGATGGGACAGGGGATACAGATCAGCCAACAGGCCGTAGAGACGAGCATTAAGGGGGCGAAGTTCTCAATCTACAGCGATGACGCTGGAACGATAGCGAACATCCTCGTGCAGTATATTAAAACAAACAATACTGTGCTGACAATTGAGGCATCAAGCCTCCAAGACGCACTCATCAAGTTCAAGGACTCAGACTCGGTTGCACTGGTTTACATCCCAAACGGGTACTCCCAGAACATTACAGAAGGGCTGAAAGGAAATGTCAAGATCTATGGTAATCTTAAAAACCTCAACTTAGCTGAAGCGTCAAGCTCAGAGGTCGCTGGAAGCCTTGTGAATGTCTACAATTACTACTATTCACTCTCGTTGATCAAGAGTCTTCTGACTGACTCCGAGCAAACAGGTAGCCCCGTCGCGATACATGATCCCATCAGGTTGAGCTTCGCATCGATAATCAAGGGGAACGTCATCGAGGTCTCCCCGAGCCAGATCACTAGTCTAATCGTGAGCCAGAGCATCATGCTGCCAATCATGGTGATGATGATGGTAATCTTCGCGATACAGATGGCCGCGACAAGCATCGCCTTGGAGAAGGAGCAGAAAACGCTTGAAACCCTCATGACACTGCCTGTGGGGAGACTAACGATCCTCGCGGGGAAATTGACCGGCTCCGTCGTAATCGCCATCGCTGGATCAATAAGCTACATGATAGGCTTCAGCTACTACACAAGCTCAGCGTTCAGCTTTGCTCCACAGGTGACCAGCGTAGACATGTCGGGCGCTGGTATTGGCATTCAGCCAATGGGCTACGCGCTACTCGGGCTCGTGATGTTCGTCACCCTCGTCTCTGCGCTTGCGCTAGCGATCAGCTTAGCCGTCTTCACGGACAGCGTTAGAAGCGCGCAGAGCCTCACGGGAGTACTTATAGTGCCCCTGATAATCCCAGCGATGATCTTGATGTTTAGTGACATCGAGATGCTCCCGCAGACCATCCAGTGGGTACTACTGGCGATACCCTACACACATACAATGCTCGCGACGAAGGCAGCTCTTCTCGGGAACTACTGGATAATTGTGAGGAGCATCGGATACATCAGCGTCTTCACAGTAGTGGTGCTCTGGGCGGCGGCGAAGATATTCTCCACCGAGAGGATCATCACGTCAAGGTTCACAAACCTCACATTCAGAAAGAGGAAGAAACAGTCTTCCTAGACTGCTTTTCTCATGCCCATTCCCTGTCTTCGTACTCCTCGGCTATCGCCGACTCCAGATTGCGCGTCGCACGCTGTTAAGAATGAGACGCTTAGAATTCAGCTCACTTGCTGAAAGAAAAGCAGATATTGGAAGAACAAAATGTTAATGTAGTGGTTGAACTGTCGGGATTCATTGAACCATTAAAGCCGTTTGAGCTTCACATGCCGAGCCGCGTCCTCTTCGGCTTAGGCGTCGTGGAAAAGATCGGCGCAGAGGCTAAGATGATGAAGGCACAGAATGTGCTAATAGTCACAGACCTTGGCGTGTTGAAGGCGGGCGTCGCAGGTAAGGTTCAGGAGTCGCTGCTTAGTGAGGGGATCAAGACGGAGGTTTGGGATCAGGTTGAGACTGAGCCTTCTCTGCCCTGCGTTGAGAAGTTGCTGGTACGCATAGCTCAAGGCGGATTCGACCTCCTCATCGGCGTTGGCGGAGGGAGTTGCATGGACGCAGCTAAATCCGCAGCGGTCCTCGCGAGAAATGAGGGCCCCCCAGAGGATTACTTCGCCGGCGGGAAGAAGGCGTTCACTAGCCGACCACTGCCCTGCATAACCGTACCGACGACCGCGGGCACTGGAGCTGAGATCACGTGGGATGCCGTAATCAAGGACCGCACAGGCATCAAAGCAGTCTTCGAGCACCCCTATGTGATGCCAATGCTGGCGATTGTCGACCCCGTCATGTCCACAAGTATGCCACCGAGACTCACCGCCTCCTCGGGGATAGACGCTCTAGCCCACGCCATAGAATCGTCACTCACGAGGTTCACGAACCCAATCACCCTAGCCTTGGCGCTTCAATCGATCAGACTCATTTCATCAAACCTCAGGACAGCGGTGTATCAGGGGAACAATATCGAAGCTCGATACAATATGGCTCTCGCGACTCTGACCGAGGCGTTTTCAGAGATGAATGCGGGGGATATAGAGGCCCACGGCTTCGGCCACCTCATCGGCTCAATATACAAGATCCCACACGGGATAGCCTGCGGCATCGCCTTACCCTACGCGATGGAGTTCAACGTAGTCGTCTCCGCAGACCGGCTTGCCTTAATCGCTGAGGCGATGGGAGAAGACGTCCTGGGGCTTCCGGTTAGGGAGGCGGCCTATAAAGCTGTACACGCTGTGAAGAGAATCATCGAAGACGTAGGATTACCCACCACTCTTAGAGAGGTGGGGGTCAAGAGAGAGGAGTTGCCCAGACTCGCGGAGCAGGCGGTGACCATCCCGTGGATTAAAGTCATGTTCAGCTACGCTGTCCGGGAGATGAATAGGGAACTCGCTATGAAACTCCTTGAGGACATGTGGGAGGGGAAGTTGGGGGCGCAGTGACCTCTATGAGTTCGCCTGAAATCATGCGTGCGACGAGTGATTGGCAACACGTTACGTCCAGTATAGTTTACAAATAGTAAAGTTTATATTACATATTGTGTGGTATGATTTACATGATGATGTATGGAACTTGAAACATATAGGAGAATGAGATCCGCGATAGCGGCCTTGACCGGTGTAGTCGTCGCATATGCAGTCGTGCAGAATAGTATCTTCATCGCCGTTGCTGGCGTTACCGTGGGCATGGTTGCCTTGCTAATTTCGAGGAGGAGCGTAGCCGAAGTGACTTATGACGAGCGATCGACACTGATCCAGAATAAGGCAGCTTCAGCGACGCTTGCTCTTACTACTGTTGGGTTGGCTGTGGGTGGTCTGTCGATGGTTTTTCTGGGAAGGCAGGGTTTTGGTGACTTCGAGCAGACGGGTTATGTTTTAGCAATATTAGCCAACGTCGTGCTAGGCATGAACGCCCTGCTTAGATACTATTATGCCGGGCGGCTGGGTGGCTGAAGGCTTTGGAGAATAAGCTCAGGGTTTTGAGGGCGATGAAGGACATCACGCAGGAGGACCTTGCACGTAAGCTGAGCGTCACCCGTCAGACGATTCACGCGATTGAAAATGATAAGTATGATCCCTCGTTAGAGCTCGCTTTCAAGCTGGCTCGTTTCTTCGAAACGAGAATCGAGGAGATCTTCATCTATAAATTAGAATCTATATAGGTGAATCAAAGGATACGTGCGCCCATTTACTTTTCCATGACCTTATCCTCGGTTCCACAGACATATGATTCTCAATGTACCTTAGAACAGGGAGAGGCAAAATTTTAGGTATCAGGGAGTTATTTCTCCCAGTTCTCACAATCGGTCTTCCCTACGTTCGAGACTAGGTAACCTTCGTGAGTGCAGTATAGGAACTCATCAATGTCATATCCTGACCTGAGCAAACGATTCAGGATCTCCTTGTTTTCATGGGAGAGGGAGAGTCGAGTCTCAGGTTTTATTTCCTGTGACCATTTACACTCTGAACACTTCACCATCATTTAGTTATCCCCAGTGAAATCCTATGTCGAATCCGATGATAATCACGCGCAAGCCTAAGGAGATGACGACATAGAATTTGAAAAATGTTCGCCTTCGATACGGTAAATTTAAGTTGGGTTATCCGTATGGTTCGGGGATCGGCTTGGGCAGGTACAAGGGGATAGTCTTCGACCTCGACGCCACACTCGTTCACTCGGATGTGGACTTCGTGAAGATGAAGAAGAAGATGATCAGGGTCCTCGAGGAGCACGGTGCGCCTGTAGGGGTCCTGACGCCGAAGATGACAACGGTTGTGATCCTTGAACACGCAGAGAAATACTGGGCGGAGCAGGGAAAGCCGGAGAAGGATCGCCAGTGGCTCCGCGACGAGATGACACGCCTCATGGACCAGGTGGAGCTAGAGGCCGTCGAGACCCTGACAGCTATTAATGGTGTAAAAGATGCCATCTACAAGCTGAGGATGAAGGGCTATAAGCTAGCGATTTTGACTCGCAGCCACCACAATTACGCGGTGAAGGCGCTTGAGAAGACGGGTATGATCGGTGACTTTGAGTTAATCCTAGGCCGGGGCGAGACGCCTCAGCCAAAACCCTACGCAGAGGCGATGATTCACGCCGCTAAACTAATGAAGCTCAGCCTCGAGGAGGTCTTTCTCGTGGGGGACCACCACATCGATGCGACGTGTGCGCTTAATGCGAAGTGTCACTTCATCGGCGTGGCGACCGGCCTCCCCCCCGAGAGAGCCTGGGAGATCAACAAGCCTGAACTTATCCTCCCGAGCGTCGCTGATCTTCCCGACTACCTTGCGGCTAATGACAGGTAGATTAAGTGGAAGGTTTTTTAACCCCTCTTCATCTCTATTGAGCCAATTCAAGGCGCCTTGCGTGTGCGCCCAGAGGTGTTGATTGTGTCTAGTAAAGAAGAGTATGGGAAGAAGCTGCAGCAGGCTCAGAGCGTCCTGAACATGATCGCTGATGATAACACGACCCCAAGGAACATCCGAAGGGCCGCGAAGCAGGCGTCGGACATGCTTCTGGACCAGAGCATCAGCATAGCGGCGAGGGCGGCAAACGCCATCTCGCTTCTTGAGGATATAAGCCAGGACCCTAACATGCCAATGTACAGCAGGACCCGTATCTGGAACGCCATAAGCGTCCTAGAGGGCATCAGGGACTAGTTCCTCTTCCAAATCTTTTATTGATCTCCGCTAAACAAAGCCTCAGTTTTTATCCCCCCGGTGAACAATTCTCGTCAGGTGAAATGCGTGAAGGGAAAGGTGCTTCTAGTCGGCGAGTCTTGGGTTGCTGTCACGACCCACTACAAGGGCTTTGACCACTTTGTAAGCGGCGGCTTCGACACCGGTGTCGCCTACTTCAAAAAGGCAATGGAGGGGTGGGAGAACTGGGTGCATATGCCGGGGCACGAGGCTCAGGCGAGCTTCCCACTTACCGCTGATGGGCTAAGCGACTACTCCGTTATCATAATAAGCGACATCGGCGCCGACACCTTCCTCCTCCACCCCCGAACCTGGCTCAACGGTGAGAGGACGCCGAATAGGCTACGGCTAATTGAGGAATATGTCCGCGGCGGGGGCGGCTTAATCATGGCCGGTGGGTACCTGAGTTATCAGGGGATAAACGGCGTGGCGAGATATCGTGGAACGCCGATCGAGGAAGCGTTACCCGTAGAGATCGAACCCTATGACGACCGTGTTGAGTGCCCTGAAGGAGTTCAGCCGACCCCCTCAAAGCTGAGGCACCAGATAACATCGGGTCTCCAGCCGACTTGGCCCCACCTACTCGGCTACAACCGCGTCAAGGCGAAGAAGGTTGCAAAGGTCCTCGCCATGGTCAATGATGACCCGCTGCTGGTGATCGGCGAGCACAACAAAGGGAGAGCTGTTGCCTGGACGAGCGACATCGGACCTCACTGGTGCCCAAAAGAGTTCGCAGAGTGGGAAGGCTACTCTGAGCTCTGGAGACGTATGATACTGTGGGCCTCAGGCGAGTAGGCGAAGACGATGGGACCGATCGACACCCACGCGCACCTCGCTGACCTCCCCAACTTTGATTCCGTGGTTACGAGGGCCAAAGTAGCGGGATTATCGGGAGTAGTCGCCGTCAGCGCCTCGATCCCAACCATCGAAGCCACGCTCAAACTCGCCATCCAGCACCGTGGCTTCATACACGCAGCCCTCGGCATACACCCAACAGAGTTCTTCAACCAAGACTTAGAGGCTGCCCTCGATATCATCAAGACCAATGAGGCACGCTGCGTCGCCGTTGGGGAGATCGGTCTAGACTACTGGCACAAACAGGTCAGGAAGGATAAGGCGCAGAGGGACAAGCAGATGGAGTTCTACGTTAGGCAGCTCGAACTCGCGAGGGCCCTCGATCTACCCGTTTCTATACACAGCAGGGGGGCATGGAGAGACTCTGTGAATCTCGCCATTAAATGCGGCCCAGGGAGAGGCGTCTTTCACTGGTACAGCGGTCCCATCGACGTCCTTAAGGAGGTCCTAGACGCCGGTTACTATGTATCCTGCACACCTGCAGTCGAGGTTAGCCCAGAGTTAAGGGGCGCCATGGTTGAAACCCCACTAGAACGCATCCTAATAGAGACGGACTCCCCAGTCTGGATAAAGAGCCTGAACAGGAGCTCAGAACCCTCAGACGTACTAATGACTTTGAGACATCTATCCGAGTTGAAAGGGCTCCCCCAAGCCGAGGTCGAGGCGGTGACGACTAGGAACGCCGAAACCCTATTCAGGCTATGATCATTTGTGTTCATTGATAAATTTGGGTTACGAGCGGAGGACGGTTTTCCGTCCGGTGAGTATGGTCTACCTCCTTCTACTTATCGTAATGTTAATCATTTTCGTGCCACTCATCTTCTTCCTGATCGGCGATCTACTCGTCTCAGCGCTAGGTATACCTGTTCAGTGGGTTGGTGGCTTCTTCATTGTGAGCTTGTTTGGCAGCTTCGTGAACATCCCAGTTGCCACGCTTGAAAGCAGGGTTCCCATGGTTAGGGTTAGGGAGGTAAGCGCCTTCTGGGTAACCTGGCAGATCCCCAGTGTTGGCTTGGGTGTAACCCGGACACACGTTATGATAAACCTCGGCGGCGCTGTGCTGCCAGTTGTAGTCTCCGGCTACCTACTCGGCATGCCTCTCATGCCCGCTCTAAGTAACCCGGTCAACGAATACCTCGCCATCGCCACGGTTCTTCTCATCGTCACCGTCGCAGTGAACAGATCAGCGAATGTAATAAGTGGGCTCGGTATAGCTACGCCAGCGATGGTGCCACCCCTTGTGACCGTCCTTGCCACACTACTCGTCGATTACATCTCCCCCATCCACTCTCCAGCTCAAGTCGCTTACATAGGAGGCACGCTGGGGACCCTCATAGGGGCGGACCTCCTCAACCTCCACCGGATCCGCGACCTAGGCGCACCCGTAGTGAGCATGGGTGGCGCAGGGACATTCGATGGCGTCTACCTCACGGGACTCGTCTCCGTCCTCCTAGTAGTTCTCGCCATGGGTTAAGCCTCATTTTCGCTCGCTAACCTGTTTAGAAAATGGCGCGCTTAACCACAAATCAAAAAAGTGGGTAAAAACGATGAATAACGGACAAATGGGTATTTGTGCTCCAGACAAAAGACTTGCCGCCGTCTGCGGGCTGTTTTGTCCCGCTTGCACCTTCTTCATTGGAACCAAGGAAGATCCGGAAAGACTAAAGATGATGGCTAACCGCCTGCACCGCCCAGTAGTAGAATTGAAATGCCTTGGCTGCCGATCAGAAAAACTAGCATTTTACTGTAGAGAACATTGTAAAATGAGAAGATGCGCCGCTGAAAAGGGAGTCGCCTTCTGCGGCGAATGCCGGGAATACCCCTGTGCGGAGTTGAAGGCATTTCAGGTTCAGATGCCTCATCGCATCGAACTGTGGAAGTCCCAAGACCGCATCAGGGAAGCGGGGTATGAAAAGTGGTATGCGGAGCTGATTGAGCATTACTCGTGCAAAGAGTGTCGCACTCTAAATTCCGCCTACGACATCGCGTGCCGGAGATGTGGCACAACCCCGAGCTGCAATTATGTTAATTTACACAGAGATGAAATCAACAAAAATTCGGGTAATCTAAGGCTTCAAGGACGATAACGTCACGTACTGACTCAGCTTTCTCGCTCACGCGTACGAACATAACAAAGAAACTTATGCATAAGCCTCATCTAAGCGTTGGATATAGCACTGTGCATGCAGCACGTATACTTCGAGGTGAAGGGCGACCCTGTCCCGAAGGCCCGTGCCAGAACGGTGCGGAAGGGTGGGAGGACCTGGAGCTTCACCCCGAAGAAGGTTGCGGCCTGGGAGAAGCTGGTGAAGGAGGAGGCTTCTAAGCACTTTAGTCAACCCTTATCCGGCCCGATTCAGGTGTCGATGATCTTCTACATGGACCGACCAGAGTCTAGGCGTAAAGACATCTGGGTCCCAACGACGCCGGACCTAGATAACCTCGAAAAGGCCGTCCTGGATGCCCTCAACGGCGTCGCATATGAAGACGACCGCTACGTCGTGGCTAAGAACGCGCAGAAGAGATACATCCGCCGTGATGAGCCGCGGGTATGTGTCAGAGTGACCAGCCTGAGTAAGCAGATCAGCATAGAGAGCTTCTCGAAACCTAATTAGGACTCCGATAAAGTTTTACAGCGCGTTCAGACATGTGTAGCAGGGCCGGGGTAGCCAAGCGGACTACGGCGCCAGTCTTGAAAACTGGTGCTCCTTGCGAGCCCATGGGTTCGAATCCCATCCCCGGCGCCACCAAAACCCTGTTTTAAGATCTGTTTTTCAACATTTTTCCGAATGAGCCGTTTAGATGCATCTTTCTTTAGGGACCCACACGGGTATGCGCAGAGCACGCCAATTATATCAGCCCAGTCCTATGCTTTTCATTATGGTAGAAATCATTTTTCTATCAAGATATGCTGGACAATTTGGGCAGTAGAATGCGTGTGCTTTTACTACCCAAGCTTCCACGTTACTGATGTTTATCTTTTTATAACAATCCGTGAAGAAAATCTCAACCATATCATCATGTAGCGGAGGATATGCCCGTTTCCAATAGTCACAATATTCATCAGCCATTTTTAAATACACAATTGTCGAAACAATGCGTATTTCTAAGTAATTGAATCTGGTCTAGAAGTTCTTTAGTGGTAATATTTTTAACAGAGTTATCATCAGTGTTAGATTGATTATCCTCTTCCGGTATAGAGTTTATATGGTTATTTTGTGTATTATTGTTTTTTATTGGACGTAGAGTCTTAATTATTTCTTCAGAATATGCACCTACACTACATTCTTTTTGCCCTTTTCTTAAGGTGATGTATTTTTTCTCTTTGACCGTTTCATTCGGATGTGCCAGCCTTCGTCCATGAGTTTCTTTGCTTCATCAAGTAAGTTTGTTTTTTCCTATTGGAAACCCGATGGGATATGG
>MEZF01000054.1:19974-24715 GCA_001774245.1 Candidatus Bathyarchaeota archaeon RBG_13_52_12
AAACTAGTATTCATCTCATTGACAATGCCCAACATGAAACATGGGAAAAGAGATGGGGAACTGATGGGAAACCATAAAAATATCTTGTCTGGGTAGAGGAACAGAGCTGGCTGTGGTGGCTGCGATGGTTGACCTGGATGATTGTGGCTGGAAGAGCGTTTAAATGGCTGGCTGTGGTTGTTGTGTTTGACCCGGTTGAAGGGCTGGTCGGTCCGGTAGAAGCCTTCCTGGATTTACATCTCGCCTATAGGAACAGTGCTAACCGCCTTAACCGTTTCAACAGGAGCAGCCACCTGCTCAACAGAGGCAGCAGGTGCAGCCGGAGCCTGCAAGCAACAGCCACACAGCCACTGCTACCGCCACTGCTAACCAACTTAAACCTAGCCGCTGATCCTCGCATCTATTTCCAAGGATAATCGAGTCCTATTCATGGTGCTCGATTATTGTACAATGCTTTAAAGTTATCAAAGGGTGTCAAGATGGAAAATGGGAAATATGTGGCTGTTTGAATCCCGCCTTTGCAGGTCTAATAAGTTTGTGAGGCAACTGAGGGTGTTTTTAGGATCACGTCATATTCATGGAAGAGTTCAGACCCCGAACGCGGTAAGGCATCAAATGTATAGCTGATAGTAGAGAGCTATCCCGAGGATGACTTCAGCCACCCAGAAGAGATAGAGCTTCAGCATCTGGTCCTTCATTCTATAGCACGTTGAGCCCGGCTTCTGGAAACGCCAGATCGTGAGGAGCCTTATGCTTAGGTATAGCACAATTAGCCCCAATGAGGCGTGTAAGATGGTTATCAGTGAGAACGATGAAAGGGTTAGCCTTGTAAGAAGCTGATATGCGACTGGCGCCATTACCACGATTATCGAGGCCAGGTTGAGGAGTGTGAGTATTAACATCAGCCACCCATGTTGAACCAGTTTCTTCCTCTTTGAGAGGAGCAGCCCGACAGTTAATCCAACAATGAGAATGAGTTGTATGTATAGGTTAAGTTGTGATGTAGACGCCATAAGGAAATAACTGGTTTACGGCTTCATTAAGTATGTGCTAGGCGCGGTAGCAAAGCCCTAACGAGGACACCTGCTTAGTTCATTATGAAGGGGGTATTGTGATAGCTGGTTTGGTGGACGATCCTTCATTAACTGCTAGACAGTTTTGACTCAAGTCTAATGACAGTTATTTTGTTAGAGGCTGTGTGAACGCTTTGAAGCTTTTACTTCCAGCGATGTATGCAAGGATCGCGCCGATGAGGAGCATTTCGACGAAGGCCTTGACGATTATCTGTACTGCGATCACCGTTGCTATGGCTGGAGGGAGGCCATAGACTATTGGGTAGAGGTAGACGAAGAGGAAGGCAGTGAAGATAGCTTCGGGCAGGTAGCTGATCACTGTTACGGCTAGGGTCTCCAGTCGACCCGAACCGAGTCGCTTGAAGAGTACCCCTGCGACGACTCCCGTCATTGCCTTTCCCAGGGGCAACGCGAACCCGGTGATTAAGTTGCCTGTGGAGAATCCAAACTGGAAGGCGGCGACGGAGCCACCAACTAAGCCCGTAAGCCCACCTACAATTGGCCCACCAAGTAGAGAGGCGGTGAATGTCGCGAGGTGTGATAGGTCCAACGCGAGGGAGAAGGAGATGGGCCCCAGAGGGATTGAGGGTACAATCGGTGAGAGCTGAATCGAGATGAATGAAAGGACGTTCCCCAGAGCCGCCATCATGGCGACGAAGCTGAGACCCTTCGAGGTCGAGATGTTTAACATTACGTTGGTAAAACGACGCATCTACCACTATTAAGGTTGCTACTAAAGAAAGAGTACGCCATCATGTTTTGGCTGAAGAGACAAGTCCATTTAGTACACTCAGCGCCTTAACAGCGTCCCGCTTCTTAACGAGTATATGGTCCTTGAGGTATGTAGAAACGGCGAATACGCTGACGCTGGACTCCGCTAACGCCGTTGAAACGACGGACAAGAACCCGACGATCGATAGATCTAATACGATGTCAAAAGTAAAGAGCCTGTAAGGGCCTTCTACCTTATAATTTCCAAAATTCCCTTTGAGGCTCTCCCACTCGGCAGATCGGAGCACGACGGACACCTCATCCACTGTGTAGGTAATGGAGGAGTACGGCTTGAGATTCCTGAGAACTGTGCGCGCCTTCTCACCCTCCCCCGGGTCGATGTAAACGATGGAGTAGTCGTCTCGATGCTCCTTGACTACCGTCTGTGAGAGTATCTTCCTCATGTCTCCAGATAAGTGTGTCACAGCTAGGCGAGCTCCTGTATGTTCTTCCCTTGAGGGCTAAGCTCGACGATCCTTGCGGTGAGCTTTGGCGCCCTCTTCTTTAGGCTCTTCAGGAAGGACTTGGGCTTAGCGGGTGATATCATGTAGATCTTCTTACCCGACATCAATAGGACGATGTTTGCCTCGGAGTTTGTATAGTCGACGAAGCTGAAGCCGGTTTTCCTCAACTTCTCCGCGGCATCCTTCGTATAGTTGATTGCGTCCTGGGGGACCTCGCCGGGCTCCCTGATGTAGACCTCTGCACGGGGTATCTCCCTGTACGGAAGGAGCACGTTCCTACGGAACAGCCTGCTGATTCTGAAGCCCCGCTCCTCGAGAAAATATTTGCTAGTATATACCGGGACCCACCAGGGGAGAATGAACCCTAGCACCAGAGTGGTGACTAAGACGATGGCACTGCTCACGAATTCCTCAGAGTTCTTTGGAGCCCCGGATAAGTATAATGTGACGACTCGATAAGCGTTGAAGACGAAGAATGGCATGTTAATCAGCGGGATGACTATCCCCAGCATCCTCCTCTTGGAGATGAGTGGGAGCGCCTCCACTGGCTCATTTTGCTCAGCCAAAGGTGTTCCAGACACTATACGATGCTCCGCTTAAAAATGGTGCAGCGGACTCAACGCTTTTATCGGTTGCGTGGTTCATTCTTTGGGGCGCCAGAATGGAGAAATTCGATCAACGAGTAGCGGTCCTGAGACTTGGCCATAGACCGTCTAGAGATAAGAGGGTCTCCACTCACCTCCTCCTAGCGGCACGCGCCTTTGGCTCCGAGAAGGGATACTATACTGGTACTCAGGACAACTCCCTCGAAGAATCGATCAGGAAGATCACTAGTTATTGGGGCGGCAACTTTACACTCGACTATGCTCACAGCTGGAAAGCTGTAACGAAGAACTGGGAGGGAAGGATCGTTCACCTCACCATGTACGGCATCCCTTTCCAAGAAATCGTCGAAGAGATACGCCTCGACGAGTCACCGAAGCTCGTAATTGTCGGTGGGGCGAAGGTGCCCGGCGAAGTATATAACACGGCGGATTGGAACGTCGCAGTGACGAGCCAGCCCCACTCAGAAGTCAGCGCCCTCGCCATCTTCCTCCACGAGTTTTACCAGGGCAAAGAACTCGGACTCGAGTTCCCGGGAGCCCGCCTCAAAGTCCTCCCCCAGGCCAAGGGAAAGAAGCTAAAAACCAAGACTAGGGGAGTCTAACATTTAAGTTGATAGAAGAGGAGTATAAGTAGGTGAATCTCTGCCCTTGATGACTGTAAGCGATGACACTTTGTATAGTATCGCCAACGTCCTCGGCGGTGAGCAGGGCGTCGAAGTCATCAAGATCCTGAAGGAAAAACAGGACATCACAGTAGAGGACATAAGCGCGGCGACAAGCATCCAGATAAACGACGTGAGGAAGCTACTCTACAAGTTCTATAACCACAGCCTCGTTACATCGAAGAGGTTCAGGGATAAGGAGACGGGCTGGTTCATCTTCCAGTGGCGCCTCCAACCAGAGCTCGTCGAAGCATACATTCACGGGATGAAGCAGAAGATCTTGAAGAAGCTGGAGACGAGGCTGGAGTTCGAGAGGCTCCACGAGTTCTATCACTGCGGAAACCTGACATGCCCCAAGACAACCTTCGAGGTAGCCATGGAGACGGTCTTCAGGTGCCCAACCTGCGGTGAACCCCTCCAACGTCTCGACAATGTTGAGATAGTCGAGTTCCTCGAGAAAAAGATTGAAGAGATAAAGGGGGAGCTGGAGGCCTGAGTCTTCCAACTAGGGACGAATGCATCCAGCTCCTAAAGAAAAACGGATGCAGCAATGGCGTCGTAGAGCACTGCATCAACGTCACCAAAATGGCGATGCGGATCGCCAACGTCTTCAAGGTTAAAGGGTACAGAGTCGACCTTAGACTAATTGAATCAGGCGCCCTTCTCCACGACATCGGCAGGGGACAGACTCATGGGATAGAACACGGTGTGGTTGGGGGACAGACAGCGAGGAGGCTAGGAATGCCCATGGAACTCGCACACATAATAGAGCGCCACGTTGGCGCAGGCCTGACACTCGAAGAGGCGCGAAGAAACGGCTTACCAAAGGGGAACTATGTCCCCGAGACCCTCGAGGAGAAGATCGTCTGCTACGCTGACAAGCTGGTAGAGGGATCTCACGAGGTTGGAATCGACTCAACAATCGACAACTTCGCCAAAGATTTGGGTTTTGACCACCCCGCAATCAAAAGGCTCCAAAACCTCCATAGGGAGATGTCAGCTGTCCTGAGCGAGAATGGATAGGCGAAGTGTTCCTACTCCCCTTAACGATGGGTCTTGTCGATCAGTATTCGATGCATTTCACGTTAAACAAATCGTCAAACCAAAGCCTAATGGTTTTAAACACCTGCAAACTCTCTTCTCCGGATGGGGGCCGGTCGTCCAGC
>MEZF01000055.1:0-169 GCA_001774245.1 Candidatus Bathyarchaeota archaeon RBG_13_52_12
CTTTATATCGTGTGCCAGGTCTCGCAGAGTATCCGTGTCGAAAACGCTATTCGTGGCAAGCTTCTGGAGGAATGCCATGACCTTCCCCTCGTAGGTGTCGTTGACTGTGGGATCGAGTATGTGTATCTTCATCCCCTGCTCCCTCGGCTCCAGCCGAATCTTCTTCCTC
>MEZF01000055.1:177-653 GCA_001774245.1 Candidatus Bathyarchaeota archaeon RBG_13_52_12
GTCAAGCAGCGTCGCGTAGAACCCGTCCTCGTCGAAGTCGAAGACCTCCTTTCTGAAGACGAGGTTGACCAGCCACGGTCTCCTCTCCTTGTTCGGCACCGTGCTCAGATAGGTGGGCACGGTCACTTCCTCCTCGCGCCCGAACCTCGTGTAGATGAACAACAGGAAGAAGGGCACACCGACGACAACGAACTTTCCCACATACCCGAGCCACGTCGCCGCGTTGTACCCTAGGCTATACCAGAAGTTTGCGCTCTCCGTTTTCCCCCTCACGTCCTGTACCAGGGATCTGAACCCTGCAATTTTGTGGGCCCCCGGTTTCATGAGTAACTCAACCTCCAGTAGCTCATCCTCCGCTGCGCTGCCTGTGATCACTATCTGGTTACTTGACCGGCTCACCTTGAGGCTAGGCGGATGAGCGTAGACCGACTCGACGTAGCCGGCGTCCTCGATCACGACCTTCACATCCACGTACG
>MEZF01000055.1:681-1388 GCA_001774245.1 Candidatus Bathyarchaeota archaeon RBG_13_52_12
GAGGTGATCATAGCTAGAGTCGTACTCGATCGGGGGGAAAAGCTTGAAGGTGTAACTTATATCATAGCTCCCCGGGGCGAACCTAGAAGCGGAGTAGCAGCCTACCTCGTTGTACTCCGCGAGGCTGTCAATCGTGTTCTTTACTACGCTGCTCCCGCCATTCAGAGACTCTATGGTGACGTCACCAAAATGATCCTTGACGTAGCTGACGGTGCCAGGCGGGTTATTGATCGTGATGGGCTGGATGTACGGTGTACTAAGGGGAGTCAGGGACACCGGCGCCTCCCAACTCCTGTAAAGCATTCTGTACTGCTGAACCGTGAAGGTGTATGTGTAGTCCTCGGTCAGGGTCCCATCGGACATGAGGTGAGCCTCATACTTAGAGACTACAGCTGATCCGCTCAACCCTATTCCCGTTACCGAGGCGGATACCGCTATGCTCACGACGGCTAGTGCGAGAGTGATAGCAACTAGCAAAGTGATCTGTCTTGACTCACCCATCTGGGCCAATCCCCGAAACCTTGGGAGCTACTTCCACTTCGTCTCCAAACTTGAGGTACTCGAGCTTACTCAAACCGAGCACCCCGGCTACGATGTTCGTCGGGATTGTGTCCACCATCGTGTTGAATTCCTGCACAACGTTGTTGTAGGTATACCTCTGGCGCCCTATCTCATCCTCGAGACCTATGATGGCGTCCATCAGCTTC
>MEZF01000055.1:1408-2153 GCA_001774245.1 Candidatus Bathyarchaeota archaeon RBG_13_52_12
CAGGTCTGGGTAAGCCTCAGCGACCGCTCTGATGCTGCCGAAGAGGTTTGCGCTCTCCCTTTGAATATCGGCGAGGTTACTCGGCCCAGCGTTCATAACCTGGGCGCGGAGCATCGCCACCTTCTCGAAGACCTCCCTCTCAAACTTCGTATACCCCTTTACAGCGCCGAGTAGCTGCTCGATCATGTCGAACCGCTTCTTCATGGCGACCCTGATCTGACCGAGTTCGGCGTCCGCCGCGTTCCGGAATCGGAAGAGACGATTATACGAAGTTATGAAGAGACCGATTAAAACGAGTATAACGACTACCAGAACCCCGATGATGCCTATCGTGATGGTGTCCAAGATTCATCCCTAAAAGCTAAAGATGCCACGATGTTAAAAGCAATCCGCCTATACCCTATCCAAATTGATGCCCTAGAGGATGAAACGAGCGACTTTCTTGAAGGGATTCACGGGAGATTGACCCCTTCAAGGTAAAAGCGAAGTCGTAAAGGCATATAAAGCTGAGTTGGCTACTGAGTCGCCATGGAGCCAGCTCTGCGCGGCATCATCGAGAAGGTCATTGACGAGGAGCTCAGTGACGACAAGCTCAGCAGCAACTATGGCGTCTTCACCGCCTTCATGAACCGCGGACTCATTGACTCAGTCAGTAGCGCCATGTTTGGCCGCGTCTACATGCGCGCCTACCAGGCTTGGCTCGACTACAAGGCGAGTCACGCGGAGGAGCCCCGCCCTGAGGAGG
>MEZF01000055.1:2264-5776 GCA_001774245.1 Candidatus Bathyarchaeota archaeon RBG_13_52_12
AAACTAGATTAGGTAGAGAGTCCTCTCAGTATTTGTCAGGAGTCGTAACCCCTTCTTAGTCACGACGATGGAGTCCTCCATCTCCAGTCCACCCCAACCGAGGTCAAGGTAAGGCACATCTACGCTGATAACCATCCCCTCCTCGACGTGTGTCTTTTCGCTGGGGCTTATCCAGGGGCGCTCGTTCATGTCCACACCTACGCTGTGGCCGAGGCTCATGCTGCACTCCCGTAATCCTCCCTTCTCCAGTTCCTTTTGGATTACAGTATAGACATCTCCGAATGTAGCCCCCGGCTTCGCGGCGTCGAATGCGGCCTCCTGTGCGTCAATTATTATTTTAAGTCTCTTTTCCACCTCCGCCGAGACCTTACCTAGGGCCGCAGTGCGCGTGACATTCCCGTGGTAGTGGCCCCAGGCCGCACCGAGGCTCATCCTTATCAGGTCACCTTTCGCGAGCTGATGCGTGGTGGGAGTCGGGTTCGGATAAGCACTCCTTTCACCGAAACCTATGTGGTCGAGGGTCACCCTGCCACCGTCCTCCGCCACGCTGTAACTGAACATCTGGCTCATGTCAAGCTCCATTATATCCGGCTGCGCTATCTCGAGGGCGTCCTCCATCGATTTCTCAGTGATCTCCGTTGCCTTCTTGATCAGTTCGATCTCCTCGAATGTTTTCACCGCCCTTATCTCTTCTAGGAGGCAGGAGCCGTCCACTATCTTGGCGTCGGGAAGGTTTCTCCTTATGTTCTCCCAGCGAATCGGGCTGACCCCCAGGCTGTCGACGGCTATCGTCTTCTTCGCCAGTCCTCTCTTTGTGACAGCGATTACGAGTGAGTCGCAGGGTGTCTGCTCCGTCGCCGCATGCATCGACTCGATGATCTGCTTAGTTATCTCCGAGGCATTCGTGTTCTTTGACACACTGATCTTGAGGCAGCCATACCAGTACACGTCGCGTATCCACGACCTGCTCTCCGCCACAAGGTCAGCTTCGGCTATCGGCGCCATTAGGGCCGGTTCAGCGTCGAGTGGGAGTAACGCGTATCCCTGCGTCCTGCAACCTAGCTGCATCCCTGTGCTGTAGTAATCTGATACATAGAAGACGTTGGATGGTGACGTGGCTACTATGGCGTCTACACCGGCTTTCTCCATGATCTTCTTAGCTCGTTCTTTGTTTAGGGGCATTGCCGAACGGATACTTGTTACCACGTTAGTTTTTAAAATAAACGCCATTAAATTGAGCCTCGATCAAAGATGATTAAACCCTGCTGGGGTAGAGTAAACACATGATATTTAGCTACCTAACATCATGAGACGATTGAGCACGCACCTAAATAGGTCCATTTAACAAGTTATTTTCTAGTTTAAGTCTCAAATAAAGCAGATTTAGCAAACGTGTAAGACTTCGTTTCTATGTGCTGAATCTGGTATTTTTCGCTACTTCTAAATAGTGGTGATGGGTACCAATGAAGTTCAACGAAATGTTCACGGGTGATGCGCATGGGCATAAGGGATCGAGTGCAGAGCTGGGGGAATCTATTCGTGCTCTCAGCAGCTTCGGCTCTGCGCGGTATCCGTGATAACATCAGGGCAGTTGTCTGGCAACCCTTTGCGCTTAACTTCGGTCTCGACATGCAGCAGGTCGGGACGCTTGAGAGCCTATCAGACCTCACCAAGTTGTTATTTGAGCCCGCTTTTGGGGTAATCAGTGACGCCCTCGGTCGGAAGCGGCTTCTAGTGCTGAGGGAGGTCGTAGTGGTTCTGGCACTTTTACTTATACTGTACGCGGGGAGTTGGCACTTCCTCTTCGTGGCGATGCTTCTGTTCGGTGTATCGAATAGCCTTGTCTCGGTGTGGAGTACCCTCGTAGCCGAGTCGGCGGAGCCTAGTCAGCTTGGCTTCGTTTACAGCGTGATGGGCGCTTGCTACACCGGAGCTGGCTTGATAGGCACCCTCGGGGCAGGTTATATCGCCGACGCCTTCGGCTACGGAGTCGTATACACAGCGGCGACGGTGTTTGCTTTCACTAGCCTCGCTCTAGTCTGGCTGAGGCTGCCAGAGACGCGTAGAGAGGCACCAGCGAAGTTAGATTGGGAGAAGACCTTGACATCAACGGTCATGGCCCTTAACCCCCCTAAGGAGCTCAGAGGCTTCTACGTAGCAATGGGGCTCGACCTCGTCGCCTTCGGGATGGGGGTAAGACTCCTTAGCGGGATGCTCAACGCGGGCTACGGGTACACGCCTGGTATGATTGGCATCTACACAGCGGCTATGACGTTGACCATGGCTATAGCGCAGGTTCCCCTGGGGCGCCTCGCCGACAGGTTTGGCTATAGCAGATTCATGGCCACCTCACAATTCATGGCCTGCATAATGCTGGGTTTGATGTTATTCTCCAAAGAGTTCGTCGTTGTAGTCATAGCGAATCTCATAATGGGGCTGGCGAACGCTTTTTGGATGCCTGCGGAGCAAGCGTGGATAGCCGCGAACGTTGATCCTAAGAAGAGGGCACAGGCGCTTGGGAGCTTCTCGACGTTCCGTGGGCTTCTCGGACTCCCCGCACCGATAATTGGAGGGATATTGTTTGACAACTTCGGCTTCAACGTGCCGATACTAATGAATCTTGTCTTCGCCTTCATAGATGGAGTTGTCATACTCGCATGGGTCAAGGATCGACCACATCAGACACAAGATCATTAGGGTGAAAAGTCGTCATAGATCCCGTGGGAGCCGTTGTTCTTGATCCTTTCCAGCAATTGCACGACCTGGTTGGGGGTGGTTGTGCCGTTGATGTCCCGTCTTAGGACTCTGAGATTCTGGCACCCTGAGAAGTATTTGGGTAGTATCCTCCGCATCCTCACCGCAGCGCTCATGTCGCCGTAATATTCACACATGTAATTCATGTGGAGGAGGCAGATCAGCTTTCTCTCGCTGATCGTGGGTGAAGCGTAATCATCTCCGGATAGGGCGGCGATTATCTCGGGTACAATCCATGGGTTTCCTATGATTCCTCTGCCGGGCATCACGCCGGCTGCCGCCGTCTTCTCGATCATCGCCCTCGCATCAGCTCCTGTGAAGATGCCGCCATTCGCCACCACTGGTATGGAGAGTGCCTCGACGACCTCTCGAATCCCGTTAAAGCTGACAGGGATGCCCCACTTCTTCTCTCCACTCCTACCGTGGATGGTAACTGCCGCAACACCTGCTTCTTCGAGCTGTCGAGATAAGGCGACCGCGTTAAGCTTGCTGTTGCTGACGCCAAGCCTCATCTTGCATGTCACGGGGATGTCGACAGACTCAACGACCGCTGAGGCGACCTGTTTCGCCCTTTTCTCGTCGCCCATAAGTGAGATGCCGGCGCCCTGCCGGGCGACCTTCTTTATCGTACAGCCCATATTGATGTCCACATAATCGTAGCCCAGCTCCGCGACGATCCGCGCGGCCTCGGCCATTATGTTGGGGTCTGCCCCGACGAGCTGAACGCCCTCGCATCCTAAATCAGTCTTCGCGAGCAT
>MEZF01000055.1:5787-6644 GCA_001774245.1 Candidatus Bathyarchaeota archaeon RBG_13_52_12
TCTCCCCGCCATGAACCACCGCAAGAGCGCTGATCATCTCAGTGATTATGAATGGGGGCCTGAATCTCGCCATGACTCTCCTGTAGGGGTAATCTGTGTAGTCGGCGAGCGGTGGCAGAAGCAGCTTATCCTCTCGGATCCGCTTCGCGAAGTCTTGGGCATTCATCACTTGTGCACGGTGTCCTTGTTACTCACGGCTGAGCTCAAATATAACTGGGTTAGCACCGTCAGGTCAGGCGTGACGGGCGACTCTGTTTCCCGCTTCATCTCTCGCATACATGACGTCTGCGCCATGGGCGAGAGCGTAGATCTTAGGAAGCAACGAGTAGAGGGCGTGTAAGCATATGTACCCAATGATCTCGTTTTTATCCCAGTCAAACGTGACCTCGTCACCGATTCTGTGCCCTGCATCGCAGTGCCCCTTTTGCGCGATCACCTTCGCTTTTACATCCTTATCCATGGGATCGATACTCCTAAGGATAGACTGAGAAAAGAGGTTTTTTAACCCCGGAAGCGAAGAAGAGGACGATCAGACTTGGATCTAGATAAAACCATCAAGAAATTCATGAACAAGACCCCCCTATTCGTTTCTCCCACCCACACACTTGGAGAAGTAGCCAAGGCGATGGGTAAAGAGAAGAAAGACATTGCCGTAGTAAGGGACAAAAAGGGAGAGGTTCAAGGAATCGTAACCAGCCACGACCTATTCGACGCTATGAGGACCTGGGTGCTACAGAAGGACATGTTAGAGCAGATACCTGGTGACATCCGCGAACTCAAGGTAAATAGCATCATGAAGGGCGCCTACACAAAGGAGTTCATGGAGGCCTGCGGGTTAACCGGCACAAACGTCTGCA
>MEZF01000055.1:6707-7730 GCA_001774245.1 Candidatus Bathyarchaeota archaeon RBG_13_52_12
GAGGCGTGGGACACCCGCCGTAGTTCTCTGCTCTGAGAGGGGCTTCTCCGGGTCGAATTCGAGAACAATGGGGACGAGACGCACCTCATTCAGCATGCCGTTAGTATAGTCTACCTCTGCGACGAAGCTCTCCCAGTAAGAGGTGTCACTGAAGAAGACCGCAGGAGGCGCTTCTCTCTTCTCGTATAGTTCCACGGTTGACTGCTCCCCTGAAAGCCCCCATTGATCGAACAGGTCGGAAGGCTGTCTCCTGGTTAGGGTGCTCTGGAAGACGAAGTTACCGAGGCTGTAGAATATGGGTTTTCCCTTGTAAATCTCGACGCCTCTCATGACGTGGGGGCCATGTCCGATGAAAGCGTCAGCGCCAGCGTCTATGACCTGGTGGGCGAAGGCCCTCACTTCGTCTGGCGGGATTTCTAGGTTCCTGTACCCTTTTGGTGCGTGGACACCTGTGAAGTGGTCGTGAAGACTGAAGAATGCCCAATCGCTGAGGGAGCAGGCGTCCCTTACGGCTCGGAGGTTCTCCTCAAGGTCCGCTTGCCGGGGTACGTACTCTCTTCTCGTCTCCTCATCCTTCATGAACTTAGTCTTCACATCGGGGAATCTTATGAACGTGGGCTCGTTGACCAGGATGTCCGCCTCGTGGTCGACGGAATTCATGATCCCCTTGAATTGGTCCCAGTGCTCGGGCTTCAGGTGATAGACTGTGTCGAAGCGGAGCCCGTTGATCCCCGGTCTCCCTGGCAGGTTCTTGCGCGCATGGCTAGCAACGCCAAGATCCCATGTACATGCAGAGACGAGGCTTACGACGCCCTGAGGCGTATCAAGGAAAGCCGGCTCCCGTGCTTCAGCGAGGTTCATTCCCGAGCCCGCGTGTGCGATGCCGACCCTGTCAAGGTTCCGTAGCGTTGCACGGAGCCCTCCTTCGCTATAGTCCATCGCATGGTTGTTGGCGCAGCTGCAGATGTCAAATCCTATCTCCTTAAGGTCATCCGCCACGATGGGATCCGTCTGACCGTAGGC
>MEZF01000055.1:7825-8872 GCA_001774245.1 Candidatus Bathyarchaeota archaeon RBG_13_52_12
AAAGAAGCGCCACTTCGGGCTCGCCGCTGTAAACGCCGATTCGGCGTGCGATGAATGCATCTCCGACGCATAGGAGCCTTAGGTCCTTCATGGCGATCAGATACACAGTGGCTGAGTTAAAGCGTATACGCCCAACGACCTTAAAACCGGGCCACTCTCACATACTAAGCCATGTCTAGGCCGAGTAAGACCGATCAGATGAAAGAGTTTGCCGAGAGGGTAATCCCTGAGTTTATGAGGGAGGGAAAAATCCCAGGATTCAGCGTAGCGGTTGTCCAAGAGGGAAAAGTGATCTACGCCCAAGGCTTCGGCTCCCGAGACCCGGCGCGCACACTCCCAGCGACCCCTGACACCCTTTATGGGATAGGATCATGCACGAAGAGCTTTGTAGCTCTCGCTGCGATGCAGCTCGTTGAGAAGGGCAAGATCAAGCTCACAGACCCTGCTTCCGACTACGTGCCTTTCAAGCTTGGCTTGAAGGATAAACCGATAACAATTCATCACCTCTTAAGTCATGGAAGCGGGGTTCCCAACCTCGCCACGAGTACAATCGGCCTGAGCAGAGGGGTTGGCGTTGACCTCGGGGTCCCTTGGGGTACTGCGGATGATTTCTACCGAGTAATTAACTCAGCCAACGCGGAAATAGCCGCCTCCCCGGGGGAGAGGCTCTTCTACAGTAATGAGGGTTACCGGATCATCGGTAACATAATCCAAGAAGTCTCCGGGATCCCATTCCATGATTATATCCACAGGAACATCCTTGAGCCCCTCGGAATGACTAGGAGCACGCTTGTGAAGCACGAGTTCGACACGGATCCAGACAGGATGGTTGCTCACTGGAAGAAGACTGATGGTAAACTCCAGCCCACGGGTTTCCCATATCCTGATGTATCCGAGAACCCAGACTTTAGCTGGAACGCCGCGGCTGGCGGTCTAATGGCGCCCGTATCGGAGCTCACTAAATACCTCACCGCTTTGATGAACAATGGCATCTATAAGGGTAAGAGGCTCGCATCCGAGGAGTCGATAGCGGCGATGTTCACTCCA
>MEZF01000055.1:8895-9748 GCA_001774245.1 Candidatus Bathyarchaeota archaeon RBG_13_52_12
TTGGGGGAAGAGTAGCTATGGTTACGGGTGGAGCATATTGCCTGATTTTTATCTACATAAGCAAATCAGCCATGGCGGAAGCCTCCTAGTGTCCACCGCGCATCTAGCCATGATTCCAGATCTCAAGCTAGGGGTGGCGATGGCGGCGAACACAAGCCGTCCACCCTTCGCGACGATTGCAGATGGCATGTTCATCGCACTCATGGGAAAGGACCCTTACTCTCACCCTCACCTCAGTTTACGCGACAGGATGAGAAGTCTAACTGGCGAGTACCAGATACACATGAGCCTTGAGAGGCTACGTGTGGTAAATAAGGGCGGGCTCCTCTACCTGGAGCAGAAGGACTCCTTCGTCGATTCACTTACTCCACTCATACCCGAAGAAACTCACCTGGGGAATCTACGATTCTACACTTTAGTTGATGGCTTAAGGCAGCCCGTTGAGTTTGTGGAGAAGGGAGATGGATACGACCTCTATCTTGAAAGATATAGATATCATTCAGTTCGCTCCTGCGTGAGTTAGCACGAGCGCGCGTGAATCAGGGTGTATCGATCCTCGGATTAAGAGCGAAGTCGACGATTTACCGAACGAAAAAGCGTTGTCGAATTAAAACTAAACACGGCAGACGTGTTTTAGCCACTCTTTAAATTCTACGCGGAACCCCAGAACCCTTAGGAGAGGCATTCTGTTGCCAATCACCAAGGTTGAAGGAGTAAAGAAGGATCACAAGGTATTCCTATATACCCTAAGCACCTGCGGTTGGTGCAAGAAGACGAAGGAGTTGCTCAAGGAGAAGGGCGTGGCATATGAGTACATGGACGTCGATGCCCTCAAAGCGGAGGAGAGGAAGGC
>MEZF01000055.1:9777-10052 GCA_001774245.1 Candidatus Bathyarchaeota archaeon RBG_13_52_12
CGCCACTTGGCTTCCCAGTCGTAATCATCGATGACAACCAACTAATAAGCGGCTATCAACCCGAGAAGTTACTGGGCGCGCTGGGCCTATGACTATAACTATCGACTCAGTTAAGCAACGTGCCGAGTCCGACGCAAATAGCCGAGGCTATTACTTAAACCCCGACCCTAAATTCCTATTGGACCTATTCGAGGGGCTCAAGACTAACGAGGAACGCTACGGCTATCCCAGCTGTCCATGTAGGCCAGGCACCGGCGTCTACGAGCAGGACCGAG
>MEZF01000056.1:0-4429 GCA_001774245.1 Candidatus Bathyarchaeota archaeon RBG_13_52_12
CCGATGTAGTAGAATTCGCATCTGATTAATGACCGAGGTACCTCATGTCCCTTTAAATCAGTTGTCACCTTTTTTTACATTCTCCTTCAACAGTTATTTTCCCAATGAAACCCTAGGCAGAGCCTATATTTAAAATGACGACACACTATATGTAATGCAATAGACTGTAAACGGTAAATAATTCAAATCTGTTGTACAAATTATTGATTAAATCATAAAAATTTAACACCGATAATTATCCTTGCATTTACCATATTTATTTTTGATTTGAATTAGCTATTTGTATATTAGTTGTATAGAATTTATTGATTATACTGTGCATTCTTTATATAAAAAAATAATTATAATTAAAAGCACATATGAGAAAATTTTCTAAAGTATATTAAAAAAGGGGAATATAACTCGACCTAGAAAACTGGTTGGAGGCAATGAATTAGGCAGAAAATACTTGCGCGTGCGTAGAGGTATAGATCTATAGTCTCTGTTCTTAGGGGGTGGTGGGATTCCCGGGTTCCCGTACGAAGCCGTCGCAATAGGGGCCCTCCTCTTCGTGATCTGGATGACACTTTCGCGAAAGCATGCGCGAATTACAGTACTGAATCATCCAGATGCGTTTTTGCGCCGCCATTAACTCGCCATTTCCCGCATCAGTTTATGCAAGCCAAGACTAGAGCCAGCCCTTTTTCCTTATATACCATATCATCGCACCCGCTGTTAATGCCATTATGAAGAGAGCCATGGGGTAGCCCCACCACTGCTCAATCTCTGGCATCAGCCTAAAGTTCATGCCATATACGCCTGCTATGAAAGTTAAGGGGATGAAGATTGTGCCAACGATTGTTAGGAACTTCATTATCTCGTTCAGGCGGTTACTTATAGTGCTAATGTAGATGTCGAGCAAGCCTGCGAGTATATCCCGGTACGTCTCGACACTGTCCATGACCTGTATTGTGTGATCGTAGATGTCATGAAGGTAGATCCTAGTTGTATCGGAGAGCAGCGGTGACCCGCAGCGCTCCATGTGCGCTACGACGTCTCTTAACGGCCACACCGCTTTCCTCAGTGTTATCATCTCAACTTTTAGGTTATGTACCTTTGATAGGATCTTTGGCGATGGGTTTTCCACTACTTTATCTTCTATTTCCTCGATTCTGTCGCTGAGATTCTCGAGTACGAGATAGTAATTATCCACAATTATGTCAAGGAGGCTGTAAACGAGGAAACTAGGGTCTTCGCTTCTAATCAACCCCTTGTCGTTTCTTATTCGATCTCTAACTGGCTCGAAGACGTCTCCAGGGCGTTCCCCGAAGGTGATTACGGCGTCTTTTGTAAGTATAATGCTTAGCTGCTCGAACTTAATCTCCTCTATTAAGTCGTCATATGATAGCATCTTGCATATGATGAAAAGGTAGTCTTCGAACTCCTCTATCTTGGGCCGCTGCCCCATCTCTGTAATGTCCTCTCGTAGTAGCGGGTGTAGATGGTAGTGTTGTCCGATACGCTCGATGACGCTGGGATCAGTCAGCATATCGACATCTATCCATCGAACATTGTTCTTCTCTTTGGGTGTGAAACATTCTTCTACATCTAGAGCCTGTCTCTCTGAGTAGCTTTGTTTATCGTAGTCAATGATTGAAATCGTTATGTCAGTAACGACATCTTTACCTTTGTCAGCAACCTTACCGGGAAGTTGACCTGCCTTCTCAACGCCGTCTGGCAATGTTGGAACCACCTAATTGAATCAGAAATCGTTCTTCTATTGTTTAGGAGTTTCCATAGAGATGAGCTAAAAAGAGAAAATAGCTGGTGCTTACCCGTTCTCGCACTCGGTACTTAACCTCCATAGTTAACATTCCATGACCATCCAAGCTGCGTGAAGCTAATCATAAAGCACGTAACAGTACCACGATCCTTAATGCTGGGTGTCCAGGCCCGCGCGCGATTTGTCGGAGAGGAAAGATACTGGGAATATTGGATTATGCCTAATGATCCTCTATTTATTAAACGGATGAGAAAAGAACTCGGAGATGACATCCACAAACAAGTAATAAACGCAGATGGTTCGAAACATTGGGTTATGAAAGCGATCGGTTTCACATGTAAAGGCTGTCCAGCGTTTATCGATGAAAAAATAATTCGATCATTACAAGACACATTAATGACAAGCAATAGAAAACCAAACCACTAATCCTTCCAGCACCTCGCCACGTCCTCGCCCCTACAAAACCACACACCGGGGCGGCTCATCATGTGCTGGATGAGCTTCTCTACCATCATGATTCTGTGGGCACGTCCGCTGATGTACGGGTGCATCGTGATCATGAAGACACCGTTCGGCACACGGTCGTACATGTAATCGAACTCCTGGCTCCAGATCTCAAAAACCTGCGAGGGGGTATGAAGCCCAGGGTTAATGCGTGGCTGAGGGTTGAACTCGTAGAGTGGCCAGTCATCGATGACCCAAGCGACGGGTATCTCGAGGATGCTTGACTCCCTCCCGAATACCCAGGGTTCACTCGGTGAGCCGTGATCGCCTATTCGGCACCTATAAACGTTAAAGTCGTCCGCCATCTGTGTACTGTCGTATAAGAAATCGTGATCCTGCAGGAGCTTAATCGTGTTATTACTGTTAGCGAAACCACCTGAGCGGTTACCAACTGGGTACTTCCCCGTAACACCCTTTATGACGTCCATCGCCTTTTCGAGGAGCTCCAGCTCTTTATCGTAGTTAAGATCGGGTGCGTTCTCGTGGCACCACATGTGGTGCGCTATCTCGTGCCCCTTTTCATGAATCTTTCTCGACAATTCAGGGTATGTGGCTATCGTCCAACCGGGGACGAAGAACGTGGTCTTAAATTTGTACTTATCGCAGAGGTCGAGAACCCGTGGCACCCCAACGCGTGGGCCGAATTCGCCCCTAGATATGAGGGTGGGCGTTGTCTCTCCCCGTAGGACGAACGCTGACATGGCGTCGAAGTCCCAGCTCATGACGACTGCGCACTTCTTACCCGGCGGTAGAGCTATTGGCATACATTTTCCCCCATTGAACCTGTTCGGAGTAAGTAACTGCACGTCTATTTTTAAGATCGAGGTTCATTGGTTTGTTTAGGTGTTTTCCTGAGGTGCCTCATTTTGTTTTTTGGTATCCAGCCATATCTCCACTTATTGTCAAGGCATTCCACCCATCCCATGGACTCCCCCAGATGTTGAACCAGGTCGCCAACATCGGCGTCGAGTTCCACCGAGTTATAGTCCTGATTGAATTTTCCTCTCAAGCCCTCGATATCGATGTGTGAGGAGGGTACCCACATCTCTACACCCTGCGAATCCCTGCACCAGAACCATTTAGGCATCTCCGGGTCCTCCTTACCCACGGAGACCTCGTCTCCCTCTGCAGCGATCATCGCGTATGAGAAAGAGGCCCTGTGTTCTTTCACAACGCGGTATTTTTGACGTTTCACGCCAGTGGCTTAGTCTACGTAATAATAAGATTTACCTACGCTAAGCTGAGGCAGCGCGCGTCTCCCTTACGAAGAATATAGAAATAACGAGGCCCAAGAGGGCGAGTATACAGTTGAGAATAAAGAGTGAGCCTACACCGAGAATCGCGGAGACAATTCCCGCTACAGCAGGACCTACAAATGTGCCTAGGTCCCTCATCAACCGATAGAAGCCGAATGCTTTTCCCCTATTCTCCGTGGAGGAGATATCCGCAACTAGAGCGCTAGCGACGGGGTGGAAGAAGCCCGTTCCAAAGCCAAGGGCGAGGCTCGACGCCGCTAACAGGATCGGCGATATCGCTACATACAAGCCAGCGAAGCTAAAAGCTGTGAAGACCATGCCCACAGCAATGGGTAGTTTCCTCCCAATGCGGTCTGAAACTGGGCCGGAGAGAAATGAACCAAGTGCTGTGGCTCCGGAGACTGCGACGAAGAGGAGCGCGAGTCCCTCGACGCTCAGTAGGTTGTTCTGCGTCGTGTAAAGTGGGATGATTGCGCTGAAGGTAAACTGGGAGTACATGAAAAGGAATGCCGTATACATGGCTGCTAAGTAGGTGGGACTGATCAGGCCCTTGAGGCCTTTTACATCGAGAATCGGCACCTTAGCAGCGTTGAGCGGTGATGTCTCCCTAATGACGAACAGGCAGACGAAGAGAGACACCGAGGAGAATGCCGCGGCGACTCCGAAGACTCCTGATATACCCAAAGTCTTCACGAGAAGGCTCGACATCGCTGATCCGATCATTATAGAGAGACCGTTCCCACCCTCGTAAAGGCCCATGGCGAGAGCCCTCTTCTCTGGCCCAGCCGCCTCAACCATCGCAGTCATCATGGCGAGGAAGAACATAGCCTGCCCCGCTCCATATAGAATGAATCCAACCACCAGCATAGCGACAGAGTGTGTGAGGTAGACGAGCACCATGCTTACA
>MEZF01000056.1:4449-7090 GCA_001774245.1 Candidatus Bathyarchaeota archaeon RBG_13_52_12
GGTAGCGAGCCTTTTTCTCCCATGAACATCAGAGAGGAAGCCACTCACAGGACCGAGACTGGCTTTCACGAGGCCGATCGTCGATACTAGGGCGCCAACCAACAAGTATGAGGCTCCGACAAAGCCGCTCGTATATATTGAGAGGAGCGGCTGAATCATACCGAAACCGATGAAGATGGCTGATAGGGCTACTAAATAGCCCCATACTCTCGATATAAAGACGAAATTATCCCCCGAGCCAGACAACTTCCTAACCTGATCTCTGTGATGCTGTGAAAAGGATTGCGCTAAGGTAGAAAAAGAAAACGAGTACTAAAAAAATATGCACATAGCGCACGCTTAGCGGGTGTTAGAAGTCGTCTTAGCCAAATCGGATCCCAGTTTGATGCACTCCTTCAAGATTTCCTCAGATGGAGACCCGTAAGATATAACGATCTTTCCCACCTGCGAACCGAGTCTAGTGAAGAGACTGAAGGACTCTTTGGCTCGACCTCCTCCCCCATGAGAAAGGAACGCAGCGTAAGGCCTTACATGATACCCGGGCTTGTTTCGGCTGATATACCAGTCGTCTAAGAACGTCTTCATCGTTCCAGCCATATAGGAGTAATAGTCGGGGCTCCCCAGAGCGACACAGTCATACTTGGGATAGTTCTCGATGGGGAATCGTCCTTGATTCGCGTTATGAAGGGTCACTTCACACCCTCCCTTTCTTAACCCTTCAGCGACGGCCTCAGCCATCCTTTTTGTGTTCCCATGCTCTTGAGAATGGTAAAGAACTAGTGCCTGAACCATAGTTGAATATCTTCCTTCACACAGATTAGTTTTCATATCAACGCACGAAAGGCGAATTATATACTGAGTTAACACGTGATTATTGATATTTAGAAAATACATTTTACAAATATGCGCGCGCTAGTAATCAAGTTGGAGGAGGAATGTTTTAACCTCTTTCTCGAATTCGGTTGGATTTTCCTGAGGCACCATATGACCTGCCCCTCTAATGGTGGAGATTTCGAGAGCAGGAATTTGTTTCTGCATGCGATCCTTCTTCTCAGGTGTAACAAGCTGGCTCTCGGAGCCTATTATGAGCTTAGTTGGCACTCTTATTCTCTCGACGTAGGGCCAGAGGTCAGTGTAGTAACTCGTCATGTTTGGACTACCAATCGGCTTGGGTATAATTGTCCCATCAGGCTGTTTTTTGAAGCCATGCCTGAGCCTGCTATTGATATACTCGGTCGTGAATCCAGGGTACCTCTGCTTAAGATAAGTGACAACCTCAGCTTCATTATTGAATCTGGGTGGGATTTGTTGGCTCCAAGGCCGCGAGATGGGGTCTGGAGGTGCGATGTCAACGAGTATGAGCCCCTTTACCTCGTCGGGGTGCTCCGCGGCGAGGATCATCCCCATCCTGCCACCGATGCTGTGGCCAATTAGTATACATGGGGTGAACCCGAGACGCCTATAACAGGTCCTTAGAAGCTCAGCGTGTTCCGGGAGAGTCACCGGCTCCGAGGGGACCGTTGAGTCACCATGGGCCAAGATCGTCAACGCGAGGATACGATACTTACCCTTCAACGACTCGCACATCTCCTCCATACTATAGGCGTCCATCCCCATGCTGTGTAGGATGACTATCTTTCCGCCCCTCTCACCCCACGTGGCGTAGTGGATCTTGTACTTCCCGACGCTCAGGCACACTTCTTCTGGCGACAACTCGATCACGAATCGATATAGTGCTGAATGGTTTCAAGGTTTGTATCAAAAAAGTTGAGAGGAATCAGTACCTGTTGCGTGGGCTCTGTGTGAACTTCATCACCGCGAGGCTGTGGCTGCATACCCCCTTCTCCTGGAAGCCGGGGCAGTTGCAGTAAACACGCCCATCCTTCATGACAAGTGAATAAGTACCATGATCTCCGATGACGTTGAAGTGCCCACCGTCTAGCCTCTCGATCCTCCCGGCCTTTAGGAGCCTGTCGGCCTTATCGAGCATCTTGTAGAGAGGCATACTGCGTCCCAAAGACAGGGAGCTACACCCATGAGATAAGTTATTCCCTTTCCCCCTACATATTTTATCTGCGAGTGGTCGGGCCATCACCAATGTTCCATCTCTCGCAGTGGAAATTTCAGCATCGATGTTAAGGCGGATTGACCCAATCCATCAAAGCAGCTTGGAGGTACGTCGACGATGAAGAAAATGAGGCTAGGCAGGACGGATCTCGAGGTTTCAAGAGTTGGCTTCGGCGGTATACCGATTCAACGTCCGCCTCTCAAGGAAGCGGTATCGACTATTAACAAGGCTCTCGATCTAGGGGTCAATTTCATAGACACATCCATCGCGTATGGTGATAGTGAGATCAGGATAGGTAAGGCGATTAAGGAACGCAGAGATGAAGTTATCCTCGCCACGAAGGGCAGTTGGAGGACTAAAGAAGCTGCAGAGAAGACCATAGAGGACAGCTTAAAGAGACTTGTAACTGATCGTATCGATCTCTGGCAATTCCATAATATTCGCGCCCCCGCTGACTTCGAGGTAGTTGTTAATTCGGGTGGAGCAGTTGAAACCGCTGAGGAGGCGCTCTCAGAGGGTAAGATAATGCACCTGGGCTTCTCGACCCACAACATCGACGTCGCCATCCTCGGC
>MEZF01000056.1:7096-7249 GCA_001774245.1 Candidatus Bathyarchaeota archaeon RBG_13_52_12
TGCGGTCTCTTCGAGACGGTTATGTACCCATTTGACCTAGTAGCTAGAGAGGCACAGGAGAGGCTCATCCCCCTCGCCGAAAAAAACGGTGTGGGGTTCATCGCCATGAAGCCCTTTGCCGGGGGCAACATTAGAAACGCCAATCTCGCAATC
>MEZF01000056.1:7265-7397 GCA_001774245.1 Candidatus Bathyarchaeota archaeon RBG_13_52_12
TTCCTTCTGTGCAGATAATGCCCGGAATAGAGAAGGCGAACGAGATCGAGGAAATCGCTAGCATCCTCGAAGGCCCTTTGGAAATCTCGAAAGATGAATACGCGAAGATGGAAGAAATACGCGGCGAACTCA
>MEZF01000056.1:7418-9385 GCA_001774245.1 Candidatus Bathyarchaeota archaeon RBG_13_52_12
GTATGTACTGTATGCCGTGCCCAAACGGTGTCGAGATATGGCTCCTAACCTATCTGAGAAACCTACACCGTCTCTGGCCTAAGAAAGAACTGGAGGCAGACTGGATCGCTAACGCAGCTAAGTCTGGAGAAAAATGCATAAAATGCGGCCTATGCGAGACAAAGTGCCCTTACAACCTCCCCGTAAGGGAGATCATCGACGATAACCGTGTCTTCTACCAGAAGTTTAGGAACGGCGAAGTTGTATGAAGGTTGGATTGCAACTATACCACTTCTACTGGCCTGGTAGCCCAGAGGACATCGGTGAGAAGATTAGAGAGATGGCGAGGACCGCTGACGACGGCGGCTTTAACAGCATCTGGGTAATGGACCATTTCTTCCAACTCGCTGGCGGATTCGGACCACCCGAGGCCGTTCGCTACGATCGCCCGACGATGGAATCCTACGCGACCCTCTCCCACATCGCCGCAGCGACGAAGCGGGTTAAGCTTGGTGCAATGGTCACGGGTAACGTCTACAGGCACCCGGGTATACTCATCAAGCAGGTGACATCCCTCGACGTCCTCTCCGGTGGGCGTGCCTACCTTGGGATCGGGGCTGGCTGGTATAGAAGAGAGGCGCGTGGACTGGGTGTGCCCTTCCCAGAATCGCCTGGTGAACGATTCAGGAGACTCGCCGAGACGCTTATGATCGCCAAACGCATGTGGTCTGGGAACATCACCCCTTTCAAGGGGAGGTACTACCAACTTGATGAGCCGCTCTGCAGCCCACCTCCGATCACTAAGCCTCACCCACCGATACTCATCGGAGGTGATGGTGAGCGCACCCTACTAAAGCTGATAGCGAAGTATGCCGACGCCTGCAATTTCCATATCGGTGGACCCCTCGAAGGCTACCCAGAGTCTATTAGGGCATGGTACGCTAATCGCGTGGAGCGCATCTCAAGAAAAGTGACGAGGATGGGAGAGTTCTGCAAGAAGCAGGGGAGAAGCCTAGACGAGATCGAGGTCACGATCCTCGCTACAGTCAAGGTTGGAGAAGACGCAATGAGCCCTAAGGAGTTAGTCTCCCTCTGCAGGGAGATGAACAGCCTCGGAGTTCAGCACATCATATTCAACATGCCGAACGCACACGAGATCGATCCACTTGAAACCATAGCCAACGAAGTTATCCCACAAGTATCAGATATCTGAAGAGTCCATCTACAAGCAGAAAAAACATTGAATAACCACGATAACGGATGGGGGAAAAGTGCTCTTTTCCGAGTGCGAGATACCGTGAAATAGCTTCCATGGGATATTTTCTGTGACAAATAATGGGTAGACTTGATGGGAAGGTGGCCATAGTGACTGGGGGCGCTGGCGGCATCGGTGAGGCGAGCGTCCGCCTATTCGCAGCCGAGGGGGCGCTGGTCGTCGCATCTGACGTAGAGGATGAGAGGGGGAGGCGAATAGAGGAAAAGTATAGGGGAAGAGTAGTCTACCATCACGCGGATGTCTCCAGCGAGGAGGATGTTAGGAACACTGTCAAGGCCGCTGTGGACTCTTGGGGGCGCATCGACGTCATGTTCAACAACGCGGGCATCGTCGGCGCGGTCGGACCCATCGAGGGCGTCTCCGTCGAGGATTTCGACCGGACCGTTAGAGTAAACCTCGGGGGGGTCTTTCTCGGGATCAAGCACGTTGCCCCCGTGATGAGGAAACAAGGTTCGGGGAGCATCATCAACACAGCCAGCACAGCTGCTCTCCAAGCTGGCTTCGGCAATCACATATACAGCGCCTCGAAGGCGGGCATCCTACAGATCACCCGCAGCGTCGCGATGGAGCTAGGAGAAGCCGGGATAAGGGTGAACTGCGTAAGCCCGGGGTACATCCCGACGCCGATGATCGGGATAGCACGCAGCCTAACCAGAGAACAAGCTGAGGCGAAGCTCCACATCATCGAGAAGAACTTCAGTGACACCCAGCC
>MEZF01000056.1:9409-11059 GCA_001774245.1 Candidatus Bathyarchaeota archaeon RBG_13_52_12
AGACGTAGCCAAGGCAGCCCTCTTCCTGGCAAGCGACGATTCCAAGTTCATCACGGGGCAGAACCTGGTGGTCGACGGGGGCGTCACGGGTGGGAAGATGTGGAGAGACTATCAGAAGGGCTCCAACATTCTCAGGGAAGCTCTTGAGAAGGGGTGAGAAAGTGGTAGGGGTTAACGTACTCGGAGTCGCGGGCAGCCCGCGCAGGGGAGGGAACACCGAGACCATCCTCGACGAGGTCCTCAGCGGAGCTCGGGAGGCGGGCGCATCCACGGAGAAGGTCGTCCTAGCTGAAGCTGATATTAGGCCTTGCAGAGCCTGCAACGCCTGTAGTCGAACAGGCTCCTGCGTAATTAAGGACGACATGGCCGCCGCCGTAGAGAAGATGGAGGCGGCGGGGGTTTTGATTCTCGCCACACCCGTTTATTGGTGGGGGCCCACAGCCCAGATGAAGGCCTTCATAGATAGGTGGTACGGGGTCCCAAGAGAAGCATTCAGAGGTAAGAGGGTAATCTTGGCGGTCTCGTCGGGTGGGAGCGGCTCATACGCAGAGCTGACAATCAAGATGATAGGTGAGATTATTCCATACCTGGGAATGGAGAACTACCGTACGTTACAGGCATCCGGTGCAAACTCCAAGGCATCGGCCCAGGGCAACTCCAAGCTATTGAGGGAGGCCTGGGACGCGGGCTTCAATTCTGTTAAGACGTTGACGGAATACAAGTCTCGGATTTGAAGCCATCCACCTTGATGGGCTCTCCCTTCATTCTTACTCCACAGCTCCGGCAATTGTTATCATACCACATAGTGGATCGCCACAGTCAGCGTTCAAGGAGTTGCAGCCAACGATTTTGTTTAATCATTAAAACGCTTTGTGAAACAACTAATATCCCTGGTGTGGAGCAACATCAAGTTAAGGTGGTAGAAGGATGGCGGAGATGAGGTGGAACCTAGCGCAGATGGTGGAGAGCACCGACCCCGACTGGGTCGCTGCGAGGCTCGAGGAAATGGTAGTCGAGGCAAACGCCATGGCTGATAGATACAGGGGGAAGATTAAGGACCTCGACGCGTCTGAGCTCTTCGCCCTGCTCGAGCATAAGGACGATTTCTCACTAAAATACGAGGGTGCAGCCGATTACTGTAGGCTGAGGTACAGCGCGGACTCGACGGACCCGATCTCTAAGAGGCTAAACGAGGCAGTGCGTAACGCAGGGACTAGGGCGGGTCAGGCGCTAGCGTTCATGGAGATCGAACTTGGTGCGCTCCTCAAGGCGAATCCTAACCTCGTTACCGACCCGAGGCTCTCAGAGTACAGGCACTACCTCGAGAGGATGGTCCGTAGGGTACCCCACGTGATGACTGAAGAGCTGGAAAAGCTGACAATCTCCAAAGACAAGAATGGAGTCAGCGCGTGGTCCCAGCTTCAGGGCGACTGGCTGAGCACCCGGATCTTCAAGATAATAGTCGATGGCGTGGAGAAGACTATGCCCTACGGCGAGATAATCAGCCTCTACCAGAGCCCTGACAGGGAGCTGAGGAGGGAGGCTAACAGGATCGTCTACAACAGCCTCGGATTGGACGATGTGGTGTGGGCGAGTGCAATACGCTCAGTCTGCGCAGACCACCTCCAGATGTGCGAATGGAGGAAGTAC
>MEZF01000056.1:11147-12988 GCA_001774245.1 Candidatus Bathyarchaeota archaeon RBG_13_52_12
AGGCTTATCGCGGCTACCTTCGCCTTAAGGCGAAGCTAATGAGGCTGGAAAAACTCGGCAACTGGGACATAGTCGCGCCCCTCCTAAATGCCCCGGAGAAAAAGTACACGTGGGCCGAGTCGATGAGGGAGGTTGTCGCTGCCTATAGTGGGTTCGACCCTGAGTGGGGAAGTTGGGTCGAAGATATGTACAGTAGGCGCCACATTGACGGTGAGGTGCGAAAGGGAAAGCGCAGCGGCGCCTTCTGCTCCAGCTGGCTTAGCGGTAGAAGCGCCTGGGTTCTCCAGAGCTTCAACGGTCAGATGGGAGACGTCTACACTCAGGCGCATGAGCTGGGCCACGCTGTCCATGCTTACCTCGGGAGCCGCCACCAGAAACCGAGCAACTATGAAATCGGCAGCTGCATAGCGGAGTGTGGAAGCGTATTCGGAGAGCTTCTGCTCACCGACAGGCTACTCAAGAATGCGAAGAACAATGAAGAGCGGCGGGTTGTCCTCGCCACGGTACTAGACGAGTTCGGCATGGCAGCTTACCAGGTTAGCGCACGAGTCTGGTTTGAGCAGTCGATGTATGACTCGATTAAGGAGGGCAAGTACCTGGATGGTGAGACGATCTCCAGTCTCTGGATGGCTGGGAGGGACAAGATCTACGGCGACGTCGTGGAGTGGCTCCCCGAGATGAAGTGGGAGTGGACTATGAAGCCCCACTACTATATCCCCAACTACAGGTTCTACAACTACCCGTACGTCTACGCCCAGCTATTCGTGTTCGCCCTATACCGCCTCTACAGGGAGCAGGGAAAGACCTTCGTTCCCAAGATGAGAAACATACTAGCCGCTGGGTCAAGCAGAAGCCCCGCCGACCTCGCTAAGGAGGTAGGCTTCGACGTGGCCGAGGTCAGCTTCTGGCGAAAGGGGATCCAACAGTTCGAGGAGTTTATAGATCAACTAGAGGCTACCCTTTAGTGGCACATAGTTACCAATTATTATCATTCTCTGAGAAGTGGCGCCCTGGCCGGGATTTGGACCCGGGATCTTTCGGGTGACAGCCGAACATACTAGGCCGGACTATACTACCAGGGCACGCCGATGAATTGAATGGGGTTTCCATATTAAACTTTACGCCAATTTAGATCTCCGCTCAAGGCTGGAGCGAACAAGGCTCATACTAGGTCCGCGCTGGCGGAGCGTGCTACTTATACTCCTTCGCGATGAGCATCGTAGCCGTGAGGATGATGTCGGGTATGCTCCTCAGCTTGTCCACGATGAGTCTGTCGAGGTTGTTCATGTCCTTAGCCTTGACTTTAAGGATAAGATCGAACTCGCCATAGATGGCAGCCGCCTCCTCGACCTCGATGAACTTGAGGACCTTTTCGCAGACTTCGTCCTCTGTTCCGGTTTTGACATTGATCATGATGTACGCTTTGACGGACATAACTGTAAATCCTCACCTTTTTCCTGACTATTTATTCCATGGGTAACCGAGGCCATGAGGCGTTGGTGACGAGCCCTAGAGGGCTACGGCTAACCACTAGAAAGATACTTGGCTGAAATATGAGGTTTTAGGATTCAGCATCCATTGACAATAGTCGAGCTCGCAGGAGTTGTTATTATTTCTAAGTCAGCCGAGGATACAAGGCCGACCATTACCTTGCCGATCTCCGTCAACCTCACGGGGACGCCTTTATTGTCGCGGTCGCCAGCTGTTATGAGCCCTGAGTCGCGGAGCCCCTTAAGGTTCCAGCGTACCGTAGACTTTGGTATTTCTAGTTCATCCGAGATCCTGTCAATGAGTGTAGTGTAGAGGGTCTCCCCCTGAACCTCAGCAACTATTCTAAGCAT
>MEZF01000057.1:0-4981 GCA_001774245.1 Candidatus Bathyarchaeota archaeon RBG_13_52_12
CTGTGTCTTTTGTCTTCGTAAGCGATGACAACGCTTTGGACGCTTTTAATGGTGAAACAGGTGGAAACTGGGTAGAGGCAATAAGTGAATTCGCATATAATGGACCAGGTACAGGAGATGATCTTTGTATACAATTGCAGACAGCAACGATGTCATCCGCTGGAACCATTAACGGTGGAAGCGATTATATGAGCGCTGGTAGCGATCCTTGGGGCGTAAGGGCGTTCGCACTTATCCCCCGCTAAACACAAAAGCGTATAAACTTAAACAAGAGCGCTGTCAACTTTAAGACGCAACTTGATTCCTCATCAACAATCCCAAAGCCATTGTTTGCACAATGAGTAAAGCAATTTCCCCATACATAAAACATTGACACAATTATTTTCACAATGTCTCTTCGCGAAGAGTATTTAGATGAGATCCCTGTTTGCTTTCCCACCATAACCGTGTGCGCGCAGCTAGCAATCCTAACGATTTATTATATCTGACGTTTGTTGGCGATTATACGCGCGCGAATATGGGATTCTGACATCGGCGGTTCATATGCTGTCGTTATTCTTATGGCAGCTCTGCAAGCTGGGTGATGATTGGGGACGCCATAAAACTATTTCCTTAATAAAACGCGCGAGAGAATAGGCGAGCGCGTGTGAGGAGGGCTCCCTTAACCATGATGAGGAGGGGGGTACTCATTGCGGCTAGCATCAGGGTTGTCAGGTTGATGGTGACGTTTGCCAGGATGCTCATCGGCACGTTGATGCCCATGGCCTGTTGGACCTCAGTCATCGGGATCGGGAAGGTTATTATGCCCCCATGAAGGAGAATGTACCAGAAGGAGAGTAGGGATGCTCCTAGGCAGATGAGGAGGGGCCCCTCAACCTTCGTTTTTCGTAGCGTCACCGTGACGAGGACGAAGGCTGATACGATGAGGCCTATTGTGGGGATCCTCGGGTCCAGTAGCTGATCCATGAGGCTTTGAAGCTGGGCGTCGGGTATCACCTTCAAGTAATTTATTAGGGCCCTTGGGGCGAGGTAGAGCGCCGCCAGGCTGAGGGAGGCTAAGAACAGGGCGATTAGTACCCTGAACACAAGGCTCTCCGACTTTATCTCCGTGTCTAATAGTTTAACCAAGGGAGCCGACCTCCAAGTCGAAGGATTCAGACGTCGTCTCGATGCCGAGCACCAGTCTCAGTCCGCTCACCGGTAGTTGGTTGTTTGGGACGACCACCTCTAGGCTAAGTGAGCCCGCGCTCCCGGGCACAACGTGAACCCGCTGAGTTTTACCTATCCAGGTATTACCCGCGCCGTTCAACAGCTTTGGGGTTATGGCTCCGTCGAGGGTGAAGGAGCGGTTGTTGTTGAGAAAGCTCAACGTGCCTTTGATCCTTGTGTGGGTCGAGTTCACGGGAGTGGAGCTGGTTTGGACCTGTGGATTCTTGATCGGAGCGCCCCAATCCAGCTCGAAGCCCTGGCTCAGTGCCTTTATAACCACGGGGTAGTCTGTGAGGGTGAGCTCCAGGTCGCCTCTGTACTTGAGGGCCGCGTCATTGAGCAGGAGGCCCTCTTTGTTCGTTGGAGTGACGACGGTAATCAGGGTGGATTCACTCCACTTGGTCCCGGGCTTGGCGGATATCTTGATCGTCCCTTCACCAACTTGGTCCGTGGGGTCGAATAGCCTGATTATGCCGGCGCCGTTTACCGTGAAGAAGGGTGACTGGTTCTCGAAGTAGAGGGGTACCTCTATCTTGATCTGGGTTGGACTCGCCTCCCTAACGACAGGCACCCCAATGGTGAGGTTATGGAGGGGCGGTAGCCAGGTCGCCTGAGCGGAGACCTCTGCGCCTAAAGAGATTATAGGTGACATGCCTACATTTACTGAGACCTCGATTGAGAAGTTCTCCGGGTTGAATGCGAGGCGTTTTGCATCATCCTCAGTTACCGTGCCTAAGTCGATCTCTAATGCTACTGGGATGCTCTTTACCTGGGAATCTGCAGGTATCGCTAGCTTGGGTCCGGTGACCCCGACCGAGGTTCCTTGGCTGCTTCTAATTGAGGGTGTGATGCCTGCGTTGATGTTGAAGGGGCCTGGGTTCTTGATGGTGAGGACTGTTGATATCGTGATTTTGCTGCCAGTAATTGTCTGGGTGGGGTTAGCAATTTTAATGGTGCTGGCCACTGAAGCGATGTTGTATGCTGTTGCGAATATTAGGGCGGGTAGGATGAAGATTGAGATGAAGATCAGTAGGTTTAGCCCTGTCAGACTTCTCTTATACAATTCCTAACCTCCATGACCACTATTATTAGATGCGAACATAGGTTAATCAAGTTACGTGAGTATCGATCCCATTAATCGCGTGTTTCTCCATGAATATAGAAGTGGAGCTATTCACAACCTCGCTCCCCTGCGCTTGGGTCTCAGGAAAGTACCTTTTTGAAGACTCTAAGATTGTTTGCTCCAAGCACCTTCTTTATGTCGCTGTCTGAGTAGCCGCGGGCCACCATGCCCTCTGTGAGGTGTGGGAACTTTGTGACGTCGTGGAGGTCCGGGAAACCGCAGCCTCCGTCTAGGTCACTGCCGATACCCACGTGGTTGGTTCCAACTAGCTCCACGGCGTGGTCTAGGTGGTCCAGCCAGTCGTGTATAGTGACCTTCTTAACGGCTTCAGGGTCTCCGAAGCCAATGCCATCCTTGATGAAGCCGGCGCAGAAACTAAGGTTCATAACGCCCCCCTTCTCGGCTAAAGCCTTGATCTGGTCATCGGTGAGGTTCCTGTGATGACTGCACAGGGCTTTGCAGTTGCTGTGGGTGGCTAGAACCGGATCCTTTGTGAGTTCCAGCACGTCCCAGAAACCGGTCTGGTTTAGGTGGCTGATGTCCACTATCATGCCGAGCCGGTTCATCTCCTGGACCACATGCTTTCCAAATTCTGTGAGGTGACTACCCGAGTCCGCGCCCGAGCCGTCCCCGAGCTCGTTCCTGGGGAAGTGGGTGAGAGTCAGGCTCCTGGCACCCAGCCTGTACATGGCCCTCAGTGCCTCCACCGATCCTTCCAGTGGCTCTCCTCCCTCAATGGTGATCATAACCGCGATCTTGCCGTCCTTGACCGCCTTCATGATCTCTCTGTAGCTGGTGACCAGAGATACCTGTTCTGGGTATCTCGCTAGTTCTGAGTGGAACGCGTCCATCATCTGTACTAGGCGGCGGAGCCTGGCCGTGTATTGGGGATCTACGTACATTGCGAATAGGAGGCATTTTACTCCGCCCTCTCTTATGCGGGGTATGTCGATCTGACCGTGCTCGGACCTTTCTCCCAGTGTTCGCCTCGGAGGAAGCGGGTTTGATACTGAGGTAATGAAGGGGGGTGTCTTGATGATGTGGAGTATTGTGTCGTTGTGGGTGTCCACCACAAGGGAGGATTCATGGATCCTTCTCGCCCTTTCAGCCTGCTCTTTTGACAGGTTAAACATCGTACTATTAGATGTGTTTAGGGATTTATCAGGATCGTACTTGATTCGTATGCGAGATAAGGTGGAGTTCACGTCGCGTGGGTGATGGGATCTTCATCTAATTTACATTGATCTTAAATTTTAATTATAGAATATGTATCGTATTTATTTTAGTTGATTTTATGGTTATGGAGGAGACGCGTACCCGGGAAAGCGTTGATAGAAAAATTCTGCCTACTCTGTTTATGTCCAGCCTAGCAATATCGCCCCCAGGAATCTTAACTGGCCTACTTCTAATCGAAATAAGCAGGACCTACAATATCTCCCTAGGAATCGCAGGCCAAATACGCACCTTAGCTCCGATAATTGCATCAATAATGGGAATTTTCATGGCCGTTCTAGCCGTGAAGTACAGGCAGAAATCTCTGCTTCTCATAGGCCTCTCCTTCATTTGCGTCGCATCAATAGGCTGCGTCCTAGCCCCCGATTTTATGTCGATGTTAATTATATACTCGCTCAGTGGATTGGGGAACGCAATGGTCTTTCCAATGGCTCAATCCATAGTCGGTGATCTATATCCTCCTGGAGAAAGGGCGGAGGCCATTGCTTGGGTATCGGCAGCTGCCTCGTTTGCTTATGTAATAGGGGCCCCATTGGCTGGCTTCCTGGCTGGAATTGGTGGCTGGCAATTGGCCTTTCTGGCTTTCTCTTTCCTCACATCGTTCATAAGCCTACTATTAGCCTATAAATTCCTCCCAAATGTAAAGAAAGATCAAGGTAAGCCGAGTGGCGGGGTCGACTACTTTGAGGGTATCAAGAAGGTGTTGTCGAACCGATCTGCAACTGCTTGTCTGATAGGTAACGTTCTATCAATCTCGGCGTGGACGGTGATCCTAGTCTATACTACTTCATTCGTTCGACAGGTCTTCCAACTATCGACAAGTTATGCGTCGATCTACCTACTCGTATGCGGCGTCTTCTATACGAGTGCGACGATATTTAGCGGTAAAATTGTGAAGAGGATTGGGATGAAAAAAATATATGTGATTTCGATTTTAATCGGGGGGGCTTTAATAATTGTTCATTTTGGCGTAAATGATTTCTGGTTATCAGTAGCCGCGGGTTTTGCTTGTTGTGTTTTCTTTGGCGCACGTGTTACCGCAGCCAATAACTTGTCACTTGAGCAGCTGCCGGCGTTTAGGGGCTCTATGATGTCCCTTAATTCAATGGTCGGAAATATTGGCACAGCTTTTGGTTCGGGTATAGCAGGATTGATCCTTATTCTATACGACTTCAGGTTATTAGGGATAACATTTAGTTTGTTTAGCTTCATGGCAGTGATCGTTATTCAATTCTTAACCGTTGAGCCAAGCAAGAAATAATCAGGAATCTACTGGCGGGTGCCAACCTGCGTGATTCTCTCATACTGCTAGTGTACTAGTTTTCTAGTCCATAATTTCCTTATTGTACAATCCGCAAACGTCGCTCAATAGTAGCCATGATACTCGAGGTTGGTTAAGTGATGAGTAAGGGGATA
>MEZF01000057.1:5411-5553 GCA_001774245.1 Candidatus Bathyarchaeota archaeon RBG_13_52_12
GTTCAGGGTGCTGCACTTCGCCAGGTCAATAAGGAACGCGGTAGTGGAGACCGTTAGGGAGTCAGACTATGTACTGGATGAGCCCCCGGTCAACGGTAACGGCCACGTGGACATGCAGTCAGCGAACGTCTCTATCGTGCTC
>MEZF01000057.1:5735-5865 GCA_001774245.1 Candidatus Bathyarchaeota archaeon RBG_13_52_12
AGAGATTATGACGGTGCTGGTGGCGGTATATGCACAGCGCCGGGTTGTCGAGGACATCGTCCACAGGCTGAAGCGTTGGCTTCACCCCACGGATATCATGGAGCATCCTGAGCTCGTAGTGGTAGCAGCT
>MEZF01000057.1:5928-6427 GCA_001774245.1 Candidatus Bathyarchaeota archaeon RBG_13_52_12
ATGCACATACGCGAAGGCGTCGGGTTGGCTGAATTGTGTTTAGTCTTCTTTGCGTGAGTGGGTTCGGGGCATACTCAGGTGAGGCTTGTTTGGTGGGATATTACCCGTTTTATCCCTTCCCTCAGCTCCACCTTATGGCTGCCAAGCATCTCAGCCATCTTCGTCGTATCTGCGAGTGTGTCCTGCACGTAGTTGGGTATGTCTACATCCCTGTAGACGGGTTCGATCTTCTTGCCGAGGGCCTCGTTTATCATAGCGACCAGCTCATTGAGTGAGTAGTTTCTGCCTGTGCCGACGTTCACCACCTCGCAGACCGGGACCTCTGATGCTATCTTCATGGCCTTGACGAAGCAGTCGACCACGTCCGACTGGTAGGTGAAGTCCCTCCTCTGCTTGCCGTCGAAGTAGATCTCGGGCCTCTCGCCTCTCGTCATGGCCCATATGAATTGGCTGACGAGGTTGGCGTATCTCCCCTTATAGTGCTCGTTCTCGCCGTAGA
>MEZF01000057.1:6640-6734 GCA_001774245.1 Candidatus Bathyarchaeota archaeon RBG_13_52_12
TCATGTCGCGGGTGACGTCTGCGACGAGGCTTGGGTCCTGACGGTACATCGGGGAGGAGGAGGGGAAGCCTAAGTGGTAGATCCCGTCGAAGCC
>MEZF01000057.1:6967-7418 GCA_001774245.1 Candidatus Bathyarchaeota archaeon RBG_13_52_12
TCGCGCTCGATGGGAAAACTGAGTGTACGCATGCATGAAATTACCAGACGGTGGTTCCGGCGTCAACAAATATCGTTGTTCCAGTCACAAACCTAGAGTCATCGGAGGCCAGGTAGACGGCTGCACCAGCTATATCCTCTGGCCCTAGTATGACGTTCATGGGTATTCGAGAGAGTCTCCTATTCCTAAATTCCGGATCTGCCAAATCCTTCCTATTTAGATCAGTCTCTGTGAGCCCGGGCGCTACCCCGTTGACGTTGATCCTGTATGGTGCAAGCTCCAACGCCATCTGCTTGGTGAGCATCGCGACTCCAGCCTTTGAAACCGAGTAGTGCGTTACGTTCAGACCGGCTTGAACCTGGTTTGTTGATGCTACGTTGATTATCTTTCCTTGCTTTCTATCGACCATGTGCCTCGCTGCCAACTGACCACATAGAAAGTATCCCTTCAG
>MEZF01000057.1:7497-7799 GCA_001774245.1 Candidatus Bathyarchaeota archaeon RBG_13_52_12
ACAAGAATATCGATCACGCCAAACTCTTTTAACACATTATCGATCATTTCGTGAACTTGCGATGAAGATGAAGTGTTCGCGTGAAAGGCATCGCTTCTCACACCCAGCTTCTCAATCTCGCTAACAGTCTTAGTCGCAGCCAGGTTATCCATGTTATAATTGATAGCCACATTGGCCCCCTCTTTTGCGAAGGCTATGGCTATTGCCCTGCCGATGCCTCGGCTTCCCCCCGTCACTAAAGCATTTTTATTAAACAATTTCATTTTTTAAAATCATCTAAATCATGATACAATTACCTCGTA
>MEZF01000057.1:7846-8120 GCA_001774245.1 Candidatus Bathyarchaeota archaeon RBG_13_52_12
CGAAAAAAACATCTCAACGAATTGAGTTGATTCGAATGACGAAGATAAGACTCGATCCACATGTCACGGCCTATCCTATGCCCGTGTGTCTCGTAGGAGCCAAAGTGAAGGGGAAGCCCAACTTCATGGCGGTCGCCTGGTTCTCCAAGGTGAATAGCGAGCCGCCCATGATGATGGTGTCGCTCGCAAATGTGCAGTACACGGCGGAAGGCATCAAAGAAAACGGGGTTTTCAGCATCAACTTCCCGGGAAAGGGCCTCGTCTCGGAGACCGA
>MEZF01000057.1:8274-8617 GCA_001774245.1 Candidatus Bathyarchaeota archaeon RBG_13_52_12
CGCCCAGTCGCGCACGCGATTTGGTATCGAGTGGAACTCAGGATAAAACTATTGAAGACCCCAGCCTGGGCGGACTACTGTTACGTCGATGCGCGCTGTGGAGTCTTAGAACCAGTGTATCGCGCGCCTTTTTAAATCAAATACTTTATCATGTCACTACTCTACTGAATATTTCGAGATTCTATGCCAAGGATTGAGGACATAAAAGAAATAGGTCCAGTCTACGCGAAGAAGCTGGCTGACATCGGGATAAAGACCACAGACGACTTTGCCAAGGCCAGCAGGTCCGCTAAGTTGAGGGAGGAGCTGGCCACGAAGACGGGCATCGATCCCGCGTTAATCC
>MEZF01000057.1:8673-9006 GCA_001774245.1 Candidatus Bathyarchaeota archaeon RBG_13_52_12
AAACCGTTGAGCGCCTAGGAACCGCGTGCGCGGCTTCACTACCTCACCTATTCTCAGCTACGTGTTGCGTATCGGGTGGAGCTGAGGATAAGGCTATTGGGGAATACTCGTATGCGGCTCGATCCAATATTCCTGACTGTTTATTTGATTGCCCCTAATTGCCGCATAAACGTATACTCGTCTAGCAACTCCCACTCCTCAGCAATCTTATCATGGACAAGGCGGAAGACGGTGTAAGAGATGCATGAGAACCTATTACCCGAGGGGGGGATGCCCTCGAGTTCGCCCCTGTGGACGCCGCTCAGCCTCGTTCGAGTCATTACCTTGTCGCCC
>MEZF01000057.1:9039-12282 GCA_001774245.1 Candidatus Bathyarchaeota archaeon RBG_13_52_12
TCCTGAAGCGCTGCCCGGTAGCTGCCGTATACCCGCTTGTATTCCTTGACCCCCTTCATATTCAGTGTCGGGCTGTGGTAGACCATGTCAGGTGTCTGGAGTTCGTCTAGGGTGCTGAGTTGCCGCTTGTTCCATTTTCCATCCCAGTATCGTTTAACAACTTCTTTGTTCTGTTCTAGTCTGTATTCGTATTTCCTTCCCTGAACCAAGACTCATCGACCTATTAGTATTGAACGAAGGTGTGGATGAAATTATGGATTGCATTGACGGTTGAGTATAAGGTGGAGCTGAGGATGAGATTATGCACGATGCGTGGCTTCACGACCTCACCTACACTCGGCTTATGTTTATTAGGTTAAATTTTAATGGATTGTAGATGTGGAGTGAAGACTCTTATTGTATACGGTACTCGCTACGGAGCCACGACCGAGACCTCTAAGGAGCTAGCAAAAGTGCTCCGCGAAGAGGGTTTTGAAACTATTGTCGTGAATGCTAAGGAGGAGAAAATCAAGGACATCTCAGAATATGAGCTCGTAGTCGTTGGAAGCGGCATGCGGATGGGAAAATGGACGGGTGAGGCGGATGATTTCCTTAAGAGGTTCAACAGGGAGCTGGGGCAGAAGAAGCTTGCGATCTTCGTGTCATCCATGAAGTCGGTGTCTGAGCGAGAAGGAAAAACTATGGATGTAGCGAGTTCTCGTAAGGTTGCTTTAGAGGATAAGGTATCACAGTTCAGTTTGCATCCGATCGCAATGGGTTTCTTCAGTGGGGTGATTGACTTCAATAAGATGGACTTTCTTACTAGGAGGACCATGGGCTTCCTGAAGCCGCAGCTGGAGAAAGATGGCTTCAATGAGGAGCCGCCTGGTGTCTACGAGCTTAGAGACTGGGATGAGATTCGAAGCTGGGCTAGGGATCTCGCAGTAAAAGCACGCCAATGAATAATTAACTTGCGTGTGCTGACGAAGTTGACGCCGTAGGTGATTCCCTTTGATGCCTTCGCATACTCAGATCTTGTAGACTTCGAAAGTCACAGCACTCTGCTTGGATTTCCAAGTGCGCGCATGCGCACGCTATTCTCCATCTACATAATGATTATTAAAAAATGGGGCCTCTTCGGCCCATTATGCTGGTACCAGAGGCTACCGGTTAATGGATGCTAGCCTCGAATACTGAACCAGTTGGAGCTTGATTTAAAAAATATCAAATAATAATATTAATGGCCCCTTGTTTCCTGGGATGCGTGTGCATATTTGTGAAATATGAATTACAAATGCATATTCGTAGACCGTTATTTCTTTACCCCTGAGGGGCCACATTGAATAGGTTGATTGTATGAGGACACGGATACACATGAAGCAGATCAGCGTGTCCCCGAAACTCTACTATGAGCTTGTGGAAGCTGCGAGTAAGAAGGGTGACACCGTGAATCAAGTAGCAACCGATCTTATCAAAGCCGGATTGAAAAAGAACGCTGCATAAACGGTTTCACATAGAGTATTTTTTAATGGTTTGAGGTTAGGGGCTTCTTCGGCTCCTGCCATAAACGGATGCTATGGGGGTATGGATGTAGTCCCCAAAAATGGCTTAGGAATGCTTGAACAAAAAGATCATCGATTTATAATATTAAATCGCGCGCATGCGGATTCATTGCCTTACCTCGCTCACCGCGAGAGCTCAGCTTCTTCCTTCAATAAGACATTGGCTCGAATGTAACTCCCACACTTCGGGCAAGTCAGAAGCTTCCAGCCACTGCCACCTCCTATCCCGTGTGGGGACAATAGATCTGTGACCATGCCTATGCTGAACAGGTGACCACACTCAGGGCAGCGATACACCGAAACCTTGGAATACCACCTTACAACGGCCAAAAGCGATACCAGGACTATGATAACCCAGAGGGAAAACCCGGTTGGCCAGCTTATTGGGGCTAGGATTAAGCGGAGATCAGGGTCATAGCGATGAACGCTATTAGCACGGTCTTAACATCCATAGCGTCCGCAACTCGCGCGTTTTGAGTATCAGGTGGAACTCAGGATAAGGCTATGGAACACCTTCAGACTCAAGCCTGTAAAGTAGATTCCTATCCTTATCCAGAATCGGCAGACCCCTCTCCACAGCGATCCTCTTCATCTCATTGTAGAGATACTCCGCATCCTCAGCGTCGCGCGCATTTCAATTTTAAGCCAAACATGCGCACTCTCTACTTCTTAAATCCGTGCACGTACAGTGAGGAGCTGTACTCCGCTATTTAGTTTACAAGGATTTATTGTCCCAGTGGTGAGATCGATTGTATTACATTCAGCTGAGATAACTGAGGCGTCTAATGTCTGCGGTAATTTTAATGTGTAAATAGTTTGAGGTGAGTGGAAGTTTATTGTAGCCCAGTCACGGGAGACCTTCTTGGAGGTCTCCACTATCTCGGCTCCGTATCTATTGATTGCGGAGTTTAGGTGTCGCAGGATAAAGGCAGCCCGCCTTGGATTTAATCTCCTATCATAAAGACCAACTCTAGGGAAGTAACCCCTATCATGGTCCATGAAGGTGTCCAGTAGGATCTTTACACTCGGGTAAGCATATCCCGCAATGGCAGCCTCAGCGACCCTGTTTGCCACCTGGTTGTCATCTTGAAGGTATTCAGCCGAGTTCTCTGGAGCAAGCCTAACATTGATTAGGGCCTTGAAGCCGCGTAAAGTGGCGTAATCGTTGATCCGTTTTATGGTGGAGAGGGGTGGCTCGTATTGACCTACCTCGAAGGCGAAACCATCCACTGCGCCTCGCAGTGAAAGAAAAGGCTTCAGCTTTGACGTGTCCTCGATGTGGAACCCAGAGCTGACGTAATGGTTGAACGTTTGACCCGTCTGCACTCTATGGATGCTGCTCTCAATGTTGGCTAGGTAGACCGGGAGGTTTAATGATTCCCGCAGCCTCGCTGCATCGGGTAAGATTTCCTGAGCACTCTCCCAGGGTAAGATGACCTCTAAAAAGTCTATCAAGTGACGATGTTCATCGATCAAAGCTAAATCCGGAAGGTTTACGGTGAAGAACCCATACCTGGTCCCGATCCTATGGAGCTCCTCTAGGCGCTGTCTGGTGGCATCATCGGTCAGATCGGCTAGGGGCAATCTAACAGTCCTGATTCCCGTTTCCCACAGAGCTAGCACCGTATAGTCGTCGCGGGCTTTCTTCCTGACAAACTCGTCGAGGGGTCCCATATTTGGGAGTTCAGTGACCTCAGCTAAT
>MEZF01000057.1:12310-12505 GCA_001774245.1 Candidatus Bathyarchaeota archaeon RBG_13_52_12
ATGTTAGAGTAGTCTTGTCTAAGGTTACTGGTGGAGAGGAGGGTGTAGATGTCAGTCTCGAAGTGTCTCTTGTAGAAGAACTGGTGGACGTGCCCGGTAAAGAGAGCCTCAACGTGGTACTCCTCGATGAGGTTGAGGAGCCACCTCCGACCCGGCTGGTCCAGGTTGTCATAGTTGCTGGGCTCATCTGGTAGG
>MEZF01000057.1:12607-13088 GCA_001774245.1 Candidatus Bathyarchaeota archaeon RBG_13_52_12
CCGGAGTTGATGGCTGAGCTGTTAATTATGACGAAGTGGATTCCCCGATGATCGAAACTCTGGTAAGTAGAGCCATAATGTCTGTGAAAGTAATTGATGTAGTCGTCGTTGACTATGTGCGATGGAACCGTGGGGTTGTTTTTGTCACCTACGTCGTGGTTCCCTGGCACAAGGTAGTAGGGGGATGACAGGGCCCCCATTATCTCCCGAGCTGCGTCGGATGCGGGCCTATGTGATGGCAGATGAGGTACAGGGTGTACAATGTCCCCTAAGTGAATGACGAGATCCGGGTTTTTGTTGTTGATGGCTTGGGTGACCCATCGGGCTCGGTCATTGGTTAAGAGATTGGTCTTCCACGGGCTGCTGCTCTCATCGGGTGTACGTATGTGGGTGTCCGTAATAATAGCGTACTTGAAGACGAGCCTCGAGTCATCTCGGTTAACAGCCATGATCATTGGTAGTTAAAATGGATAGATAACAC
>MEZF01000058.1:0-3777 GCA_001774245.1 Candidatus Bathyarchaeota archaeon RBG_13_52_12
CTTTGCCAACTCACTTGCCTTCGCACAGAGAGCGTGGACATCGCCTGTGATGGTGGAACCTACCTTCTGGGCGGCGCCCGCTGAACCCGCGAAGTTGAAGCCCATCAACATCTCAGGTCCCTTCCCGGCGAGTTCGCTAAACATGAAACGGAGCGTCTCCTGGAAAAGACCCATCCGCCTGTGTTTGGGCTCAACGAAACCATCACAGCCTTGAATTATAGGGAAGCTCTCCCGTCTCATCCTGACTCGGAGGGGTAGGAAGCTGTTAAAGGCGACTGGGACGCCACCGTGCTCAACGACGACTATCGAGACGAAGCCGAGACTGTAGGGGGTATCTACCATCTTCCATCTGAACCTTGCCTCGTCATACTCCTCGTAGAGCGTCTCGTTCAACCCCCGGATGTAGGTGTCGAGATCGCTGTCCTGGAACCACCTTACCCTATATTGCCCAGACAACGAAGTATATCCAGTCGAGAGCTGGATAAAACCTCTCCCGGGGGAAAGGTATTATAGAGCCCCAAAGGGGACTCTCCTCTGATTGGTATGAAGCTTGGCTCATTACCCAGGGTGAGGCTCGCTAACCTCCCTACACCAACACAGGATATGCCTAACCTCTCGAAGAAGCTTGGAGGCCCCCACATCTGGATCAAGAGGGACGACCTAACAGGAGTCGCCTTTGGTGGGAACAAGGCGAGAAAACTCGAGTACCTTATGGGCGACGCCATCGCGAAAAAAGCGGACATGATAATCACAGGAGCGGGGTTCCACTCAAACTGGTGTACACAGACTGCTGCGGCTGCTCGGAGGCTTGGGCTTGACATTGTACTCGTTAAGAAAGGGCCTAGAGACAACTGGGAACCCGCAGAGTGGGATGGTAACCACCTCCTACACGAGTTGATGGGAGCTGAGATCAAGGTTGTACGCCCCGAGAAGTTTAACGGCGCAATCGAAGCCGAGATGGATACCAGGAGGAAGGCGGGTAGGATTCCATACTTTATCCCTATTGGCGGTTCGGTCCCCCTAGGTGCAGCCGGCTACGTTAACGCCATGCTCGAAACATTCAACCAGTCATCGGAGCTCGGAGTCGACTTCGACTATCTCATCCACGGAACGGGCTCAGGCGGAACGCAGGCAGGCCTCGTTATGGGCGCGAGGGCCCTAAACACAGGTACGAAAATCATAGGCGCTGCGGTGGACTGGAAGACTAAGGAGGAGCAGCAGGCGGATGTCAACAGGATAATACGGGACAGCCACGACGTCCTTGGTCTCGAAGTTGAGATACCCTTCTCAGATATCGTTGTCTACAACGAGTATGTGGGTGGTGGATATGGCTTCATTAGCAAAGAGAAAGCAGAAGCCGTCAAGGTGCTTGCGGAGACAGAGGGCATCCTCATAGACCCCGTCTACACGGCGACGGCGATGGCGTGTCTCATTGACCTTTGCAGGAAAAAGAAGTTCAAGAAAAGTGACAATGTCCTCTTCCTACACTCTGGCGGTGCAGTAGCCCTCTTCCCCTACAGAGAACCCCTCAAGGCATACACTAAAGGGAAGCAATTCCCATGGACGATCCCGGACTGGAGCCCGCAGGCCACCTAAACCCTTTTTCACTAGCCATTTATCTATCAAACTAAAATGGCCCGTCCTTCGCTCAACCTTAATCTCCCCTTTATAAGCGCTGACCTCCCGGGCATTGGGGGGGTAATTAGGGCGAGGCCCGAGTTTTTCACAGTCGTCGAGGTTCCAGCCTACGAGCCCCTCGGCTACGGCGAACACATCTACGTTAACATAACCAAGCGGGAGAGAACGACGCGGGACACACAGATTGACATCGCGGGTCTCCTCGGTCTGCGCCGCGAGGACGTGGGCCACGCTGGTCTCAAGGACAAGCACGCGGTCTCCACGCAGACATTCAGCCTCCTAATGCCCGGGGATGACCCGAAGGAGGTGGCGCTGTTAATTGAGTCGCGTCTAGGCGTCAAAGTTAACTGGGTGAGTAGGCACCCCAAGAAGCTCAGGTCGGGCCATCTTAAGGGTAACAAATTCACGATCACAATCACTGAACTCGAATCATCTTCAGAAACCACACTAAGACGAGCATCCGAGATCCAGAGGATAGTCTCCAAACTCGGGATACCTAACTACTTCGGAACTCAGAGGATCGGGAAGGATGGACAAAACGTCATCGACGGTTACGACCTAATAACCGGTAAATATAGGGAGCGCAACAGGTGGCTCCGTCGCTTCCTCGTCTCCAGCTACCTAAGCTACCTGTGTAACTGCTACCTCGCCAAGAGAATCGAGGAGAGTAACTTCACAATACTTCTCAGGGGCGACCTCGCTAAGAAGCATGACACGGGCGGAGTCTTTACAGTCGAAGATGTCGAGTCTGAACAACCCCGATTCGAAAGGGGTGAAATCAGTTTCACAGCCCCCATCTATGGCTACAAGATGAGGGAGGCGAAGTACGAGGCGAAGGAGTTCGAGGACGCCATTTTCTCAGGAGCAGGAGTCACCGTTGACCAACTAAGGATGATGGGAGCTGAAGGTACGAGGCGACTCGGTAGGCTTCTCCCGGACATCTCAGTTCTACCTCACCAGGAGGGAATAACCCTATCATTTGCCCTGCCGGCCGGTGGGTATGCTACAGTTGTGCTCCGCGAGTTCATGAAAGAGGATGGCATGGCTGAAGTTGAAACCGAAGAGCCCGACCAGGAAGAGGAGCATTAAATCCTCCGGATGCGCGCGCGGATTCTCGTTTAAATCGGCTACCTGGAGTAGGAAGTACAGCGTTAATCCAGCGGACATGGTGCTGCAGAGAATGCTACATATCTTAGGTTCTCAGCGAAGCCGAGTGATTCGATTGATAGATTTATCTATCATCAATTATGACTATTCTATGAGGTTGTTGAATTGGGTATGCATACCGCTAAGAAAAAACCATTGACCAAGAAGGAGAGAGAAGAGAGAAGAAAAAAGAGAAAAGAGAAAGAATTGGCGAAGTGAACTTTCCAACTCTAAATGGTTAATGATCAGAGTCGCGAGGGATTGATTAAGGATCCTCGTTCTTGTCGCGTTTAGTCAGGCACGATATGTAATCGTTTACTTATTCCACTTTTAAGGTCTTAACCTTGTACGAGCCTAATTCCAGAGTGCGCGTGAAGCAGAAGAGCCCGACCAGGAAGAGGAGCATTAGATCCAACGGTTTTTCGTATCATGCTTCCATTAAAAAAACAGAAAATATAGTTCATTGCATCGGTTGGTGGTAATCTCAGTGCTACTCTGATTAGACACAGGTATAGCCATGAGTGACTACGTGCAGATACTAGCATGGTCAGGTATTGATCTTCTTTGCCAACCATGCGAGCTTCCTTCCAAAGTTCCTGATCGTCTTCACTCCCTCCTCATCATTAACAGCCTGTCCCTTCTGCCTGCCAATTACGACGTTCCAGTATGTCGATCCCGGGACGATCATCCCTTGGATCATGAAGAAGAGAAGCAACTGGGAGAACGTGAAGGTCTTCCCTGCCCGGCGGGCTACGACTATTGGGCCACCGACCTTATTCTCGAATGGCTTACCTGCTACGGTTAGCTCAACCTCACGCCCGTTCTCGACTGTTCGGTACCGCTGCGGGAGACCCCTTGTTACGTAGCACCTGCTGATTAGGCTCGTCATTAGGGGTGTTGCCGCCCCGAACCAGACGGGCGTCGCTAGGATGAAACCGTCGGAACTTAGCATCTTGTCGTAGATGTCCTGGAAATTGTCCTTGATGCGGCACT
>MEZF01000058.1:3804-8596 GCA_001774245.1 Candidatus Bathyarchaeota archaeon RBG_13_52_12
CATCGCATGGGGTTATCGTCTTTCCTGCGAGGGTGATGAGTTCGGTCTCTATTCCTTCCTTCGATACCTCCTCCAGGGCTATCCTCGTCACGTCTTCGGTGTTTCCCCCAACTCTCGGACTGCCGATTATTCCCAGGATCTTCAAATTAGTTCACTGTTGAGTATCATGCTGAACTCAGGATAAGGCTATTGAGATGATCCGCTCAAAGGCCTAGACACACTTAGTCCCATTCTTACGCAGAGCAGGATGCTACTTCAACGAGAGCGACTTAACCTCATTATACAAATACTCCGTCCACTCGAGAGCCTGAGGGTAGCCAATACGCACCCTAAACTCCTTAACCGCTCCACCATACTTCTCCCAGAACCCAATCACGTCACCACTCATCATGTCATCCACAATGCCCACATCAACAAGGCTACGCTTTACGAGAACCCCCAGTCCCTCGAGGGCTGTACTGACGACTCTAAAGTTGGCGGCCTTCTCCTTATCCTTTAGCACTGCCTCGTAGTCCTCGACGCCTACGCACCTGTATTCTTGCAGCACGAGTTGTTTTGATAGGTTGAACTCCTTCTCCTGCCACTTGTTGTAAACCTGCATGAAGAGCTGGGCTTGCCTCGTCTCGAGTGTGTGCTTCATGTTTCTCCGGCTTATCCTCAGGTTCAAAACGTAGAAGATAGCCGCTATTCCAACTCCTAACGCCCCAGCCATGTATGAGATGGACTGGAGCAATGTCAAGTCAACCATCACAAGTCACTGATGATAGTTAGTGAAAAGGAAGGATAAGGCTATTGTACTTTCAACAATAAAGTACAGCTGAGTGAGGGTATGAACAAATACTCGTTCAGACCGGCTCTACCCCCAGACATCCCCGATGTGGCGGAAACATACGCTTAAGCATTCGACGACGATCCCGTCCTCCGATGGCTCATTAGAAACGATGAGCAAAGAAGCATAGCGATCAGAGAATACTTCGGATACGGCGTCAACCGCTTCTTCCCATCCGGAGGAATCTGCACATCCGACGACCACATGGTGTGCTCCTCATGCTTCCCATCAGAGTACAAGCCTGGTGAGCCTACGGACCAGGAGGTGAAGGATCTTAAATCAAGGAGAGCATTCTGGTATACCGAGAAGGGGTTGTGGAGGAGCGTGACTTTGAGTCGCCTCGATGAGGAGAAGACTCCCGTCTATCCGCATATGCGCCTGGGAGTGGTGGGTGTGCGTCCTATGGCTCAGGGGAAGGGCGTCGGCTCTGAGCATCTTACTCGCAGGTTGAAGATGCTGGATGAGGCATCTGTACCAGTTTATCTCACTAGCTCAAACCCGAGGAATGTACACTTCTATGAGCGCCTCGGTTTTAAGGTGGTTGACAGGATTCAGCTGCCGGAGGGCCCAGTGATTCACTGTATGCTTAGGAATCATACGACAAAGCGCCTCTAATATTTCGCGCGTGCGAAACTCTGTTATCAAGCCTTCCACCACTTGAATTCTAGATAATCGACACCGTCTCCGGAGGGGATCGCAGCTATGAAGGTCTTTCTCACCGTGGAGGCGAGGCGACCCGCCTTCACTATCTCAGCCGCGGACATCGGATCCTCCCGCGACATAACCTGGACAATGTAAGGGGCGTGGTCTATCCCCGGGCCATGCTCATAAACTGCGAAATCGCAACCATACTTTATTCCAGGTGTGACAACAAAACCCCGCTCCCTGAGGTCCTCGTAGACGTGATATTTTGCGTCAAATTTGTCAAGCTTCTCTCTGGCGACTTTCCTTAGCGCCGCCGCGGTCATCTTTTTGCTATCATCTCTCACTCGAATTAGCTTCTTCTTCTGTAGGTACACCCCCTCCACAAGGTCGAGGATTAGGGGCTCTTCGAAGTCCTCCTTAGGTTTCGGGTTCCCGAGGGGTTTACCGAAGAACTCCGTGTTGAATAGGCGTCTGCTTTCTTCGATGGACCAGACAACTAGACGACCATCGGCGAGGAACTCAACCTCAACCGGTGCGTCCACCAACTTGGCCACCTAGAGCGCTAGGATGCGCACCAGATCGGATGCCTCGTGTACTTTATCGCCGAGGCGCTCGAGCTCACGCGCCACGTCGCGTAGTATTAGTATGTAGGCTATGTCTCTTTTACTCGTGACGATGTCTAGGTCGACCTCGATGTAGAGCAGGTCGAGTTTCTTCTCTATCTCATCTATTTCCTTAGCGTAGCTCGTCGCCTTCTCACTGTTGAATCCAAGGCTCGTTATACTATCTCTAAGCTTTACTAGGGCGTCGAAGCCGAGGTCTGACATGTTTCCCATTCCCTCGGCTTGGCTCTTGCTTAGCTTCCACTCGCGGGCCTTGATCTCGACAAGCCTCATGGTTATGACCTCGATCGAGTCCATCATCCCTGAGAAGCTGCTCGAGAGGCGGAGGAAGTCGTCTCGGCTAACTAGAATGCCGCCAATTTCACTCAGCTCCTTAATCGTGGAAGTCTTAACCCTGTTAGAATCTTCGATAACCTTATGGATATCTATCAGAGGGTCCCCGCTCCCAATCGGCTTCCCCTTGGTGATGTGATCAAATATGATGAGGGATTTCCTGTATGCTTCGACGACAAGGCGGGCGTTATCTTGACAAAGCATCAACAGGTTACGAAGCGTCCTGTCTTCACTCTCGATGGGGAATACCAATTAGGTGCACCCTGAAGCCTACATGAAGGTAATTGTTATTGTTGTAAAAAAGGGTGATGCTTGATATTTTAGAGAAATCTCTACCGTAATTGCTCCACGTTTTTTCTATCTGAAAAAGAGAGAATATGAGAAGGCAGTGGGTCTACTTCTTTTTCTTGTCTTTGTCGCTGAGCCACCACTCAAGGTAGTCGTCGTGGCGTTTACGCGTCTTCTCGTCATCGGTCATCTCATGCTCGTACTTCTTATCCATGGCGTCGTTGAGCTGGGCCTCGTTCAAAGTGTTACCGCAGCTCTGGCAGCTATAGTGCTTGAGTTTCCGGTCCCAGTTTAGCCGTCCACCACAATCCGGGCAGTAAGGTGACATTTTCCAGTCCCTCTCATCGGGTTGCGCCCACGCTGGACGCATTTCGGTGCTGTATTTAGTGGACTACGTCTTAAACCCTTCTCAACCCCGGTGGAGGTTTAATAGGAGGGGCTGGGTTGAAACTCATCAATGAGGGTCAGGATCAGGTTCCTTGGGTCCCTTAGACCGGCTAATGCGCCGGGAGAGATCGAAATGGTACTCCCGGTTAACTCGAAGATGATCGACCTAATTGAATGCATCTCGAATGATTACCCAGAAGTTGCGGTTACACTCAGGAATCCCGCGAGGAACCTCATCATGCTAGATGGGATAGAGGTTGGAAACATAGAAGGATCAGAGACGAGTATTAGCAATGGCTCTGAGGTCGTGCTGGTCCCGGTTACTCACGGAGGCTGACACTATTGTCTGCGCTAAACTGCACCAAGTGCCATGAAATACCCTCCATCTACCACCGCCCCTACAGCGGGGAGAGGCTATGCCCCAACTGTTTCAAAGCGAGCCTCAAGGAGAGGGTGCAAGGTGCGATAAACAGGTTCGGGATGCTCGACCACTGGAGCCGCATAGCCGTAGGGGTCAGTGGTGGAAAAGACAGCATGACCCTCCTATACTTACTAAAGGAACTAGAGGAGGACACACACGGCTCCGAGCTGATTGCGGTTACCGTTGACGAGGGTATTAGAGGCTACAGGGACGAGGCGTTAGGAATTGTAGAGCGTGCCTGCAGAGCAATTGGAGTTGAGTGGCGCCAAATCAGTTTCCACGACCTATTTGGTTATACGATGGACGAGATCGCATCTTGGGAAAGGTCCCTCGGGGCCTGTAGCTTCTGCGGAGTCCTTAGGAGGCGAGCACTCAACGAGGTTGCGAAGAAGGTCAACGCCGACAGGCTCGCCATAGGACATACCCTCGACGATATGGCTCAATCCGCCCTGCTCAACCTCCTACGGGGGGATCTGGGAAAGATGGCAAGCCTCAAACCCGGCGGTTTCACTAACCCCAACTTTGTCAGACGCATCAAGCCCCTATGTGAGGTGCCTGAGAGGGAGACCACACTATACGCCTACCTCCAAGGCTTTGAACTACAGGGCACGACTTGCCCATACGCGGGAGAGGCGATGAGGGAGGATGCACGCAAGTTCCTGGGAGAGATGGAGACTAGACGCCCAGGCACCTTATTCACTACCTATAATACCGCTCTCAAACTCATCCCCGAGGCGGTAACAGTGGAGACTATGAAAATATGCAAAAAATGCGGAGAACCTTCAGCTGGAGCCACGTGTCGGGTATGCCAGCTTCTCGAAGACAAGAAAAAAGGGTAGGCTAAACAATCCGAGCTAAAGAAAAAAACTTTCATTATCTTTGTAAGTACAAGTTCATATTCGGCACGCCGCCTCGTCGTAGTCTCTAAAAACCCGACTCGACACACATACACTAAACAGGTGAACACAGTGACAAACATCCTGATCAAGAACGGCTTCCTCGCTACAATGGATAAAGAGAGACGCGTCTACACCAAGGGTGAGGTCCTCATAGAGGACGACCACATAGCCGAAGTCGGTAAAAAGGTAAAAGCACCTAGGAGCCCGGAGTACACCCTAGATGCCTCGAATAAGGTTGTCATGCCAGGATTCGTCAACGCTCACACTCACCTCCAACAATACTTTAGAGGCGTCTACGAACTCATGGGCGACTTCTTCGAGACCAACCTCCCACTAGAGGGCTACCGCCGCGAGGAGCAGATGGAGA
>MEZF01000058.1:8643-8880 GCA_001774245.1 Candidatus Bathyarchaeota archaeon RBG_13_52_12
AAAGCAGATGGCAGGATAACGACGATCATGTGCCCTAAGGCCCCAGACATGGCTGAACCAGAGGTCTACCACAAGTGTAGGGATTTCGCCGACAAGCATCACCTCCGCATGACAACGCACCTCAGCCAGAGTATGCGCGAGTACAGACAGGTCATGAAACTCTACGGCAAGACCCCACCTCAGCATCTGTACGACCTTGGCGTCATGGACGATAGCCTCAGTGGCGCCCACCTAACT
>MEZF01000058.1:8894-21233 GCA_001774245.1 Candidatus Bathyarchaeota archaeon RBG_13_52_12
AGACTTGCAGATAATCCAGAAGACGGGTATGGCAATCCTTCACTGCCATGCTGTCGAGAACCCTCTAAACAACTGGATCGACCGAGGCATCCCGGTTGGCTTCGGCACAGACGACTACTTCCACAACATGAACGATCTACTCCGAGAGATACGTCAAGGCCAAATGACCCGCGCCAGACTCGTCGGAGGCGCAGAGGGTATGATCAACGACAGCCGAAGAACCACCCGCCCGACCTTCTACGAGCTTCTTGAACGAGCCACACGAGGCGGAGCTGAGTCTCTCGGCATCGATAGACAGGTTGGCAGCCTAGAGCTGGGTAAGAAGGCTGACATAATAACCGTTAACATGCTCACGCCCTACCTAACACCGACGCGTGAACCACTTACAAGCGTCTTCCTTTATGCGAATCCAAGCGACATAGACAACGTTGTCTGCGATGGCAGGTGGCTGAAGAGAGATGGTGTGATGCAGACAATTGAGATGAAGAAGGCTCTAATAACTGCTCAGAAAACCTGTGACGCAATCATAGACAAGTTCTTCGAGGAGCATCCCGACCAGAAGAAGATCTGGCAGAACAGGCGCCCATACTAGGGTGAATCTCAACCAGAAAACGAAACATCTATAGCTCCGCCTTCTTAGGCTCCTTCACTATGAAAAACGTCATGACAAGAGCGAGAGAAAGGGAGAAAACCTGGATGAACCACGGGAATTGCGGGTTATACTGATAGATATATCCTCCTACGAGGTTACCGATGGTCATTGGGATGAAGAGAAGGAAGCCGCTGGCGTAACCGCCACCAGAGACGCCGAGACTTACACCTTGCCCTACACCCGCCATGATCCTGCCGCGGAGTGCACGTGGAATGGAGTCCGCCAGGAACACCGACGAGGATAACCAGAGGAACGAACTGCTCACCATCATTAGGATCCAGACTAACATGGCCTGCCAGAATGCTGCGACGAATGGGAAAACGGCCATCCCAGGTATCGCAAGAACGAAGGAGATCATCATACACCTCCTCGTACCGATCTCATCAACGAGGCTACCCACGATTAGACTAGTGATGGTGTTGGCTGTCCCTCCAATCAGTAAGATGAGACCCCAACCGTAAGCATCTATGCCAATAATCTGTTGAGCATAAACAATCCAGAAAGGGGTAACGAGACTCCCGACGAAGGAGAGAAGTATAGCTACTATCGCGTAGCCCCTCATGTTCGAAAAAACCCAGCGCAGAGACGTGAAGACATTTCTATAACCCTCGAGAAGTATTTTCGCAGGGTTTCTACCGATTCCCTCCTTATTCGTAACAGTCTCTTTCAGATATCTAATCCTGATGAAAGCGACTACAGCGCCGATACCGAATGCCATCGTGTACCCAATACGCATGGCAGGTTGTAGCGTAATCAGGGCAATGAGATAGCCTCCGATGTAAGGGGTGATTATCCTCACCGCGTTGGGAATAGCCACTGTGACAGAGTAGATCCTGCCGCGGGCGCCAACTGGTATCGAATCAGCCATAATCGCGTTCAACGCGGGCATATAAAAAAGGACGACCTGCTGATAGGCAAACGCGAAGGCTAACATCTCCCAACTATTCGCAAATGCGAAGATGATAAAACTCGACGTATAAAGGAGAGTTGCCACCCCAACGAGTCGCGCCCTACCTGCTTTATCGGCAATATAGCCCCCTATTGGGTAGAGGATTGCGGCGGCGAACGTACCGACAGCATTCACCCAGCCGACGGTGGCTGCATTACCGCCTAATGCGATTATATATAGAGAAAGATAGGGAAAACAAAGAGAGTCGGACATGCTCCAGAGTACGCGGCTCACTGTTAGAACCAGAATGTTTCCCTTCATCATCGACCTTAGGGTAGATTGCTCGGTCACCGTAGCAGCTCCTTAAATTGAGAAGAGACTTAGAACTTGTGATTTAAAGGTTCTCATGAAATAAATACTAAGGCATGTAAGTAAAATAAAATGTTTACTCTACGGTCAGAATAAGAGTCATTAGTGATTTTGGTAGACTATGTGACCATCCACAATTGTTGTCAGTACCTTCACATCCTTGATCTCATCGACCGGTATCGTAAAAACGTCTCTGTCAAGCACGATCATATCCGCGAGTTTTCCAGGCTCTATACTCCCCTTAATATTCTCCTCCTTTGCTAGATAGGCTCCGTTCAATGTGTAGACTCTTATCGCGTCCATGACGCTGATGGCTTCCTCCGGTCCAACGACCTGCCCGGTGCTCGTCTTCCTCGTCACAGCTGTGTAGATCTGGTAGAATGGGCCGTAGAAGGTCACCGGGCAGTCACTGTTGCCACCCGCGATTATGTCCATCTCATGCATCGTCTTGTGGGGGTGTAGCCAGCGACTCCGTTTCGAGCCGAAGTTTTCCGCGTACTGGTCACCTAGGCCATACATGTAGCCGATGCTGCTTGACGGGACGACTCCCAGCTTCTTTATTCTCTTCAGTTGCTTCGGTGTGCAGCAACTGTTGTGCTCTAGCCTATGACGGATGTCGATTACTGGCTTGGCTTTCTGCGCCTTCTCGATGCAGTCTAGGGCAATGTCGATACCCTTGTCCCCTATGCTGTGAATGCTGACCCTGAGTCCTGCGTTGTGAGCGTCCGTAACTATCCGCTCCATGTCTTCTGGGCTCGTCGTCATCAGGCCAAGTCCCTGCGGCCCGCGGTGCTGAGGATTATAGACACAGGCGGTCCCACCCGCCCCCGATCCATCTCCCATGATTTTTAGAGACATGACTCGTAGCCACTCGTCACCGAAGCCACTCTCGATCCCCAGCGACTTTAAGGAGTATAGCATGTCCTCGCTTCCAGCGCGCCAGGGCCTTAGACTAATCATGAGGCTTACGCGTACTTTCCTCACTCCCTCAGCGAGTAGCTCTTGATACCCCCTTATGCCCAACATCTGACCACTGGCGTCGTGAGTCGACGTGATACCCCACTCGGAGAACTGGTCCCATAGCTGCCTAAGCCCCACCTTCACCTGTTCCACTGTATACTCGGGTATCTTGTCCGAGACGAGCTTTGACGCAGTTTCATATAGGAGGCCGCTGGCTTCACCATTCTTAGCCCGATCAATTTGGCCACCAGAGGGATCGGGTGTTTCCTTTGTGATATGGGCTATTTCGAGGGCTTTCGAGTTGACTACAGCTTGGTGACCAGTATCAGAGACTATATACACTGGATTGTCGGGAGCTGCTTCATCAAGCTCTCGTCTGGTTATCTGCCGTTTCTCGGCCAACTTTGAATCATTGTATCCATTTGCTCGAACCCACTTGCCCGGTCCGATCTCCTTCGCCTTCTTTGATACTGCAGTCTGAAGATCCTTTATCCTCTTGATCCCGGTACTCCTACAATTTATCTCGAGGAAGTTCACGGCCGCGTTATGAGGGTGGGTGTGTGAGTCTATGATCCCTGGTAGGACGGTCTTCCCCTCCAAATTTATGATCTTTGCACCCTTGCGCGCCAACTTTTTAACAGATACGTTTGAACCCGTTGCTATGATCTTGTTACCCTTCACGGCGACCGCTTCGACGATAGTGTAATTTGAGTCAATCGTACAAATTTTCCCATTGAGGAGTAGCAGATCCGCTCCGAAAACATTCTCTATACCCATTCCAGCCACTGCAGCTAGATGCCCTCTATAGGATAAAAGATCATTCGCGTAGATCAATAAGGTTCTATAACTAGTATCGTTAAACTCAAAACGATAGCTATGGTGAAGGACCCTATCTGTGGGATGATGGTTGACGAGAAGACGGCTAAGTGGGTGAGCGACTACAATGGGAAGAAGTATTACTTCTGCAACGAAGGGTGTAAGCTTACCTTCGACAAGAATCCCAAGCGCTTCGCCAAGTAGATGGATTACCGTTCACTAAGCTCGCGCGCTACGTTGGGTAAAGCGAGTCTGTTGAATAAGTAGATGAGTTGTTAAATGAGCTTCAGCGACTAGGGAACTGTCACGCTCTTGGCAAGGTTCCTTGGCTTGTCGGGGTCGAGGCCTTTTAACACTGCGATCTCGTAGGCAAGTAACTGCATAGGCACGATATATGGAATCGGTGATAGGAGCTCGGGTATGTTCTTCGGCATCTCTATGACTTCATCTGAGAGACTCTTAATGTCTGTATCACCCTTTTCACAAATTGAGATGATCTTCGCGCCCCTCGCCTTCATCTCCATGATACTGCCAATGATCTCGGCATGTGTATCACCCCTTGGGCAAATGAATACGCAAGCTGTGTCCTTCTCAACGATGCTGATGGGACCGTGTTTACTTTCCCCCGCGGGGTATGCGAGGGAGGGTATGTAAGTAATCTCTAGGAGCTTTAACCTCCCTTCCATCGCCGTCGCAGAGCTGATTCCCCGACCTAGGAATAGAAAGAGCCTCGAATTCTTCTCTCTAGTGGCGATATCCTTTACCTTGTCGTAGGTCTCCTTAAGGACGCTTTCGACAATGTCTGGTACTTTGTAGAGGCTCTCCTTATACTCGTCGAGTTCATCTTGAGAGAGTTTGCCCCGGAGCTTCGCCAAGCGCATGGCGAGCTGTGCCAATACAAGTACCTGGCTTGTAAAGGTCTTTGTCGCCGCGACACCGATTTCTGGGCCTGACTGCTGTATTATATATGCTCGGGACACCCTCGTTAACGTTGAGCCAACTGTGTTAGTTAGCCCTAGCACCGTGGCGGCCCTCATTCTAGCGTGGTCTACGGCTTTTAATGTGTCATACGTCTCCCCTGACTGGCTTACAGCGAGGATTATAGAGTCTATGCCGACTGTCGACCCATATTGCTCTGTAAACTCGGAGGAGACTACAGGATAGGTCGTGAGGCGGGCTATTTTTGAGAAAATATACGAGGCAGCGATACAAGAGTGCTGGGATGTGCCCGCGCTGACTAAGAAGACCTCCTTCCCTCTGTCGAGGAACATTGTTAGAAGATCGACATATTTCTCCTGGAGTCTGAGCCCCGTCCTTAGGCTTGTGGGTTGTTCGAATATCTCTTTGAGCATATAATTGGGGTACTCCTGTTTCTCAGCCATCTCGAGGACCCACGTTATCTCCTCGGGGGTTCGTTCGACCGCTGACCCATCAGCGACCTTTATTATTTTATACCCATTGACGTCGATGGTTGCTAGTTCACCGTTTCTGAGGTAGATTACTTTGTTTGTGTAAGGACGGATCGCTGGAGCGTCGGAGGCGCAGTAAGTGCCATTCTCTGACACTCCTAGTACTAGGGGGCTTTCCTGCCTTGCGCATACGATTTTATCCGGCTCGAGGCTCGAAAGAACGACCACGGCGTAAGAGCCCTTTAACCGCCTCAAAGCCTTGAGTGTTGCCTCGGTGATCCCGATGTCGCTCTTCATCTCCTCATCGATTAGGTTCGGGATCACTTCGGTATCGGTCTTCGATATGAAGTTGTGGCCCTTATCGATGAGTTCTTGTTTCAATTCCATGAAGTTCTCAATAACGCCGTTATGTATGACGGCGATCTTGCCTTTTGAATCGGTGTGTGGGTGGGCGTTGATCATGTTAGGTGCGCCATGAGTAGCCCAACGCGTGTGTCCAAAGCCTATGCTTCCCTTCATCTCGGCTATTCGGAGGCGGCTCGCGACGTCCTTGATCTTCCCTGCATCCTTTCGTATCTGAAGCACGCCATTGTTTATTACAGCGACGCCGATCGAATCGTAACCCCTGTACTCGAGTCTACTAAGACCATCAAGTATCATTGGGGCGACTCTACCTTTTCGTAGCACTAAACCGAAAATACCGCACATTGCTTATTTTATCAATCTGCCTCCTTTTATGTTATATGTTGAAGAAAGACTCGATTTCAGTTGAATTATTAAATAACTAGTTAAAAACGATGACTCGTCTGTTAAAGTCCCCCTTATCAGTGTTCACTTCAAGCATCTCATAGCTAAACAGATGATGTGTTTGATGTAAATGCATACATGAGAATATGAAGAAGATTAGTTCAACACGCGTATGATGATATCAGTGGCTTTTATGCATCCGTTCTCAAAGTGATGCTTTTTTGCTGAGTGAGCTTCGAGCATGAGAGATCCAATCTTCTTAGCATCTGCCTGCTCGAGAAAAGGCGCGTTCACTTTCTCTGCTAGGATGCGCATGTCCTCAATGTTCGCGGTCCGTGTTAGTTCGGTGTTGAAGACTATTATCAGAGGTTTCTCGTAGAGGATAGCTTCGAATATTGTGCCCCCTCCCTGATGTGTGATAACGATCGAGGACTCTGCTATGAGTCTCTCGAAATCGGTGGAATATGCAATTATTTCCCAGCTAGGATGACTCGCCTTATAGGGAGAAGGATCGACCTTCCCCGTCTGCATAATCACTTTCTCGAGGACGAGCTCTGAGATTGCATCGAAGAGCTGTTTATGCCCTTCGGTGCCACCCGTCACAAGGACATAGCCATAGTTCTTCACCTCATATCTCTTCTCTGGGAAGATAGGCCCTGTTAATGTACCTTTTAGATTTCTAGTTTGTTCCTCCCATTGGAGCAGGGTCTCTTTCGCAAAATGTTGGAGAAACTGAGCTGTCTTCGATGGTTTCGCTATGGCGACTCGGCTCTCGATATTTATTACGGGTATCGACTTGAGCCATGCGACGAGGCTGGGAGGTATGCAGAAGTTACTACCAGTCGATACGACTGCTCCATACTCCCTTTTTACCCTCGAAAAGGAGTGGAAGAAAGAAGCCATTAATCTGAAGGGGAAAAGCAAGTTAGAGGTGTTTGGATACCTTCCTTTGATCAGTTCATCAACTGGCCCAAACGGGGACAAGAGTTCCCTGCTGAGTCTATCACCGTCGGGTATGAGGAACGAGGTCTCTGCCTTTCCCTTTAAAGTCTGTGCGAGAGCGAAGGCGATACTTGAGTGCCCCCCACCTCCGGCTAGTATTAAGACCTTCTTTTCCAACTCATGCACCTAGACGTATCTGATTACTAAGAAGGCGATGGCGCAGACGAAAACTTCTAGCGCGATGAGGATCATCGACACTTGTTTCTCGGTAAAGTTGCCAGAACTCATGACGATGTGGGTCAACGACCTAATCTTAGATTCTCGGGGCTTGACGATCCCGTCTCTCTGGAGGACACCGTAGTTCTCGGATCTAAAACCCGACACTGCTTTAAGTATGGCTTCAACGATCCAAGGTAAGAAGCATAGAATAGCGAATTTCTCCATGTTTCCCAGGATGGTTACGCAGGCACATACAGCCCCTATCGTATAGTTCAGATCGCCTGGAAAAACCTTAGCGGGGAACCAGTTATACTTTAAGAATGAAGCGAGAGCCGCTGCAAAGGCCAGTGCTAAAGAGGCTGCAGGGAGTTTGTTACTCATCAACGCGAAAACTCCAAGAGATGTGTGAAGGACGAGCCCCATTCCTGCTTCGAGCCCGTTGAAGCCGGCTAAAAAGTTCGTGGCATTTGAACAGCATAAAACAGCTAATGGAACGAGTATGAGTGGATATATCGCACCGAGTTGGACCTTTCCGAGAAAGGGGAGGACCATATAGGTGACGCCCGCATTTACCGCCATGAGGGGCACAGCTGCAGGTAGGGGTAGTAAAAAATAGAACCATTGCGGGATGCCTCGCCTCTTTAACTTTTCAAATATTCCCTGACCCTCTCTCTGTTTCATTAATGCAGTCAAGACATCAAAAATACCGATAAGAGTGATGATCAAGATCGTGTTCATGCTAGCAAGGATATTAACGAGGTCAGCTGAATTCCTTAGAGCAAAAACCTCGAACCCGAGGTAAAGAAATACGCCTGAGACAAAGCCGGTAACGACGCCAGGTCCTCCCATATCGGGTATCAGACCGCTGTCCCGCTTCATTATGTCGCGTCCCACGATCCCAGCTGCTTTCATGAATTTGTTAAAGATCGGGATGCTGACGTAGGATACGACGAATGATAGGGCGATGGCGGCCAAGAGAGTAAGGGGGATCGTCGCCATGGCTATGGCTATTATTTCGCGCTAATTTATCACTATCCTGCGCTGGGAACATTTATCACGCATCACTGGGTGGGCTCATACGTGAAGGCTCTGATAGTCGACGCCCTTGCCTCGCGTAAGGGGGAGAGGAAGGCGAGTAAGGATGTGATAGGAGCTGGGCCGAGGGCGTTAGCTGGCTTGTTGGATACCAGAGGGATCGTCGCATCTATCATCGAGGCTGAGGCTATCATAGCCAGAGGATTCGCTGAAAGCTTCGATCTACTACTTGTTAGCGGGATGACGGGCGACATTCCTGCAATCCGCAAAGTAGTTACAATATTGAAGGGGGACCCTGTGGTACTTGGTGGCCCAGTAACCTCTGATCCAGCTCAGGCGATAGGTAAAACTGGTTGCGACTATGCAATCATCGGCGAGGGTGAGGAGACCCTTAACGAGTTGCTTGACATGGGGCTCGGACGAGGTGAACTGGGTGGGGCTCAACTTCGAGGAATAAGAGGAGTAGCATTCAAGAGCATGGAGGGGGTCGAGGCTACGCCGTTGAGAAGGGCGATGCCGAGGGCCATATTTGACGGCTTTAGACCCTCGACTGCGGCAATCAGGGGCTACGCGCTCCATCGTTCAGCTAGGGTTTACGTCGAGGTCTTGAGGGGCTGCAGCAACTACAATAGGGCTATAATCGAAGGTAACTGCGAAAGCTGCGGGTTGTGTAGGAGGGGTGGTCTTACGGAGAGATATGATTGCCCTCTCGGCACTCCCCCCGGTTGTGGCTATTGCTCTGTACCCAGCCTATTCGGTCCACCCAAAAGTCGTTCAGTCAGCAAAATCAGGGAAGAGGTCGTTGGGCTTATCGGCGAGGGGGTCAAACGAGTCGTACTGAGTGCGCCATGCTTCCTCGACTACGGCAGAGATCTACTTGTGGAGCCGGAGCCTCTTACCGATCCTCGTAACCCGGAGCCAAACTATGAGGAGCTTGAGAGACTGCTGGTGTCCTTGGCTGATATTCCGAGCATGGTGGAGGGCACCTCGGCCTTCATGATCGAAAATTTGAAAGCCTCGCTCGTGACAGAGAGAGCAGCAAAGCTTCTAGGCGGGTACCTCTTTGGCACCCCGGTGAGCATAGGATTCGAGACGGGCTCTGAGCTGCACAGCCACTCAATGGGGAGGCCCTCGACACCGATGGAGACGCTGACCGCTGTGGGTCGACTTAAAAAAGCGGGGTTGAAGCCGTATGTTTACTTCATCCACGGCCTACCGGGTCAGAACGAGAAAACTGTCGATGAGACAGTAAAAGCCATCGACCAAGGCATGGAGGAGGGAGCGGAGCGCGTAATACTCTATAGGTTCCAGTCTCTCCCGATGTCGGCGTTCAGTGAGTACCCTTCCGCTCCGCCGAACATCAGAGACCCGGGGAGCAAGAGGATACACGAAGCTGCGGCGCGAGCAAATATGAGGGCGAAGGACAGTATGCTCGGGGGGGTGATTCGCGTGGTTGTAGCTGAGAGGTACAACAGAGATAAGCGTTTTTTAGTAGCATACCCCCTCAAACACGGTCCAGTGGTTCTCATCGAGTCCCCCCAGCCTTTTGAGGGGAGAGTATTTGACGTTAAAGTAACAGGAGTGGCCTCGGAAAGAATGGTCTATGGCGTCCCAGTCGCTATGTTTTAATGGAAGCTGATCGAGTGCTAATGCTGGTTGAACCTCTTGTCCATCGATGAGCCTAAAAAGGAACAGCAGGCGCCCACTGAGGGACCCGTGTATGAGTGCGTTCAGTGTGGCAGACGAGTGAGTTTCGAGGACCTAGAGAAGTACATTAGCTTCAGGTGCCCCTACTGCGGGTACAGGATCTTCAGGAAGGTCCGGGCCCCGATTGTGAAGAGGGTTAAGGCGAGGTAAGTTTTATGAGTAAGAACCTTTCCCTCGAGGAGAAGCGCGCCCAACTAATCATAAAATACAGAAACCTAACCTCCGAGACGGAGAAACCAGTCAGCGAGGAGGACAGGCTCGTCTATAGACTACATGATAAGAAGAACCAGCTCATCATTATGCACGCCGTACTCGGGCAGAAGACTATTGGAATTAGCTACGTGAGGGAGCTCAAGGAGATGGTTGAGAAAGAGGGAGCCTCGAGGGGCATCCTAGTCGGAGACGGTAAGTACACTTATTCTGCTCGCAGTAGCGCGGAAGAGCTTGGAATCGAGTTGATCCCACCGACTCTGCCAACCTTCGATATATTTGAGCACGCACTTGTTCCTCGCCACGAAATTGTATCCGAGGAAGAGCTATCCGAAGTGAACAAGAAGTACCACGCGGAGCCCTTCCAGTTTCCATGGATAAAGGTCAACGACCCAATCGCCATCATCCTCGGTGCGAAGAGGGGCGATGTAGTCAAGATCACGCAAAAGAGTGAGACTGCTGGGACGGCAATCTCGTATAGGTACGTCGTCTAATCCTTCTTATCCACTGGCTTCTCTCTGCCTAGTTCATCTAGAATTACTATAGCTTCTCCTAGTGGCATCCCCATGCGCTCTGAGAGCTCCTCGGGGGATGCGTCAGGCTTTTCGGGTATGATAATTTCTTTGATGTACGCCTTGTGGTTCTTATAGAGAGGTAGACTGTGGACTGTCTCTACAAGGACCCCCCATAGGGGGCTTTTTTCCAGGTCGCTGTTCACGGTGTCTTAGCCTCGCCTCATCTTATCGTACATCTTGTCGAGGCTCCAGCGAAGGCTGCTCTGTATCTCTCGAAGGCGTCTCTCGCCGCTATAGTTGTGGACAGTTAGAGTCTTAATGGTCTCCCCGTCGGCCTCGACTTCGTAGCTTAGGACCTGTTCGAGCGTAATCTCGCCTGTTGTAGCTCGTGTCTCGTCACTAGTCCTCATGTTAGCAAGTACTCGGTCGAGTAAGAACGATTGAAATGGGGGCGTCGATGTCATGAAGGTGAGGCCTTCTCTTGGTGTGAAGACTATTGTGTCGTCATCAACTTGAATCCTCCCGAGTATGGTTCCGTCTTTCGCTTGGATTGAGGAGCCATCGGCGATCGTCTCCGGCGTCACAGTACCTTGTTGCTTATGTTCCTCAGGTTTCAGTTCGGTTGGTTTCACAGCTTGAAAGGCTGGAGAGGGTTGTTGGAAACCTTGTTTAACTATTGCCTTGTCAATTTCTGCCATAGCTAACTTTAGGTCTTCGATCTCTGCTTGAAGCTGCTCGGTACGCTCCTCAAGGTCGGCACGCATCTTGAGTAGTTTACGTATGTCTGACTCGCTGCTCATGGGGGTCCCAACTTGGAGTGGGCTCTGAATCTACTGGGGGCGTCAACGTTTAAAGCCATACCCCTTTTGGTGTCCCGCCTTTTTTATTCTGGTGGCGACCATTTTCCAGTGGTGATCTGGTGCTGAGCAGGAGATTCGTCGAAAAGTACTACGAACTTAGCAGAGAGAAGGAGAGTTTTCTTTGTGTTGGCCTTGATCCGGCGACACGGGCTTTCAGGGAGAAGTTCGTTGTCCCGCAGCCCCTCATCGATAGACTCGGGATATCAGCTGGGTTGGAGAGGTTCTGTGTCAACTTTGTTGAGGCTGTCGCGCCCTACACACCGATAATTAAGCCGAATGCCCAATTCCTAGTCTATCCCCTCGGCTTTGATGGGCTAAAGGCAATAGCTGATGCCATCCATGAAGGTGGCTGTCTAGCGCTTCTAGATTGTAAGTTATCTGACATTGGGACCTCTATGGATGCTGCCCTACACTGGATAGGGGAGCTCGGCTTCGATGCGATAACCTTTAGCCCCTTTCCAGGTTATAAGAACGGAGTGGATTCAGTATACAGGTGGTCCGAAGAGAGACAGAAGGGGATATTTGCACTCTGCAGGATGTCCAACCCCGGCACACATGATTACCAGTCGAGGCTTATGGACGGTGTCCCCTTTTATCAGCGTTTGACGAAGGACGCTGCTGATCACGGCTCGAATGGTTTCGTAGTTGGCTGTACAGCTACTGAGGAGCTGGGCGTAGTGAGGGGAATAATCGGCGAGGAAAGGTTGATACTCGCGCCCGGCCTCTGTCCACAAGGTGGAGACCCAGCAACAGCCATAAGGCTCGGATCGAACAGCCAGGGGGAGGGACTCCTCGTCTCCTCTAGCCGCACAGTGAACTACGCTTACGAGCTCATGGGCTGGGATTGGGAAAAATTCGCTGAGGCCTCAGCGATCCAAGCGAAGATAAGTCGAGACGAACTCAACGAGACCAGGTACAGGGTTGATAAGTAGCCACACTACAAAGCGATGTTCTTATTTTAGATCTCGCGCGCTTAATTGTTTAGAAATTAGCTTTTTGAGACACTCTG
>MEZF01000059.1:0-20241 GCA_001774245.1 Candidatus Bathyarchaeota archaeon RBG_13_52_12
CCTTCTGGGCCATGTTCCCCGGTGCGCCAACCGGAGACTGGTTCAGCTTCATCTTCGTGGCCATCGGATGCATCTGCGCTACATTCTACTTCCTGCTGACCTACGAGCACACAGGGCCAGTGAGGCCAATAACCATCGCGGGCAGATACTTCATCATGCTCGCCCTGGGCGCCTACTACGGCAACACGGTGCTCTTCAGATTCAGCATGCTAGCAGAGAGAGGCCAGTTCATCCTGAAGGTACTCGGTCTGGTGCCAATCTAGGAACAAATATTTCCCACTTTTTCATTTTTTACATCCCTAGCGGGAGCTAAGACCATCCCGGGTGTTATAAGCCGCTGAGAATGAATATCCAACGTTGAACCCAACCGAACTTCGCGAGTTCCTTCACGACCCCTTTGTAGCCTCAAGGGTCAAAGTAGAGAATCTAATGTTAGTCGGTCTAGGCCTCCGTTCCTGCAGCCAGACTACGATCCCCGCCGAGTTACCCAGTGGCCCATCGATGGGTGAAGAAATAGACGCGCGCTTCAAGCCTAGTCTCGAGAAGCTCAGAGCCATACAGGATCAAAAGACAAAGATCAAGGAGATCGGCGACATCAGGAAGGGGATGGCCACCGCCTTCGACGAGATCGTCGAAGGCTCATCAGAGTACAAATCCCTCTCCACATGGGCGAAGAAACTCGGCCTTAGGGTCAACCAGGTCGAGGTACGCCCCACAGTCCACGAGTTCTACCTCTACAAGGAGAAGGAGACCCTGAAGGAGCTACAGAGGCTCATGCAGGAGAGGGGAAAGCTCAGGGTGGAGGCTGTGAAGAAACCCGACCCGTCCAGGGGGCAGCTTCAGTTCGCCTACCCCGAGGAGTTCAACGGTGCCTGGATCCGCAGGATGGGTCGCCTCCTCGGATACCCTGACTGCTGCATCGACAGGTATGCTATGGATCGTGAGCAAGGTGTTAACGCCGAGGCGAGGGCGGCTGTGCAGCTCAAGGAGCTACCCACCAACCCTGACCCCCATGTGTATATCGCCAGCTACTTCTTCCCATGTAGCCCGGCATGTGAAAAAGCAAAGGCGAAGGGAGAACTCTACTATCAAAGACTTTCCGAGTTACTACCCGAAGCCGGCGAAGCCTACGAGGTAATATTAGTTGAAAACCTCGATCGAGTTCGTAGGCAACCCGAGATAATCAACGAGTATCTGAGTAGGCTTAGAGGAGTCTAGTTTCTCCTCAGAGGTATCTCGCCCTGCTTAACGGGTATCCGCTCAACCTTGAAGGTGACGGGGCGTTCAGAGTCCGGGCAGCTGAAGTACCTTATCTTGTCTATGTAGTCCCAGGGCTCGGTGACGTTTCTCTCCATTGCGGAGGTGAGGGGGAGAATCGCGCTGAAAGCGGCGAGGCAGACACTATCCGTCTCCTCGAGTACGAGCCTACCCGGGTTGCTCGTTATCGTGATCTTGTCTCCCACCTTGTAGATCTTGCAGGGACCTTTGACATGAGGTGGGCTACCATCCAAACTCCGAGGCTCTTTAACATCAACAACCGTGAAGACAACCTTATACATGATAATCGAAACATCATGTGCAGGCTCCACTAATAGACTTGGCCCTAAAAATCTATTATCGATACTTCATTTAATGTTTTTTATCGTCTTCACTCTAGTGGCAAAAAAAAACTTCTTCAGATGGGCTTATGACTTTATTATAACATTCATTCAACTCGGGCGCGTGCTGTGCCTAAATGGCTGCTAAATACCCCATCAAGCCAAAAACAGACGAAATAACCAACCACCCATAAACAGCGAGGTAGATGAGTCTCTAGTATCCCACCACAACCACACAGCGCGCGCGACTTCGTCTAATGAAGCTGGGCTAGGGACCTTGTCGCCTCATTGCGTTCAGGATCAACATTTTATGGATAAGCCAGTGCATTAATGCGCGCGCATGGGAAAAACGTGAATCATTTACCCTTGTAGATTCCCCAGAAGTGGCGGACGTCCACGTCATCGGGGCTGTCAGTCCCATGTGAGCCCTTTCCCGTGGTCGCTTCGATGTGGGTGCCGTGATCCGGTGTGAAGGCTATGACCCTATCTCTGGAGGCGTATCTCTCGTTGAAGGCGGTCGCTAAAGTTTTGAAGCTCTGCAGGTGCCTCTTGAATGCCTCGATTGCCTTGGGGTCCCTCGGCGTCGAGGCGTGCATCAGGTCATCGTATTCCTGGTGGTAAGCCAGTATGAAGTCGTAGTCAGCTGCCTTGAGGATTTTCAGCACTCTCGACTCTACCTGTGGGTCATACTCCTCGGTATAGTAGTCGATCTTCCTGTTCCTGAAGACGAGGTCGATGCTGCTGTTCTTCACAGCCGCGATCGCCGTCTTCTTTCCAGCCCTCGCCAGGGCGTCAAAGAGGGTGTCGCAGCCGAGTACAGGTTTCTCATACTTTCTTATGCCGTGGGTCTCGGGGGGTGCGCCTGTGAACATGCTGCTGAAACAAACGGGGGTGTAAGTTGGTAGAACGGACTTCATCGCGACCTCTATCGGGGCAATCTTCTCCACGGGATTGAAGAGCCTTGCATAGTCTCGGCGCAGCCCTTCGCCTATTGCATCGGGTGCGTATATGAGGGCTTTTTCGACGTGTTTTCCCTCAATTATCTTTGAAGCCGCGTCTAGAACTACTCCTATTGGCTGTGAGGCCGAGGCACTCGGGGCCTTAATGCCCATGAGCGAACAGATCGTTGGGGTGACAGAGGATATACTTGACATGTAGCACAGCTAGGTCCTAGAGATAAAAACTGTTACCACTTTAAAAGTGGGTAAAAAAGCAGGGTTAAGCCGTGGCGGGCTCGATGAGGTATACGATGTTCAACGTCACTGTGACGCTGAGGTTTCCTGATAGCACCGGCGTCGTCTCCTTTACTGAACTTGCACCGGATGAGTCGTAGCTCCTGTATTCAACCACTGGGTAGTAGGCGCTCTCAGTCACGCTTTGTACGCCAGCGACCTTGATGCCTAAACCACTCGTGATCACGTCGCTCTTCGACTTGGCGTCGGCGATGGCGGCTTGGTAAGCCTGTAGCTTCATCGCTGAGGCGGTCTCCTCTGTGATGCCGAAGCCGATTGAGTCGACCTTGTTAGCTCCAGCGGAGGATGCAGCGTCTATGGCGGGACCCACCTTGGTTAGGTCCTTAATCTTGATCTGTATCATGTTCGTTACCTGGTAACCAATCACCATGCGGATCTCCCAGTTATAATTTGGATAGACGCTGTAGCTCGTTGTTTGCATGTCTTCGTCCTTGAATCCGAGTTGCTTCAAGGCAGTTATTACTACGGTCATCTTCGCGGCGTTCTCATTGATTGCCGTGCTGGCCTCCCTGTTCTCAGTGTAGAGGCCCAAGCTCACCGTTGCCTGGTTGGCTTTGACTTTGATTACTCCCGTCCCGGAGACGCTTAGAGTCTTAAGATTATTAGTTGTGTCCGTTGTAGCGGAAGTTGTGAACCCCGTCGTCCCAAGTGCCGGCGGCACGCCTGTTGGAAACCGGAAATCAATAAGCTCTGTGACCATCCCCGGCTTGTAGGCGATGATCATCCCCGCTAATAATATAGATGCGCAAACAGCCAGAACTGTTGCGGCTTGTCTAGTTTTGTCCATCATCATTACCAGTTATCAATGACTGGATGCGACTCTATTATACCCATAGATTAGAACGAGTGTACGAAAAATTAGAACAGAGCAGCGTGCAGACACTCAGACTTTGAAGGGGGGGATGTGCCACTCCCTCCCCCTTTGAGTTGTGATGTACTCTGGCCACGGAAGGTCGATGGGTGGCTCCATATCCGGTGGCAAGAGGGGCTTCTCCATGTACATGCTCGTCTTTTCCTTCCACTCGTCTTTACAAGTCTTCAACCTGTCTGGGCTAGTAACCAGGTCCATCATCGTGCCGCTGATCGCCTTCCCCGCGGTGTAGATGCTCTTATCGATGACACCTCTCATGCCGCAGAGTGAATACCTAGTCCAAGCGGGGAGTCTCACACCTGGGACGCTGACGCTTGGAACGTAGACCTGTATCCAGACCGTCGGGCAGTGCCACGTGAACTCCACGTAATCGTCGCTTCCATAATGGGTCTGGTGGTTGGGGATCGGTCTCCTCCACATGCTCTCCCACTCCCCAGGCGGTGTGAGTTTCTCGTTAAACGGTTCCTGAGGCGGCTTATGTCCTAGCCTCCGAACGATCTCTCGCGCCTTCTCTTTGTCATCCTCTGTGAACTTGGGGGCTCCTACTAGCTCAAGGTTCTCGTAGGCGAGATCAGCAAGGCTCCTGTTGAATAGCCCTGTCCTGGTCTTTGCCACCCACTTTATCCCCAGCCTGCAACCCGTGACTTTGGCCACCGACTCGGCGTTATTCAGCAACACCTTGTAGATCTGCTCCTGCTGCACTAGACTAGGGCTCCTGAAGGCGTAGGTGATGACGCCGATCCTGGGTGGCAGGTTATCCGCCGTGGCTTGACCTGCAACAAGTATGGCCTCGTTGATCGACCATAGCCCCGTCCTGGGGAGCATTGACTCCTTCGTGTACTTCGTTGTGGTGTACATTAGGCAGACAGCGTCTAGCGCGCCGGGGGCGCGTGTCTGGGCTGGGAGATCCGGGGCGTAGCTCATCCAGGTCTCAGGAGCGTCGCAGTCGAAGACGAAAGCGACGCACCAATAGCTCCCCCACTGAGTCTCGTACATTACGGAGTTGAAGCCCCGAGGATGCCACGCGACGGCGGCGTCGAGATCATCATAGTAGCCTTTCGCAGCCTCGTAGGGCTTGGAGATGCATATCTTCTCCCCGGGGGCGCCAAAGACCTTGATGGTCCCCTTTAAACCATGTTTCTCCATGGCGTGCTTGACAGCGTGCGCACCGGCGGCGGCCGCTACACCTAGGGCGCTGTGGGGGTCGGTGTGACCTGCCTGCCAAGGGTTAGCCGCCTCCCGATGTGTAGCTGGTTCCTGAGCGGCTTCGGGTACCGCATCGTACTCGGTGTAGGTGCTGATCACCGGCTTGCCTCTCCCCCATGTCGCAACGTAAGCAGTCGGCATACCGGCTATGCCCGTCTCAACCTCAAACCCCTCATCCCTGTGCCACTTCACAAAGGCCTCACAGCTCTTATACTCACGTAGAGCCGGCTCAGCGTATCTCCAGATCAGCTGATGCATGTCGCTGATCTTCTCCGAGGTTTCCTCTATGAAGTCGAAGGCCGTCTTCTTCTCCTTCGTCAGCTTCGCCATGACAAGTCGTAGAAAATATCCGTTTACGACTTATAACACATAAGCTAGAGAAGCTCTCGCTCCGCTAGTTGATTGAAAAGAAAAAGAAAGTGGGTTTACTTGACCTTCTTTATGGCTTCCCTGGTCTCCGTTGGGAAATCGCGGAGCATGTTCTTGAGGACCATCTCTGCGACGTATTGCTTAAACTGGGCCTCGTCTAGCTTCGTCGAATAAATGCGGCGGTGGCCGCCCTTGCCCGTGATCTCAGTGTAATTGAGAACGCCCTCATCAACCATCGCGTTGAGGAAGTTAATTATGGAGGCCCTGCTGATGCTTCTCGCCTTAAGGGTCTTGTTTACCTGGCTCCAGACGTCCCGTGAGCTTGAACCTTCCCCTTTCTTCCCCCATATGTAGTGGAGCGCCTCCTCTTGGTAGTCTTTGAGTACCATACCAAGTCCGTGTCCCGATGTGTCTATGGTTAGTGTCAATTCTTATTCACTTGTATTCGTTAAAGCCATCTTGTCCATAAATATAAACGTTAACTTTTTTCGGGGTGTCAGGGTCCCTGCGTACATAACCCTTATAAACCTATGAACCCCTTCTTCATATGAAGAAATCTTCAGATGTGAGCGGGCTTGAAAAGAGGACTCTCCGATATCTGCTATGGGTTTTTCTCCACTTTAGCGAACCCCACACGCCTAGCCATACTAGAGACACTTAGACCGCACCCCATGAACGTAACCAATATTGCAGAAGCCCTTAACCAAGAACAGAGCATGGTGAGTCATAATCTAAGGACCCTCGAGAAGTGTAATCTAGTCAGCGGCGAACGCCGGGGAAAGGAGAAGATATACAGCATCAACCCGGAGACGGTTGAGGGCATATTCAAGGTGGTTGAAAATCACGCTGCGAAACACTGCCCCTCTCAAGGAGCCTGCTCAGAATCGAAGTAATGGGTGAAAATGAAATGCATGAAGCTAAAGTTGAGGTAATGCACAAACCCGAGTTCCCAATGTTCTGCTATCAATGCGAACAAACCGCTCAGGGCAAGGGTTGTGGCCAGATGGGCGTCTGTGGTAAAAACCCCGAGGTGGCTGCCCTACAGGACCTGCTGATCTATGCCCTTAAGGGATTATCCATAGTCGCCGTCGAGGGGAGAAAGAGGGGAATTTATGACAGGGAGATCGACCGCTTCGTCTGCGAGGCAACCTTCTCGACCCTGACGAACGTCAACTTCGACCCAGAGAGGATCGCTGAGTTGATCCACAAGACCGTCAATTATCGGGGTAGGCTGAATCAGCTAGTCAAGGCAAAGCTACCGGATGACATAATCAACTTCGCCCCCTCAGATAAAATCGCTGAGCTGGTCGAGCAGGGCGAGAAGGTCGGCATCAAGTCTGAACCAGACGCCGGAAGCGACGTTCACAGCCTCCGCTGGGCTCTCATCTATGGGCTTAAGGGGATAAGCGCCTATGCGGACCACGCCGCTATACTCGGAAAAGAGGATGAGGGTGTCTACGCCTTCATCCAAAAGGGCTTCGCAGCCGCGGCAAACCCTGCCTTGGGTCTCAACGATTATCTCGGCCTCGTCATGGAGGCGGGTAAGACGAACCTGCGCGCAATGGAGCTACTCGACGCTGCCAACACGAGCGCCTACGGGAATCCCGTACCAACAAAGGTTCCACTCGGCCACAAGAATGGCAAAGCAATTCTCGTGTCTGGCCACGACCTGAAAGACCTCGAGCTACTATTGAAGCAGACCGAAGGAAAAGGTATCTACGTCTATACTCATGGTGAGATGCTTCCGACCCATGGCTACCCGAAACTCAAAAAGTATAGTCATTTTTATGGCCACTACGGAACCGCGTGGCAGAACCAGATAAGAGAGTTCTACACGTTCCCCGGTGCCATACTGATGACGACCAACTGTATACAGCGCCCCGCACCTACATACAAAGACAACATATACACTACTGGCTTAGTAGGCTGGCCCGGTGTCAAGCATATAGACGACAAGGACTTCACCACAGTCATAAAGAAGGCTCTGGAGATGCCCGGCTTCCAGGAGGACAAGGAAACCGGCTCAGTCATGGTGGGCTTTGGCCACGAAGCCGTTATGGATGTAGCTCCAAAGGTAATTGAGCTAATCAAGGAGAAGAAGATCAGGCACTTCTTCCTCGTTGCGGGTTGTGACGGCGCAAAGCCCGGCCGAAACTACTACACTGAGTTCGTGGAGAAGGTGCCAAAAGACTGTGTCGTGCTCACCCTCGCCTGTGGAAAGTTCAGATTCTTCGACAAGAATCTAGGTAACCTCGAGGGGATACCAAGGCTCCTCGACATCGGCCAGTGTAACGACGCCTACTCCGCCATCCAGATCGCAATAGCCCTTAGCAAGGCTTTCGGCGTAGGGGTTAACGAGCTACCCTTGAGCATGATCCTGAGCTGGTACGAGCAAAAGGCTGTCGCCATACTGTTGACACTGCTCAGCCTTGGCATAAAGAACATCCGTCTGGGACCAAGTCTCCCCGCATTCCTTACCCCGAATGTCTTGAAAGTGTTAGTGGATAACTACAACATTATGCCAATCACGACGCCTGATGCCGACCTCAAGGCTATACTCGGGTGAAACCAGTGAAGTTAGTTGAATTGAAGTCAACCCTGGCAGGCAGAACCCCCACGGCGTCTAATCTATGTTCCTCTACAACACGGAGGACGCAACGGTGACTCACCTCACCCTCCGACCTGTGAGCAGCTTAAGCGCCATATAACCCCTACAAACGTATTCTTCTACGTCCTCGAGGGCAGGGGCGTCGTCGAGGTCGGTACTGAGCAGAGAGAAGTTGGCCCCGATACTCTCATCGAGAGCCCAAAGGGCATACCCCACTGCTAGTATAACAGACGCAGCGGTGTACTCACATTCCTCGTCTGCAAGATCCCCGAGCAATTAGGCCCCACTAAGATACATTAAAAGTATATTTTGAACATTAAATTATTCTCAATTCTATTATTATCTTAAAAATAGTAGAAATCGCTCGGGAGCTTTTTACTTGTACAAAGATGATAGACGATAAGACCACTTTAAATAAGAGCAAAAAGCTGCCAAGTACATATATTATACTAAAAACAGGGACACATAAGTAGTAGGGATCATGTTGCCGAATAGACCAACGCCCACAATACCGAGGATGAAGACGATTATTATGAAAATTACGACTGTGACAATCGCTACTAAGATGGACTTACCCCAACCACACTCATAGTATTTCTGAATCAACACTAAGAGAACGATGATTTGTATCAGAGTGCCAATCCATCCCGTTATAAACGCGTTAACTATAGCACCTGCAAGACTTCCGAGGGCAACTATGACGACAGCATCTGTAAACTTCGCTTTAGCTGATCCCACGAGTAACCTTCCCGCTATCCAGAGGACTGGGGACATTATGATCGTGCCTACAACTACACCAATTAGCGTAGCTACAACGTCAATCGCCATTCAATTACACCTGTATTATTCGTCTAATAGTTACATATAAAAACCATAACCTCCACAGGCATAAAGTCACGTATCGAAGACCACGAGGACCCTATAACCTTCAATTGTCCTCTCGATTTTCATCATGTGATAGGTTACGGCTTTCACAGCGATGCCTGTTTCATGTGTTTTTGCACTAAAGCGTTCACCCCTACCCACGGCGCTTGCCCTGAATTTTCCCTCATCGATCTCTACAGTAAGACTCTTCGCCGTCATCCCCTCCGAGTCATTCAGAAAAAGGATCTCATCTAGGAGATTGAATACGAGGCTCGGTAGGTCAATGCCATCAGCATTGACCGTGTAGATCTCTCTCTCGCATATTCCCTTGAGGGGTGTGATCGCATTGAGCATTCCTAGGGCAACGTTAGCGACAGCTTCACCCAGTGTATTTCCCTTTCCCTCCACTAACAGGTCTGCGGGTGGACCCCCTGGCGGGTAGTCGTATCCAGTCATTCTACTCCCACTCTATCGTGCTTGGAGGCTTGTTGGTTATGTCGTACACGACTCTTGTGACTTGGGGTAGGCTATTGGTTATACGGTTGCTTATGCGCTCGAGAATCTCCCACGGTGCCTTGGAGAAGTTAGCCGTCATGGCGTCTACGCTCTCAACTATGCGGACGGCAACCGTCCAGCCATATGCTCGTTCGTCCCCCTTTACGCCGGTGCTCTTCGTGTCAGTTAATATAGCAAAATACTGCCACGAGGTGCTCGCTAACTCTGACTTCTCCACCTCCTCAGTTACTATTACATCTGCCTTCCGCAGTGCATCGAGTTTTTCCTCGGTCACTTCACCGACCATGCGTACGGCGAGTCCCGGGCCGGGAAAAGGCTGACGCCAAACGAGTTCCCTCGGGAGCCCCATTTTGGTACCGAGGGCCCTGACCTCGTCTTTATAGAGGTCTCTGAGCGGCTCTACGACTCCTTTGAAATCCATGTGGAGCGGGAGGCCTCCCACATTATGGTGTGTTTTAATCGTGTCGGCGTGTCGTGTTGTCCCCGACTCGATCCTATCGGGGTAGATTGTGCCCTGGACGAGGTACTCCGCGCCGAAGAGGCGTGCTTCCTTCTCGAAGACCCTGATGAACTCCTCACCGATTATCTTTCGCTTCTCCTCTGGGTCGGTGACGCCGCGGAGCCGCATCATGAATCGGTCCTTTGCATCGACAACCTTCACGTTGACTCCTATCCGCTCCATGGCCTCCTTTACCTGACTCGACTCTTCCATTCGCATAAGCCCGTGATCGACATGTACTGCCATGATCCTGTCTCCGAGAGCCTTTCCAACTATTGCTGCTGCAACACTAGAATCGACACCACCGCTGAGGGCTATGACCGCTTTCCCTCCGCCTACCTGCGCCTTGACGGCTTTGATTCCTTCCTCGACTGCATCTGCAGGGTACCAGTTTTGCTGACACTTACATATGCCGAAAACGAAGTTGTTTAACACACGGTCGCCGTGGATTGTGTGTTTTACCTCAGGGTGCCACTGGAGACCATATATGCCCTTTTCGGGGTCGCTGAAGGCAGCGACGGGGGCCGAGTCTGTATGTGCGAGGATTTGAAAGCACTTGGGGAGGCTGTAGACGGTGTCGCCGTGACTCATCCAGACAGGCTCCTCCATCTCCATGCCCTCGAGGATATTTTCAGCTCTATCAATGTAAGCGGTCCGACCGCCATATTCTTTGAACTCTCCCTTTCTAACGTCCCCCTTGTTCATCTGAGCCAAAAGCTGGTGGCCATAACACAGACCCAACACAGGGACGCCGAGTTCGAGGATGCGCTCATCTAACCTAAGCGAGTTCTTCGCGTTGACGCTACTTGGACTCCCCGAGAGAATGACCCCCCTCACCCTCATTGTCTTGCCGAGTTCACGGACTTCATCGACGGAGACCTCGCTGGGAAGTATTTCGGAGTAGACCTTCATCTCTCTGATGCGGCGGGCGATCAAGTGGCAATACTGACCACCAAAGTCGAGAATAACGATCCCATCCGGAATAAGATCGGGAGACATTGATCAACACAACACTGATGTCTCTATATGGGTTTTGATGCACAAATATGAAACCCTACTCTTCGTCCTTTCAATAAAGAGGATTACTTGGCATATGCTTCAACGAGGTCACGCGCGGTGATGATTCCTACGAGTTCTTCCTCTTCAACAAGTGGCAGCCTTCTGATGTGCTTATCCGCCATAATATACGCTGCCTCATAGATGCTAATCCCGGCTGGGGCTACAATTAGCGGTGTTGAAGCATATTCCTTCACCGCGACGGCTAGAGATTTGCCCTCTTTTAGGAAAGTCGTTAATAGGTCCCGCTCGGTGAAGATACCCTTCGGCTTCCCACCGGAGGCGACGATTACGCTACCTATCCTCTCCCTACCCATGATGACGGCGATGTCGGCAACCGACTTTTCCTCGTCCACGATGACTACCTCCGTCGTCATATAGTCCTCGACCTTCACTACCGTCTCAGGCACGTCGGGCAGGCTCCTGATGAAGTCGGAAGCGGAGACTATACCGATGAGTTTCTCCTTCTCCATAACCGCGAGTCTCCCCTTCCTCTTCATCATTATCCTGGCAGCGTCCTTAATCGGGGCATCCGGAGAAATCGTGACGAGGGGCCATGACATCGCCGTGCCAACATTAGTCTTAGCAGGATCCCTCCCTAGAGCGAGGATTCCACTGAGAAGATCCCTTTCAGTGACTATGCCCTTTGGTTTGGCGTCTGCGACGACGATTAGGCTGCCGATGTGCTTCTCGCCCATCACACTAGCCGCGTCACCCATGGTTTTTTCCTCCGTGATGGTGATGACCTTCGGCGTCATTATATCTCTGACAAGGCGGAACTTCCGCATCTGCTCATAGGCCCTATCGAAAACTTTCGGAAACTCCCTCCTCAGGTCTTTAGGATATTCCAACCATCATCCCCAAGAATAGATACGAATCCTCACCTGATATCTGTAACGGTCCCTTATACTCTGACTCTATCCACGCATCATACGACGATCAAATGAATGCCATCAAACTTGAAACATTTCATGCGAGATTACGTCTTTAAGTGACAGCGATGCTGGTCTTAAGCATGAAGTCCATCAGCGTACCTGCATGGGAGTGGTATGGTTGGAAGTCGGAAAAAATTTCCTTTCCAGATAGCTGGGACGTTAACGTTCAAAAGATGAGAGGTCACGACGCTAAGGCTCTCACGCCTAATGAGATCGTAGAAAAACTCCAGAACCCATTCGGCACAAAGCCCCTCGGTGAGATCGCTAAAGGAAAACGGAAATGCGTCATAATATTCGACGATATGACCCGCCCCACGAAGGTTACACAGATCCTCCCCTCTGTACTAGGCGAACTCCGAAGAGGTGGCTTAGCTGAAAACCAGATCGTTTTCATGATGGCCTCAGGCGCCCACACTGGGCGGATGCTCTTCGACTTCCAGAAAAAACTCGGCGAGGAAATATGCGCGAAACACCTTGTCTTCAACCACAACCCCTACGAGAACTTCGTAGACCTTGGTAAGACAAGCCGCGGAACGCCGATCCTAATAAACAAGGAGGTCATGACTTGCGACTTAAAGGTCGTCATAAGCAGCATCATGCCCCACTTCGGCTTCGGGTTTGGAGGCGGTAGCAAGATGGTCCTTCCAGGCGTCGCCGCCGTGGAGTCTATCAGTCCCAATCACGCGATAAAGAAGGGGACCGACCCTGGGAAAGTCAGCGGAAACGAGCGCCGACTTGACTCCGAGGAGGCCGCGCAGAAGGTGGGCCTCGATTTCGTCGTTCATGCCCTCCTCAACGCCGACTCAGACGCATGCGACCTAGTCTCCGGCGACATGATTAGGGCTCATCGCGAAGGCGTCAGACGCGCCCGAGCCCACTATGTCACGAAGGTCGTCCCAAACGCAGACATAAGCATAGGCAACACCTACCCGATGGCCAATGAGGGCTACAAGGCTTACCACATCATCCTCGAGTCCGTTAGGGAGAGAGGAGACATGGTCTACCTCCTCTACACACCCGAAGGGTGCCGCGTACACTTCTACAATGGTAGGTTCGGCACCGACTACGGCGGCCAAGGATGGAAACCAGACGTCTACGTCAAGAAGCCCTGGAAGATGGGTCGAGTAATCTGCGTCTCACCCAGCGGCGTAATGAAAGCCGACGAACACTACTATGGCGAAGGCTCCAAGTGGGTGAAGACATGGAAAGAAGCTCTCAAACTCATGGAGAACACACACGGCTCCCAAGCCAAGGTTGCCCTTTATCCAACAGCATCGATTCAGATAAGCGAGGCAAACGCCAGTAGCGACTAGTAATAAGATCTAAAATGTCTTTTCAAAATTGGGTGGGCTAGATCTCAGCTTATTTACCTTATACTAGGACTACCTAGAATAATCAGCATATATAAAAATCGACACCTTTCTCTAATGGCAAAGGTTGAATTTCCTGAAGCTGCTTCATAGTCGCGTAGATCGCGGGATACAGCATAGCAACATCCGTAAGCGATAAGATGCCCACAAGCTCCTCCCCAAACTCACCCCCTAGGACAGGCAACTTCTTGATACCCTGCATCAACATCACCTGAACAGCGTTTTCAAGCGGCATGTCAGGCCTTACGATTATGACTGGCTGAGACATAATCTCCATAACTTTTACCTTCTCTGCGTCTCTTCCCTTCGCCATTACCCTCGTACAAAGGTCTTTCTCAGTAACTATTCCGGAAATCTTCTTCCTTGACATGACCACGAGGCTGCTCACACCCCTAAAGTCCATCATCTTCGCCGCCTGCCTCGCAGAAGACTCACCCTCAATAGTAACAACACTCGAACGCATAACATCCTCCACTTTAATACTCATCGTAAGCACCGGCTAAAAGTGACAGATAGACACTTCTTTTAAAGCGATTATGGAGTCGAGACCAATATGACAAAACAACTCAAACCTTAACATAATAAAACTTCAAATCTCACCGAACCTAGATCAACTCTGACCTTATCGGTGATTCTATGAGCGGAATAATACTAGTCAGGGACATAATGGCGAAGAATGTCAAAACTGTCCGCACAGACGACAGCGCACATGACGCTGTCGTCAAAATGAACAAATTCGACGTAGGCAGCGTCATTGTAACCAACAACAATCGCGCAGTTGGTATAATAACAAGCAAAAACATACTCAGCAGAATCGTCGAATCACGACTCGACGCCAGCACGGTCAGGGCTAAAGACATAATGAGCAGCCCCATCATCACAATCGAGCCGGATGCCCCAATCGAAGACGCCGCCAAGTTAATGGCTCAGAAAAGGATCAAGAAAATTGCCGTAATAGACAAGGACAAGATCATAGGCGTCATAAGCACAAGCGACATTGTCAAAGCCAACCCAACGCAGCTAGGTATCTTACAAGAACTATTAAAAATTAGTTAATCAGGCAGGAATTAAATAATCCTCCCTATAATCCACATACACCCAACTCCCCTAATACGCAAGACCACTTACAAAGTTTTAACTGCATCATGGTGAAAATATCAATGGTGTTTATGGCTCCGAGAAAGAGAGATCCATGGGAACGCGAAGCATCAAAGCCAACGGAATACCACTGCGTCGAAGCCCGCAGAGGCAGGGAGTTTATCATCAGGATGACAACCGGCACAGACGTCTATAAGGCACTACAACAGTTCGCAAAGGACAAGAAAATCAAGTTTGGCAAGATCCACGCAGCCTTTATGGGTGGATTCAGTCCTGCCAAGATGTACATGTGGACCCCTGATAGTCGTGACCGCTCCAATTGGCACAACGAGACGGCAGCTAGCTTCGATAACCTCAGTATGCTCATCAGTATGAGCGGTATGATACACACGCGTATTGCAGATGGTAAACCAGAACCCTTCCCCGCTATCCACTACTGTGTGGGTGGCGCTTGGGACATTCCAACTGTTGGTGGTCACCTCACCGAGGGAACGATCGTTAAAGGGGTTGTGGAAGTATTCGTGACTGAGATCCTAGGCATAGAAGAGCTTCTACCCTCTAATTACGATCCGTCAATAGACGGAGCGCCTGAGGAGTGGTACAGGGAAGTAAAATAAACCTATTTACACCCCTATTTTTGTTAAACAAAACAGTTATTTTATTATATTGCATTATATAATGATTTGCTCTATTTTTGGTAATGTTTTAAATAGTTTTACTTATTACAGAGTATATTAAGTATTTTAAAAAATAAGCTTAATCTGCGATATGTCATCCGTTGTTTTTTGCTTGTTTAAATTTAAGAATACCATTTCTCTATGCTCCATATCGGATTCAGGTGCTTGAGGGGAGACCCTCGTAAGAAAGGTGAAACAAATGCCAGAGTGTGAGATCTGCGGTGAAGAATCAGACAAGCTTATAAAATGCAAGTCCTGCGGCGCCAAGTTCTGTGAAGACTGTGGCTCCCCAATAGAGAAGCTGTGCGAGTTCTGCGCCGAGGAAGAAGAGTTCGATGAAGAAGACTTACAAGACGTCGAAGAATTATCCGAGGACACATTCAAAGGCGACGAAGAATAGCCTCCATCACACCTTCAGGATTAAACCATTTTTCATTAAAATAGAACCACAAAGCGTATTTTGGTAGAAACCCGGGTTCAAATTGATATGTCTGAGGAGAAGAATAAATACTGCCCTTACTGCGGCGTCCAGATCGACTACAAGTATACTATTTGTCCCTCCTGCGGAAAGCCACAACCAAAGATAGAGGGCATTCCACCGACTCACGCTGTTAAGAGAAAGAACCCCGCTCTCGCTGCTGCACTTTCCTTGTTAATCACTGGGGCTGGCCAAATCTACCTCGGACGGGTTCTTAGAGGTGTATTTTTCCTCGGGACCGTGCTTTTACTCGGGTACCTATTAGAAGATATCCTCACTTTCGATGAACTAATGATCGTAGGAATCGCATTTTCCGTAATATCTGCCTGGGATGCATACAGTATAGCCAAAAAGATCAATGAGTAACTTTTCTTGATCAAATTTAAGAGGAAAGAAAGAACACAAAAGTGATCCTCTATTGGATATGACTATACTGTTATAATCAGGGTATGCGCTGTCGAGCATGCGTATCGATGATTGTGGATGAGCTATTGGATTAAACTAAGATTGTTTTCCTATACCTAATCCTTTAATATTCACGGTTAGTAATCATTAATGCATCAGTTTACACATCCAAACTTTCCTAGGTGTTATACAGTGAGGTTCTGCGATAAATGTGGCTCCTTCATGGAGAGGTCTCCAGGGGGATATCGATGCAAGAAGTGTGGATTCGAGGTTAATCCGGGTGTCGTTGAGGTAGCTCGGGAGGAAACGAAGGCGGAGCCGGTCTACGTATTAAGAGGGGAGGAGGAGACCATAAAGGTGAGTCAAATCTGCCCCCAGTGTGGGCATAGCGAGGCCTACCACCAAGTCAGGGTCGCGCTTGGTGAGCACGCTGGTGTCAATAGCGATAGATACGTAGAGCGGTTTAAATGCGTCTCATGCGGGCACATCTGGGTCAAGAACTAGCCCAATTGACCTTTGCCCTCAGAGGAATTCCCTGCTCGACACTCTTCGACACTATACAAAAGTCCTCAAAGAGGGTTACACATCTCTGTATCTGGTTCACGTACTCGTTATCAACGTTTACATCGAGCTCCACCACAACCTCGGATATCCTCCAGCGCCCTTTCTCGTTTCGCGTCATCTTGGCGTTGACTCTGGTTTTCATACTCTTGACTTGAGCCCTCGCCTTCTGGAGACAGAAGAGCAGGCTGGAGCTGAGACAATTGCCCATTGCTGCGGCTAGTAGCATAGAGGGTGAGGGCCCCTCGCCCTTCCCGAGGGGTTCTCCCTCATCAGTCATCAGAGCCTCAATCCCCTCGCTGCCGAAATCCACCTTGAAGGAATAGTCCTGAATTCTTTCAAGTTCGACCTTGAGAATCTTTTCTTCACTCAAACTGATCTTGTTGTGTTTACAGAAGGCTGTATTTAAGCCAATTTTACTGCATCGCGCTTGGGGGTGTCGGTTTATTCTCAGATTGATCCTTCTTATGCCTGCTCTCGTAGAAATAACCGAAACCGACTAGGCCGAATCCGAGTAAGACGCATATCCAAATTATCCACTCGTCGCTTGTGTTCTGGGTTACGGTTATCTGGTAGATTGTGGCGACGCTGATCAACGCGCAGAGAACTGCACCGATGTACAATAGATTCCATGAAGTTGCTTTGAGAACAGCCAACGGCGATCGGATCAGATACCTCTTTGAGCCTGATTTAACCTTCCCGATACGGTTAAAGGCACAATTCACCCCTCGAGAGCCATGTCTGATATGCGAAGAAAGGAGAAGGAAATAACCGATAAAGCCGTTATTGAGGAGATTCTACGAGAGCAGGAAGTGGGGAGACTCGCCACTTCTGTGGATGACCGACCTTACGTAGTCCCTTTAAACTATGTCTATTCCAACAGTAAGATCATGTTTCACAGCAACAATGACGGGATGAAGATGGCGAATATAGCTAAGAATCCGCGGGTCTGCTTTGAGGTCGACTCGGGAGAGATGGTCAGAGGGGACAAGCCTTGCGATTATACTTGGAAATATCTGAGCGTTATAGTCAACGGTAAAGCCAAAATCATCACCGACCCGGAGAAGCGTCTCAATGCACTCCAGCAGCTTAGCGACAAATACGCACCTGGGAAGGGTAAGAGCCTCACAGTAGAGGATATGGCAAAGAATCCGCACCTATCACTCGTGGAGATCTCCATCGAAGCGATGACTGGCAAAAAGAGTCCAGTCAAGCCAGCGAATTTCTGAACGGATCTAGGTTTACCAAAATTAAATTCCCCATCTAATTTCTACCTTCTCTTTATTGCTGTGAGCTTCAAGCTTCTGGAAACCTTTTTGAGTGACGCATAGGTGGTGGGTTGGTAATGGGTATTCCTGAGAAGATCAAGCAAATTGAGGAGGAGATCGCCCGTACCCAGATCAACAAGGCGACTGAACGACACCTCGGGGTACTCAAGGCTCGCCGGGCTAAACTGATGCGCGAACAGGAAGCTCGGCAAATTAAGGCGAGTGGGAAGGGGAGCGATGATGGCTATGCCGTGAAGAAGACGGGTGACGCCACCGTGGTCCTCATAGGCATGCCCAGTGTCGGAAAATCAACAATCTTGAACCAGATAACCAACGCGAAGTCGAAGGTGGGCGCCTACGACTTCACTACTCTCACTGTAGTGCCGGGTCTCATGGAGTACCGCGGGGCGAAGATTCAGGTTCTCGACTTGCCTGGTATAATCGCCGGGGCGGCACAGGGAAAGGGGCTTGGTAAGAGGGTACTCAGTGTAGCGAGATCAGCTGACCTCATCCTCATCACCCTCGACGTATTCCAACCTGGCGCTAAACCGATACTTCTGAAGGAGCTACGCGAGATAGGCATCAGGCCAGATGAGAAGCCGCCGAACATCGTAGTAGAGAAAACAGCCGTCGGCGGGGTCTCGGTTATCGCTCAGGTTCCACTTACGAAGATAAGGAAGGAGACGGTTAAGGATATACTCTCTGTGTACGGATTCCACAACGCTCGTGTAATGATCCGGGAGGACATAAACGATGATCAGCTTATCGACGTCATCCTCGGTAGCAGGGTCTACGCGCCAACCTTCACCGTCCTCAATAAGATAGACATGATCGACCCTGAGAGCCTAAGGAAAGTTCGGGAGAAGCTTGACTACTACGTCCTCCCCTTAGCAGCCGAGTCAGGTGTTAACATCGATGAGTTCCGAGAGCAACTCTATCAGAGGCTCGAGTTCATAAGGGTATACATGCGGCCAAAAGGAGGGGAGACGGATTATAAAGAGCCGCTTATAGTACGGAGTGGCTATACCGTAGGGGACGTCTGTGACACACTCCACAAGGCATTGCGCACGGACTTCAAGTACGCGCAGGTTTGGGGGAAGAGTGTTAGGTTCGGTGGGCAGAAAGTAGGCCTTAGTCATAAACTGCATGACGAGGATGTGCTGACCTTCGTGACGAAGTAGCACATCGTTGAGGATTTTTCAAATGTATATCTCTTTTAGTTTATTCTTTTAGCCTTGAATAGATGTATCTCACTTAGGCTCCTATATAGCTCGTTTTCCTCAGCGGCTGTTGTGGGTACGCACACCTCAAGGTGGTTCAAAAAAAATCACGTTGTGAATTTGAGGGCGCCAGTGTCCGTTTGGCCAATGTAGATGGGTTTGAGCCATATCGGGTCCTCAGCTGGGTAGTCAGTCCTGTAGTGGGCGCCGCGGCTCTCCTTCCTCTCCATAGCAGCTCTTATTATCATCTCTGCGGACTCGAGGGCCATCGGAGCCTCTAGAGCGACTAACATATCTCTCGCATTCTTGGCTGTTATCCTATCTGCCATGAGTTTGAGGTCGATGACCTCCTCGAAGGCTTCAGTGAGGCTTGCGCTGTCCCTAATGATTCCCGCTTTCGACCACATTGTTTCCCTTAAACGTACCATCACATCGTGGGGGCTATATCCTTGTTCTCTATCAATAATTGACTCATAGTGCTTGATCTCGTCCTCAATGAGATCCGTGGCTTTTCCTTTCTTCGCCTCCTCCGCATATTCGGAGGCGGCCTTCCCCGAACGTGCCCCGAAGACGAGAATGTCGGTGAGCGCATTTCCGCCGTGTCTATTGGCACCGTGAACTCCTCCCACTACTTCTCCTGCTGCGTAGAGCCCGGGGACTCCTGTGTAGCCATATTCATCGATTACGAGTCCGCCCATGCAGAAGTGGCAGACCGGCGCGACCCTGAAAGGCTTCTCGGCAACGCGGAGCTTCTCGGCTAAGAATCTATTAATCCCAGCATTTGCGATCTGCCTGTCGCTTCGCTTCTTGAAGACCTCACGGGCGTCGATTAGGACGGCCCCATCGACTCCACCGCCCTGAGTTATCTCAGTCATCACTGCTCTGCTCAATAAGTCCCGACTCTTTAGTACGAGGGGGCGAGTTTTTAGGCTATATTTTTGGGGGATGTCTTCACCAAGGCTGTTTATTATCCTACCTTCCTCGGTCAGTGGCCCCCCTATGAGATAGGGTGGCTGCCCCGGCTCGGCGAGGGCGAGGGGGAAAAACTGAACGAACTCCATGTCTCTCAACCTAGCACCGACGTGTAAACCGAGACTGTAGCCGTCGCCTGTGGTCCTTACTGGGCAATCGGTTCTCTTATAGATGGCTCCAGCTCCTCCGGTAGCCAGGACAACAGCCCTAGACGAGAAGGCGATGGGCTCCTCCTGCTTAACATCGTATCCGATCGCGCCAATGACTCGTTCCCCCCTTTTGAGAAGCTTGGTTACCATGACATTGTCAATGAACTCAACACCCTTCGACTTCGCGTACTCAACCATAGGCTTCGTCATCCCGAGTCCCATGAGGTTAGGGATCGAGCCGACGGAAGCCCCAGTCTTGTGGACACGT
>MEZF01000059.1:20259-21983 GCA_001774245.1 Candidatus Bathyarchaeota archaeon RBG_13_52_12
CTCATCTCGAGGATGCGTTCAGCCCCCTCCTTGGTGAAGACTTCGACGAGGTGTCTATCGTTAAGCCCCTTTCCGACTTCAATCGTGTCTTTCATATGCTCCTCCGGGGTTAAACCCTCGAAAGCGGCCCTGAAACCGCCTCCCGCGACTACGGTGCAGTTATTCATACCAGCGGGTGCCTTTGAGACAATGACAGCTCTCAACCCGCGAGAGTCGACCTCGATAGCAGCCCTGAGCCCTGCTCCCCCGGAGCCAAGAACGAGTACGTCTGAATCAACGGCACGGACCATGGTTTAGGAAGGCGTGAAGTTGGATAAAACGCCTACCTAGAGATGTAGACTCTCTCTAGGCACACTTCCTCAGCTGACTGGCGGGCGACAACGCTCTCCACGTTGAGTCTAGGATCGAATTGTTTGAGGCTAGCCTGTATCGCGGGGAGGGTAAGGTTAACGCAAAGCCCCCTAAGGAAGATGCCACAGTCGACGCCAACATCCAAGAAAGCCTCGTGGAAGGGGCACCTGCTTACAACGAAGGTGATGCTCTCCTCATCCCTTTTATGGATGCTTACCTCGGCGCCCGCATCTTTCATGAAGCAGCGGTACACTTCCGCTCCCGTTTCTAGCGGCGTCAGTCCGGCTGGAATCTGTCGCTTCATTTCATGGGCGATTAAGGTGCCTTGCTTGTCTGCGGCTTCCATCAGCTTGTCAATGCTTGGCAGGGTCCCTAGATCCTTGATGACCTCGATTATGTAGAGCGTTAGAAGTGTATATCCTCTGCGGACCCCTACGGTTGTCATATGGGGAGGCATCCGCACGCATGGCATTAAACTTTACACCACGCGTGGCTTATGAAAAAAATGGGGTTTAAAGTGGGACGGGATCGCATAGATTCTTCTCGCTTGCAGCTGCCCTGCCGCAGATCCTGCAAATATACTTCGGGTTCCTAACCAGCTCCTTGTAATCGGCTAGCTCCATACCCTCTGCCACAAGGCTGCAAAGGTGCTTATCGTGGTTTAAATGTGGCTTCTCGTAGAGTGGCAATAACTCACCGATCCGTCGATCGGAAGGGCGGCTGATAAATCTTAGTTACGCCCGTGTGTACCTGCTCCATAGTGCGATGATGAGGAACAAGGCGACGAGGGTGAAGACTATGACTCCACTAGTGGCTACGTTTAAGAGAGCGGAGGCGAAGATGCCGACCACGACGCTGATGACCCCGAAGAGGATCGCGGAGATCACCGTGTCCCTGAAGCTCATACCCAGCTGAAGTGCTGTTAGTCCTGGTATCACGAGGAGAGCCGACACTAATATCATTCCCACGACCTTAATGCTTAGGACGATCGTCATCGCAACTAGTACGTTGAGGATTGTAGAGAGGATCCCAACAGGGATCCCCATGAGCCTTGAAGCCTCCTCATCAAATGTGACGCTCAACAACTCTTTGTAAAACACCCCTACCACTATGAGGCTCACTAAGCTAAGGCCCGTAATAATGATGAGGTCTGGGGCCCCAATGGTTAGTATTGAGCCGAAGAGGAAGCTGAATAGGTCTATGTTGAAGCCTCCGGCGAGGCTGATGAAGATGAGACCTGTGCTGAAGCCCACCGCCAGCATCAAAGCTATTGCGGAGTCGCTCTGGGCGAGACCGTGGTGGCGCATATAGCTGATGGCGAGGACACCGAGGATGGCTACGACCAGTGCGGTGAGGAGTGGGTTTACCCCTAA
>MEZF01000060.1:0-1110 GCA_001774245.1 Candidatus Bathyarchaeota archaeon RBG_13_52_12
GTAAGACAGTCCTCGCCATAGCCGGAGAAAAGTTGAAGGCAGTTAAACGTTACGGTTTTGACGGCTTAGTAACTACCTGCCCCTTCTGCTTCAAGGTCTATGATAATAGGCAGAGAGCCATCCAAACAGTAATTGGGGATAAGGAGTTAGATGTTCCAGTCTTCTACTACACCCAACTTCTAGGGTTTGCTATGGGCGTTAGCCCAGAGTCCTTGGGTCTTGATCTCAACCAGAGCCCAGTCGACCCAATACTAGTGAAGTATTACGAGCGCGAGATAGGAGGAGATTAGGTGAAGCCGGTTCTCGTCGTAGGTGGAGGAATAGCCGGTATCCAGGCATCCCTCGACCTAGCTAACAGGGGAATGAAAGTACATCTAGTGGAGCGGATGCCAAGCATAGGTGGTGTCATGGCACAGCTTGCGCATCTATGTTTACACGCAAGCGCGAGCTGCGCTATCGCAGCACGCGAGCGCGAGTTCGCCACGATAGATTGTTGCAATTGCATACTGACACCAAAGATGATGGAGTGCTTCAGACACCCGAACATCACGATTCACACACAAAGCGAAATTTCAAAGTTTGAAGGCTCGGTCGGAGACTTCGATGTAAAAATTCTGAAATATCCACGTTCAGTGGACGAGAAGAAATGCACGGGCTGCAGCCTTTGCAGCGACAAATGCCCTGTAAAGGGCACCAGTGTCTTTCAGGCAGAGCTTGGGACCCGTAAAGCAATCTACATTGCCTTTCCACAGGCAGTTCCCCAAATCGCGACAATCGATCGAGAAACTTGCCTCTGGTTCACCAATGGTGAATGTAGGATCTGCGAAAAAATCTGTCCCATGAAGGCAGTGGACTTTGAACAAAAACCCAAGGAGCTGAAGTTGAACGTTAGCAGCGTCATCTTGGCGACAGGCTTTGAGCTGTACAATCCAAAGGAAATAGGTGAGTATGGTTACGGGCGTTACAAGAATGTTCTGACATCATTGGAGTTCGAAAGGCTTGTATGTGCTTCGGGTCCCACTGGTGGCGTGTTGAATAGACCCTACGACGGTCATATTGCCAAGAACATTGCTTTCGTCCAGTGCGTCGGCAGCCGCACCCATACCCAAG
>MEZF01000060.1:1235-4483 GCA_001774245.1 Candidatus Bathyarchaeota archaeon RBG_13_52_12
AGCTGGCCCCGATCCTCGGCACAAGGCTTGACGAGTTCGGTTTCTTTGACGTGATGGACCCAATTTTAAACCCTGTTGAGACGAACATCAAAGGCATTTATGTTTGTGGATCCTGTCACGGCCCAAGAGATATTCCTGAATCCATTGCTGAAGCCAGTGCTGCCGCAGCCAAGGCTGCTGTGGATACAATTGAGCCCACCGTGGAGTTGAAGACTTGATGAGCGACTTAAGGATTGGAGTTTTCGTCTGCTGTTGCGGGATCAATATTAGTGCATACGTCGACGTTCCTGCGGTTATCGAATATGCGAAGACGCTACCAGGAGTCGTCTATGCTGAAGAGGACATTTATGCATGTAGTAATGATGGTCTCACCAAGATCAAAAAGGCAATAAAGAAACACAAATTGAATCGAGTAGTCGTTGCAGGCTGCACACCACGCACACACGAGTCACTTTTCCAAGAAGCCTTGGAGGAGGCGGGTGTCAACAAGTACCTCTTTGAAATGGCTAACATCCGTGACCAATGTAGCTGGGTACATATGAAGGAGCCTAAGAAAGCAACGGAGAAAGCGAAGGACCTTATCAGGATGGCCGCTGCCAAGACGATGCTCCTAGAACCTGGTGACGAACCTGAGATTGAAATCAAGCAGAGCACCCTCGTCATCGGCGGAGGTGTCTCCGGGGTGTGCGCTGCTATCAGCCTTGCAGATCAAGGATTTAATGTAATAATAGTTGAGAAGGAACCCCAGCTGGGAGGGAAGATGAGAAACTTCGACAGCCTATTTCCACACCGACAGAAGGTCTCGGAGATGCTGGAGTCCTTGCTCCAAAAGATCCAGACAAACCCTAGAATACAAGTAATGACAGGAGGCAAAATCAAGTCTGTCTCTGGATTCCTAGGCAACTTCACCATCGACGTTGAGACTAGGACTGGAACAGAGAGTCTGAACGTGGGCACCATCATCGTTGCCGTCGGTGCCGACATCTTAAAGCCCAAGGGTCTCTACCTCTACGGTGAGGATAAAAGGGTTATAACGCAGAGCGAATTGGAGGAAATACTGAGAGCGGGGAGCGTCGACGCCAATAGGATCGTTATGATCCAATGTGTTGGTTCTCGCAGCGCCGAGCGCCCCTATTGCAGCCGGATCTGTTGCAATGAAGCGGTAAAAAACGCCATCAATCTAACTCAGCAAGATAAAGAAGTCTATATTCTATACCGAGACCTCCAGGCTTACGGCATCACTTATTCAAGATTGGAACAAGAAGCCAAACAAAACGGTGTGAGATTCCTTAAATATCAACAGGAAAAGCCACCCAAGGTCACTGCAGAAACGGATGGTTTGAGGATCAACCTCTACAGTCCTACAGTTAACCAAGATGTGGAGGTCAAAGCAGATCTGCTCGTTCTCTCCACGCCGTTAATTCCTGTGACGGACGCTAGGGAGTTGTCTCAGATGCTCAAGGTGCCTTTGGACAGCAACGGCTTCTTCAGAGAGGCACACGTGAAGCTGCGTCCTATCGACTTTGCCACCGACGGCATCTATGTCTGTGGCACGGCCCACAGCCCCAAGGACGTAGGCGAGAGCGTCGCCCAAGCGCTGGGCGTGGCATCGAGGGCTGCGATACAGATGGCGAAGAAGAGGGTCCGAATCGCCGCGATCATGAGCGAAGTGGACCAGACCAAGTGCAGCGGATGCGGTATCTGTATAGACGTCTGCGCCTACAACGCAATACGCAAGAACGAGAAAGGGCTCGCTGAGACGATCGCCGCCGCCTGTAAAGGCTGCGGCGTCTGCGGTGCTACCTGCCCCGAGAAGGCGATCACGATGCACCACTTCACCGACGAGCAGATCGAGGCCCAGGGTCTCGCAGCATTAATGGAGGAATAAAGATGAGCACATTCGAACCCAACCTGGTCGGCTTCCTCTGCAACTGGTGCAGCTACGCAGGCGCCGACCTCGCAGGCGTTAGTCGCATCCAGTATCCGACCAACTTGCGAATCATCAAGGTGATGTGCAGCGGCCGAATCGAGCCGGGTATGGTCCTTGAGCTCCTCGAGGCAGGTGCTGATGGCGTCATGGTCACAGGCTGCCACATCGGGGACTGTCACTACACCTCAGGGAACCTCCACACCATGCGTAAGTTCGCGCTCCTCCAGAAGCTGCTAGCCAAGACGGGTCTTGAGCCCCAGCGAATCAAGCTCGAGTGGAACTCGGCGGCGGAAGGGCAGAGATTCGCCAACTTGGTGAGGGAGTTCACGGATCAGATAAGGGTCATTGGGCCTAATCCGATCAAGGCACCTAACCCTGAGCAAAGGATTCTTCTCAACATCCGGGCCGCGAAGGAGGCGGCGGACGGCTTCAGGCTCCGCGCCCTAGTCGGCAAAGAGGAAAAGCTTGCAACGGAGGGCAATGTTTACGGAGAGAAGGTAGCTCAGGATGAGTTCAACGAGGTAATGGAGCAGGCTGTGGAAACAGAGTTCCAAATCCATCGTATTCAACTGATGCTTAGGGAAAGACCGAGGTCTGTGAAGGAGATAGCTAAAAACCTTGGTCTGAATACCAGACTCGTTCTCAACTACATGGTGGCCCTGAGGCAGAGGGGCTGGGTGGACATCAAGGATGCTGTGGAGGGAACTCCCCTCTACGCGGCGCAGTGAGGCGAATTAAATGGACAAGATTGGCAGCGTAATGGTCGTCGGCGGTGGTATAGCGGGTATACAAGCGTCTCTAGACTTGGCAGAATCAGGTTTCAAGGTCTACATGGTGGAGAGGGAACCGAGCATAGGCGGCGTCATGACGCAGCTCGACAAGACATTCCCCACCAACGACTGCGCCATGTGTATCCTGGCTCCGAAGTTGGTCGGGGCAGGTCGCAACCCGAATATAGAGCTCATCACCTACAGCGAGATCAAGGCGCTGGAGGGGAATGAGGGCAACTTCACGGCGACGATCCTGAAGAAGGCGCGGCGGGTAGACCCCGCGAAGTGCACGGGCTGCGGGGACTGCGCGGCGAAGTGCCCGACATCCGCAATAGATACCTACAACGCAAACCTGAACGAGCGGAAGGCGGTTTACGTCAGGTTCAGCCAGGCTGTACCCTTAGTCTACGCGATCGACAGGGACAAGTGCTTGGGCTGCGGCATCTGCAGCGAGGTCTGTAAGGCCGAGGCCATCAAATACGATGAGGTCGACCAGGAGGTCAAGCTCAAGATCGGCTCGGTGATCTTGGCTCCAGGTTTCGAGGCCT
>MEZF01000060.1:4499-6454 GCA_001774245.1 Candidatus Bathyarchaeota archaeon RBG_13_52_12
CTCCGAGTTGGGTTACGGTAGATACCCGAACGTGGTGAGCAGCGTCGAGTTCGAGCGTATACTCAGCGCGACCGGCCCCTACCGAGGAGTAGTCCTACGCCCGAGCGACGGCGACATGCCGAAGAGGGTCGCCTTCCTCCAATGCGTCGGCAGCCGAGACGCCCGTATAGGGAACCCCTATTGCAGCGGTGTATGCTGTATGTACGCCATCAAGGAGGCTGTCATCGCCCAAGAACACAACCCCGGCCTCGAGGCCTCCGTGTTCTTCATGGATATTCGCGCCTTTGGGAAGGAGTTTGACGACTACTACACACGCGCCGAGCACGAGCACGGCATCAAGTTTATCAGGAGCAGGGTCGGCCACATCGAGCGAGACCCCGAGACCGATGGCCTTGACCTCACCTACGAGGAGGACGGCGAGGTCAAGCGTAGTCGCTACGACATGGTTGTTCTCGGAGTAGGCCTCAACCCACCGAAAGGCGCGGAGGAGCTATCAAAAGCGATGGGCTTCCAGCTCAATAAATATGGATTCGCCGAGACCAAGCTCTTCAGTCCGCTTGAAACGAGCAGGAAGGGAGTCTATGTCTGCGGCGCCTTCAGCAGTCCAAAAGACATCCCAGACAGCGTCGCCCAGGCATCCGGCGCCGCCGCCAAGGCGGCCAAGGCTATCTCAGGAGTCCGCGGATCCCAGGTCAAGCCCGCAGAGTTCCCAGCGGAGCGCGACGTCTCCGAGGAGGAGCCACGCGTCGGCGTATTCATCTGCTGGTGCGGCATAAACATCGGCGGCGTCGTCAACGTCCCAAGTGTCGCCACATACGCGAAGAAACTACCAAACGTCGCCTACGCCGAGGAGAACCTCTACACCTGTAGCCAGGACACCCAGGAGAAGATTAAAAACACCATAATCGAGCACAAACTAAACAGGGTGGTAGTCGCCTCGTGCACACCGAGGACCCACGAACCCCTATTCAGAGCCACCCTCCGCGAGGCGGGGCTTAACGAGTATCTCTTCGAGATGGCGAACATACGCGACCAGTGTAGCTGGGTTCACAAACATGAGAAGGAGGCCGCAACCAGGAAGGCGGAGGACCTAGTCAGGATGGCCGTCGCCAAGGCGAGCCTCCTCCAGCCCCTTAAGAAGCACAAGATACAAGTCACCCCGGCCGCCCTCGTCGTCGGCGGCGGCGTCAGCGGCATGACGGCGGCGCTGGAGATCGCTGAACAGGGTTACGACGTCCACCTCGTCGAGAAGGAGAAGGAGCTTGGGGGCAACATGAGGAAGATAAGGTTCCTCCCCACCGACGAGGATCCCGCTGCAGAGCTAGAAAACCTCGTCAAGCGAGTCAAAGGCCACAAGAAGATAAAACTCTACACGGGTACCCAGGTCGCTGAGGTAGACGGATATATTGGCAATTTCGAGACCACCCTCGTCAGTTCCGAGAAGGAGACCCAGATCAAGCACGGCGTCGTCATCGTGGCTACCGGGGGGGTCGAATACTCCCCGAAGGAATATAATTACGGCAAGCACCACGCCGTTATGACCCAGCTCGAGCTCGAAGAAAAGCTCCACCAGGGCTTCAAGCCGAGCACAGCCGTCATGATTCAATGCGTCGGCAGCCGAAACGAGGAACACCCGAACTGCAGCCGAGTCTGCTGCACTGGGGCTGTCAACAACGCCCTAAAGATCAAAGAGGAGAACCCCGCCGCCGACGTCTATATACTCTACAAAGACATGAGAACCTACGGATTTAAGGAGGACTACTACCGCTCCGCGGCAGACAAGGGTGTTGTCTTCGTCAGGTACGACGACGAGCACAAGCCCGAGGTCACAGCCGACGGCGACCTTAAGGTCAGAGTCCTCGACCCCGTCCTCAAAGAAAACCTGGTCATAGAGCCCGACGCCCTAGTCCTCAGCGCCGGCGTCCTTCCAGCCGCTGATAACAGGAAGCTAGCGG
>MEZF01000060.1:6474-7231 GCA_001774245.1 Candidatus Bathyarchaeota archaeon RBG_13_52_12
AATAAAGACGGCTTCTTCCTCGAAGCCCACATGAAGCTCCGCCCCTTGGACTTCGCGACGGAGGGAGTCTACCTATGCGGCCTAGCCCATGGCCCGAAGACCGTCGACGAGTGCATCAGCCAAGCTTCTGGAGCAGCCGCCCGGGCCCTCACTGTCCTCAGTCACGACGAAATCGAGGCTGAGGGCGCCATAGCCATCGTAGACGAGGACGTCTGCAGCGGCTGCCAGATGTGCGCAGCCGTCTGCGAGTTCAAGGCCATTGAGATGGTCAAGGAGGGGGACAAAACCCATAGCCACATCATCGCCGAGGTCTGTAAGGGCTGCGGAGTATGCGCCGCGACGTGCCCGAGCGGCGCCATCACGGTCGGCCACTTCACCGACGGAGAGATACTTAGCCAGGTGAAGGCCGCCCTAGAGGAGGCGAGGCAATGAGCGAATACGAGCCGAAGCTGATTGGCTTCCTCTGCAACTGGTGCAGCTACGCGGGCGCCGACCTTGCGGGGGTCAGTAGGTTCCAGTATCCGCCGAACCTGCGCATAATACGCGTCATGTGCAGTGGTAGGGTCCACCCCTCCCACATCCTGGAGGCCTTCAGGGATGGAGCCGACGGCGTCCTAGTCGCCGGCTGCCACATCCCCACCGACTGCCACTACATCTCTGGCAACTTCAAGGCACAACGCCGCGTTGCCATGGTCAAGAAGCTCATGGAGCAGCTAGGGATCGAGCCCGAGCGGCTCCGCCTGGAGTGGATAAGCGC
>MEZF01000060.1:7257-9210 GCA_001774245.1 Candidatus Bathyarchaeota archaeon RBG_13_52_12
CTATCAGGGAGATGACCGCAGACCTGAAGAGGCTGGGGCCGAGCCCCGTGGCGAAGACACTAAAGGAGGCCTACTGAGATGGAGCAATCTGAGATCAGGATAACTCAGGAGGGGAAGGAGTTCCGCGGCGAGGTCATGGCGACCCACGGCGCGGACAAGCTGATGCACTGCTACCAGTGCGGGACCTGCAGCAGCGACTGCCCAGTCGCGAAGAGGGTCCCAGAGTTCCGCCCAAGGAACATCGCCCGCCTCGCCATCTACGGCCAGAAGGACCGGCTCCTAGACGGCGACCTCGTCTGGCTCTGCGCCGGCTGCTACACCTGCTACGAGCGATGCCCCCAGAAGGTACACGTCAGCGAAGTCGTCACCGCCCTCAGGCAGATCGCCCTCAGAGAGGGCAAGATCCACCCAACCATCAAGTCAATAGTCACCACCATTCCCCGCCTCGGCTACATCAGCGAGATCGGGGAGTTCGAGAACGAGATGCGCGCCGAGGACGGGCTTCCCCCCGCCCCTACGCCCGCCACCGAGGAGATCAAGGCAATAATGAAGAAGACCGGCATCCTCGGCCGCGTCGGAGGCAAGCAGAGTTGAAGTACGCCTTCTTCGTCGGCTGCACGATACTCAGCAGGCTCCCCGCATACGAAAAGTCCGCCCGGAAGGTGGCGGAGAAGCTCGGCGTAGAGCTAATCGACATACCCGGCTCAAGCTGCTGTGGAACAACGTATATGGAGACCCTCGACAGGAAGACCTCCCTCGCCCTCGCCGCCCGCAACATAGCAATAGCGGAGGAGATGGGCCTCAACATAGTCACCCTCTGCAACGGATGCACCGAGAACCTCACCAAGACAAACAAAGCACTGAAGGAAGACCCCACGCTCCGCGCCGAGGTCAATGAGATACTCGCCGAGACGGGGAAGCAGTTCAAAGGCGCTGTGGAGGTGAAACACTATGTCAGGATGCTTAAGGAGGACGTTGGATTCGACAAGGTCAGGGCAGCTTGCACCAAACCCTTCAAGGGACTCAGGGTCGGCGCCCACTACGGGTGCCACCTACTCAAGCCGAGCGACGAGATGCTATTCGAAGACCCCAACGACCCGCAGGTATTGGACGAGTTAATCCGCGCCACCGGCGCCGAGAGCATAGACTACCCGGGGAAGACGGAGTGCTGCGCCGGCCCAGTTATGGGCATCAGGGAGAAGGTGACGTGGGACGTTGGAATGGACAAGGTGGAGACCGTGAAGAAGCACGGCGACGCCATGGCGACCTGCTGCCCCTTCTGCTACATAACCTACGAGAGGTGCCAGTTCATGACCGATACTAACCCCAACCTCCCCGTAGTCCACATCCCTCAGCTACTTGGCCTAGCCATGGGTCTATCAGCCGACGAGGTGGGCCTAGGCACCAACAAGGTGGACGCCAGCGGTTTGCTGGCGAGGCAGGAGGCCTAACTATGGATAAGCTAAAGTTTGGTTTCTACTGGGCCGCCAGCTGCGGGGGCTGCGAGATCGCCGTCCTAGACGTCGACGAGAAGATCCTAGAGGTGATGCAGATCGCCGACATCGTCTTCTGGCCCGTCGCCATGGACGTCAAGTACAAGGACGTCGAGGCTATGCAGGACGGCTATATGGATGTCTGCTTCTTCAACGGCGGGGTGCGCAACTCGGAGCAGGAGCACCTAGCCAAGCTGCTCCGTAGCAAAGCGAAGTACATGGTCGCCTTCGGGGCCTGCGCCCAACTCGGCGGCGTCCCCGGCTTAGCCAACCTGAGTGACAGGAAGGGAATCTTCGAAAGGGTCTACCACACGACGGAGTCGACAGACACCTCGGCGGGGACAGAGCCCCAGACGAGGCACACCCTCCCCGAAGGAATCTCGGAGATACCAGTATTCCAGGAGGCAGTCAAACCCCTCGACCACGTCATATCCGTCGACTACTATCTGCCTGGTTGCCC
>MEZF01000060.1:9232-9480 GCA_001774245.1 Candidatus Bathyarchaeota archaeon RBG_13_52_12
AACGCCGTGGACGCCATAGCGAAGGGACAGCTCCCCCCCAGGGGCAGCATCCTCGCCCCCGAGCTCGCCGTCTGCGATGAGTGCCCACGAAAGAAGGAGGAGAAGAAGATCGCTGGCATCAAGAGAATCATCGACTTCACCCCAGAGCCGGAGAAGTGCCTGTTGGAGCAGGGGCTCGTCTGCATGGGCCCGGCTACGCGTGGGGGATGCGAAGCCAAGTGCCTCGGGGCAAACATGCCCTGCACAGG
>MEZF01000060.1:9569-9688 GCA_001774245.1 Candidatus Bathyarchaeota archaeon RBG_13_52_12
GAGAGGGATACGATGTGGACGCGGTGGTGGCGCAGCTGAAGGACCCCGTAGGGACCTTCTACAAGTACGCGCTACCCGCCTCAATCATCGGCAGGAGGATAAAGCAGTGAAGACCATAA
>MEZF01000060.1:9753-9857 GCA_001774245.1 Candidatus Bathyarchaeota archaeon RBG_13_52_12
AACGTGGAGAACGCCTACCTCCAGATACCGGAACTCCGCGGCTTCGAGAAGTTCTGTGAAGGACGCAGGGCGGAGGACATGCCCATAATAACGCCCCGTATCTG
>MEZF01000060.1:10000-10220 GCA_001774245.1 Candidatus Bathyarchaeota archaeon RBG_13_52_12
ACTTCCTGGGTGGACCAGACTTCGTCGTCGGCCCCGACGCCCCCGCCTCGGAGAGGAACATATTCGGCGTCCTAAAACGCGTCGGCCTAGACGTGGGCAGGGAGGTGATAAAGCACCGTGCCTACGGGCAGAGGATAACCGAGATCATCGGCGGAAAGGCAACCCACCCGACCTGCGGCGTCCCCGGCGGCATTAGCAAGGGCCTCAACGAGGAGGAGCG
>MEZF01000060.1:10326-10577 GCA_001774245.1 Candidatus Bathyarchaeota archaeon RBG_13_52_12
CTCAGCGACCCTTACCGCCTCGACACCTACAACATGGGCCTCGTCGACGCAAACAACCACGTCAACTTCTACGACGGCGACATACGCGTCACCGACCAACAGGGGAAGGAGTTCGACCGATTCCAGGCAGCTGAATACCTTGATCACATCGCCGAGCGCGTCGAGCCATGGACCTACAGTAAGTTCACTTACCTTAAGAAGGTGGGGTGGAAGGGGGTCACGGCTGGCCCGGAGAGTGGAGTCTACCGCGT
>MEZF01000060.1:10781-13452 GCA_001774245.1 Candidatus Bathyarchaeota archaeon RBG_13_52_12
GCGCAACCCAATCGGGAAACCCGGCGAGGGGGTCGGCGTCACAGAGGCTGCACGTGGCACCCTCTTCCACCACTATAAGCTCGACGAGGACGCGATGGTGAAGAAGGCGAACCTCATCGTCGCCACCACGAACAACTACGCAGACATCTGCTGCAGCGTCCGCGACGCCGCCAAGGGCCTCATAAAGGGCGGAGAGGTGAGCGACGGCATCCTCAACAAGGTCGAAATGGCCTTCCGAGCCTACGACCCCTGTTTCGGCTGCAGTACACACAGCCTACCTGGTGAGGGACCGCTCGTCGTTGAGATAATAGACACCAACGGCAGAATCGTTAAGAGACTCTCACGATGAGATCTAGCTCCCCCTTTTCCTACATCCTTAAAACCGGGTAGTGGGTCTCGATTTTTCTTCACTCATCTAAGAGTAAGATTGCGTCCATCGTCGCCAAGGGTTACCTGCTTCTCCGTGGGCAAGTTTTAGAGAAGCGTGCGGGTCCACTTCGCAGAGAATATAACCCGTCAGGCTCTATATCTCACGATGCGGACTCTGGTGATCGGCGTCGGGAATCTTCTACGGACCGACGATGGGGTCGGCATCCACCTCATCAACAGGTTAAGCAAACTACACCCAGAGATAGACACATTCGACGCCGCAATGGGAAGCATCGAGATCCTAGAGGCCATGAAGAGCTACGAACGCGTTGTCATCGTCGACTCCATAGAGACAGGCGTTGAGCCCGGTACTATCTACAGAGTCAACCTGGCAAGAGGTGAAAAACCCCCGGTTATCAACTACAGCCACGGCACGGACATCCTCACGATACTCGAGCTAGGCCGCCAACTCTACGGTGACGGAATGCCAAGAGACATCGTCCTCATAGCAATCGAGGCTGAGGACACGATCACAATCAGCGACAAACTCACAAGAAGGGTACAGGAAGCCATCGATGATGTTCTCCAAAGCATCTTAGAGTATGCAGAATAAATCTAAGTGTCAGTCAACATCGAAAAAACAGCTCCTATCTATGTGGTGAAACTAGGCTCAATAGGGCCTCAATAAAGTGGTTTGAGGTGGGCTGTCGCCTTAAACATTATTAACTGTATGAACGCCTTCAATTAACTATGGTCAAGCTAGAAGGATTCGACTTCCCAGATGATCTATACTACCACCGCGAGCACATGTGGGTCAAGGTCGAGGGAGATAAGGTTCGAGTTGGTTACAACGATTGGGCGCAGAAGGCAGCAGGTAAGCTCCTCAGCCTAAAGACTAAGCGACCGGGTGCCCCCGTCGAGATGGGAAAGACCCTTGGCAGCATCGAATCCGGTAAGTGGGTTGGTAGCCTTAAGGTTCCCATAACCGGTGAGCTCGTTCAGCTCAACGAGGATGTACTCAAGACCCCAAACCTCATCAACAGCGACCCATATGGCAAGGGCTGGGTAGCCATAATCAAACCCTCCAAGCTCCAAGACGAGCTAAAGACGCTGATCAGCGGTAAGGATACCGCAAGGCTCGAGGCGTGGCTCAAGGATGAGAGGGCAAAGGCCAAGGCATAGGCGGATGAGATCATAGAGCACTGGCGTTTCCTAGACATGGGGCACCCCGAGCCCCTCATAGCCCAAACATTCTACGAATCCGTCGCTGAGGCAGTGGAGAGGGGATCTAGCCCCAACACTCTGATAATGCTCCAGCCGGGAGCCCCCTACGCCTGCGTAGGCTACCACCAGGACCTCGAGAAGGAGATAGACCTGGACTACTGCCGCAGCGTCGGCCTCCCCATCATAAGGAGGAGCCAGGGAGGCGGGGCCACCTACCTCGACGGAAACCAGGTTTTCTACCAGATCATCGCTAAGAATACGACCGCCTATCCAACCGCCGTCGACGCCATGTTCAAGAGACTGCTAGCCGTCACCGTAGAGACCTATAAGCGATTAGGCGTCCCAGCTGAGTTCAAGCCCCTTAACGACGTGGTCGCCAATGGTAAGAAGATCAGCGGCAACGGAGCGAGTGTGAACGGCTCCACTTCCATCATGGTCGGCAACGTCATACTCGATGTGAACTACGACATGATGGCACGAGTCCTCAGGGTCCCTGATGAAAAGTTCCGTGACAAAATGGCGAAGAGCATGAGGGACTGGGTAAGCAGTCTTAAACGCGAGCTACCCAACCCCCCCGACGGGGAGGAGGTAAAACGTGTATACGCGAAAGCCTTCCAGGAGATCCTCGGCGTCAAACTCACAAAAAGGGAGCCAACCAGAGAGGAGTGGCGCATCTACGAATCCGAGACTAAGCCACGTAACGTGAGCCACGAGTGGCTCTACATGGAAGCCCCATACTCCACACGCAGACCAGGGAGGGCGGTAAAGATCGCCCACGAAGTCAAGATCATCGAAGCAGATCACAAAGCGGGTAAACTCATCCGCGTGAGGGCGGAGATGAGGGGAGAAGAGATCCTCGACATCAGGATCACCGGTGACTTCTTCTCCATACCTAAGGAGGCGATCTTTCACCTAGAGGATTCTCTTAGGGGGAAGCGCCTTGACGAGGAAGCGCTACGATTCGTTATAGAGCGTTTCTACGTGACAGAGAAGCCGGAGATGCCAGGCGTCGGGCCCGAGGATATGGTCCAGGCGATGTTAAAGATCAAGGCCCTACTTTAGATTTAACCCGGTATGA
>MEZF01000060.1:13472-13799 GCA_001774245.1 Candidatus Bathyarchaeota archaeon RBG_13_52_12
CGTCCCCACTCTTCTTGTGCGAGTGAATTAGAGCGCTGCCTCGGCTCGCTCCAGTTTCTCTAGTGATTGCTTTATCCTCAGGAGCCGTTCTTCGTGCCTCTTCTCCTGGGCTTTTATTCCTCTCCTACGATTCTTGATCATACCTTTTACTGCGTCAGGAGCTGGGCCGCCGATTGTGTTTCTCCTAATAAGGTTCTGGCGTGGATCGAATGCAGAGGTGAGTTCGTCCTTGGAGACTGTGAGTCTCCTCCCGATCAAGTTCTCCGACGCCTCGGCGACCATTTTTGGGGTAATCTCCTCGGCCTTCTTCCCCTGTTCGAGAGCTTT
>MEZF01000060.1:13830-13941 GCA_001774245.1 Candidatus Bathyarchaeota archaeon RBG_13_52_12
TGTCGGAAGGATAGGCCGTGGCTCCTGACGAGTGTGTCAGCGAGGTCGGTGGCGGTTGTGAAGCCTCCTCTGAGATTCTTCATCATCATCTCTTTCTTGGGTGTAACTGTG
>MEZF01000061.1:0-18342 GCA_001774245.1 Candidatus Bathyarchaeota archaeon RBG_13_52_12
GGAAAGATACAGCATCTCAACGCGTTTCAAAGCAAGACACTGACCCCTTAAATGGTGCAACTTGAATTAGTACTTTTCAACATGATCTGGGCACCCATAGCTTATGGGGAAAATATCATTAACAAACGGGAGAGTTAGCACCCAAATTTATGTAATATATAAAGTAAAACCCTATAATTACAAGCATATGCTCATTAAACTGAGTGTGTTTTAAACTAATTTTTCTTTATTGTATATTTTATGCAAGTATTTTGGTCATATGGAAAAGTAAAATATACGTTAGGCTCTCTCTGATCAGATCGGTTTGACCGGTAAACGACGCGCAAAGTATCGCGTGAAGGTCAACGAGGCATACTGCAAGGGATGTGGATACTGCATCGAGTTCTGCCCAAAGAAAGTATTCGATAGGAAGGGCGAGCTCAACTCGAAGGGAGTCAATCCCCCTGTTTTCGTACGATCTGAAGATTGCATAGGTTGTGGCCAATGTAACTTACTCTGTCCTGATCTCGCTATAAAGATAGAGAAGGTGGAGCCCGATGGGTGAAGTTCTCACGGGTAGCCATTTCGTCCACGGTGACTGGGCTTGCGCTGAGGGGGCGATAGCGGCAGGTTGCAGGTTCTACGCTGCATACCCAATCACCCCTGCTACGGAGATTGCGGAGCGATTGGCTCAGCGGCTCCCTCGGGTTGGTGGGAAATTCGTTCAGTTCGAGGATGAGCTCGGGGCTATTGCATCTGTCATAGGAGCGAGCTACGCGGGGCAGAAGGCTATGACTGCAACGTCTGGACCTGGGATCAGCCTGATGCTCGAGAACATTGGCCTCGCTGTTATGACTGAGGCTCCATGCGTCATCGTCAACGTGATGCGCGGTGGCCCTAGTACGGGTCAACCGACTGCTGGGGCACAGGGGGACGTCATGCAGTGCCGTTGGGGGACCCACGGTGACACCGAGATAATCGCGCTAGCGCCTCAGAGCGTCCAAGAGATGTTCGACCTAACGATCCATGCCTTCAACCTATCTGAACGCTACAGAACCCCGGTATTCCTCATGGCTGACGCAAACATCGGCCACCTCTACGAGTCCCTAAAAATTCCCGAGACGGATGGCATAGATATAGTTGACCGGAGGAAGCCAACCATAGCGAAGGGTGAATATAAACCCTTCAGCACCGGCGAGGATCTTGTCCCACCGATGGCTTGCTTTGGAGACGGGTACCACTTCTACGCAACTGGACTAACCCACGACGAGAGGGGGTACCCGGACATGTCCGTGGAAGCCCAAGATAGGCTCGTCAGGAGACTATGTGATAAGATTAGGCGGGATGCTGCGAGGATCGAGATGGTCGAGGAGCATTTCACTGATGACTGTGATGTACTCGTTGTCGCATATGGGATAACAGCAAGGTCCGCCCTCAGCGCCGTAAAGCTTGCTAGGGAGCAGGGGGTCAAAGCGGGGCTTCTCCGCCTTATCACCCTATGGCCTTTCCCTGATGCGAGGATCGAGGAGTTAACGAGGCGTTGCGTGGGCGTCGTCGTTGCTGAGATGAACTATGGCCAGCTCGTCAGGGAGGTGGAGAGAGCTGCAATGAGGCGCGTCGAGTTCGTACCGAAGCTTGGGGAGAACCCACATTTGCCTGAGGAAATACTCGCCGCAATAGAGAGGGCTGGAAAATGAGTTCTCTAAACTACCAAAGTTCTAAGAGTCTTCGCGTAGACCGGCTTCCCCACATCTGGTGTCAGGGCTGCGGCCTAGGCATCGTTCTACATGCATACGCGGACGCCTTACAGGAGACGGGGCTCGACCTCGACAAGGTGGCTACCATCTCGGGGATAGGCTGCGCCGGGCGCGCCTCCGGCTATGTCAACACGGACGCTTTCCACACAACTCACGGGAGGGCTCTGCCTTTCGCTACTGGCGTCGGTATAAGTCGCCCTGAGATAAAGCCTATCGTCATAAGTGGCGATGGCGACCTCTTCAGCATAGGCGGTAACCACCTCATCCATGCGGCTCGACGGAACGTCGACGTCCTAGTCATCTGCAGTAACAATTTCAATTACGGCATGACTGGCGCCCAGTTCGGCCCAACGACGCCGAGTGAGACGAAGACTCCGACGAGTCCATACGGGAACATAGAGAACCCCTTCAACCTGGTCGCCCTAGTCGCCTCCGCAGGTGCCACGATGGTGAGTCGCTGGACCGTAATGCACCCGACCCAACTAAAGCGGAGCATAAAACGCGGACTTATCAAGAAGGGCTTCAGCTTCATCGAGGTCATCACCCCCTGCACCACCGGCTACGGCCGCCTAAACAAGATGAGCCCCATCGATATGATGAGAAACCTTAAGAAAATCGGTAAGATCAGAAAGGTCCTGCCAACCGAGGCGATCTGTGACCCAACTACGGAGATCGTCTTGGGGGACTTCGTTGATTTTGAAAAGCCTACTTACAACGAGGTCTTCGAGTCACTCACACAGAGAGCGGGAGTGGCGCCATGAGACTCGAGGTCAGGATAGGGGGATTCGGTGGACAGGGCGTCATTACGATGGGTCATATCCTCGGCACTGCAGCGAGCCTCCACCTGAGGCTCAACGCCGTAATGACAGAGAGCTACGGACCAGAGGCACGCGGGGGCGCCTGCAAGACAGACATAGTCGTAAGCGACGCCGCCATCGACTACCCCAAGACCACTCGCCTCGACTGCCTAATTGCCATGAATCCTGACGCTTACAATAGTTATATACGTGACGTCCGTGAAGGCGGCGTCGTGATCTTTGATAGTAGCCTCTTCGAGATAGAAGATAAATTGTCGGGAATAAGATACATCGGCGTCGAAGCCACGAAGATTGCACAGGGGCTCGGGAATCCCCAGGTGGCCAACGTAGTCATGCTTGGCGCTCTCTCCAGCGCCATAGGCCTATTCCAGATGAACGCCCTTGGGTCCGCGGTGACCGAGCGATTTCCGAAGACTTCAGTTCTCAATTTAAAGGCACTTAAAGCTGGCGTAGAGGCAGCTAAAAGGGTTAAGGAATAACGCCGAAGTCTTCCTTGAGTGTATTCAGGACGAGGTGCGTCTTGGTTCTCAGAACGTGAGGGAAGGTCAGGGTTTTCTTTGTGAAGTCGCTGAGCTCCTTTCTAGTTCTGAACTTGCCCACTATCATGAGGTCCGAGTCTCCTGTTATATTGTAGACCCCCGTCGCCTGGCTGAGCTTAGCTATCGCCTCGCCAACCTCAAGCATCTTCCCATCTGAGACGGTGATCTCAGTGATAGCGGTCAGTTCGAAGCCGAGCTTTTCATAGTCGAGGATCGCGGAGTATCGTCGGATTATCCCCTCTTCCTCCATCTCCTTCAACCTAGATGCCACAGTCCCCGAGGAGACGCCCACCTTTCTAGCGACCTCGCGTATGGATTGGCGTGAGTCGCGTAAGTACTCATCAAGCACCTTCGCCGAGATGTCGTCTAACACGGTTAGTTCACGTATCAAATGATGATTCAGAAATGGTTAAAGTTGACGATTGGCAAAAATTGAAATTAATTTAGAATGCGCGCGGATTAAGCTTATTTGTTTTTTTATGACTCGAATCTTTTTTCCTATGAATCCAATTGATTGAGGCTAAAATTTTACACCAGGGGAGAGAGGCTCTGAGGCGACAGAATAAGCGGTCTAGGTGAAATAGGGGTTTAATACTCGACAGGGACCTTCTGCATGAGCTGGAAGAGCCTGAGGAAGCTCTTACTGTAGCGGATGATGTTGCTCATGTTTCCTTTGAATTGGAGCTGGCGCTGCATTATTGCGTTGCTTCCGTCGAGCTCACCTTTGTTAACTTGACTCCAGATGTCGTAGGTGCCTTCGAGGCTGAAGTCGGTCTTCTCGCCCTCGTTTGTTGCGCGGATCTCAGTGATCTTCCCGTCGGCGAACCTGGCGTAGATTGGGTGAAGATCTGCCTTATCTATTACCTTGAATGTAAAGCTTGCAGTGAACATCTTCGCCTTTATGCTGAACTCCTGATCGGCATTGGCGAGTTCCTGGACCTTCTTCCAGTATTCTAGGCTCAGATACTTTGCCATTCAAATTCACCCTGAAGTGTTTCGAGTAATGGTTGCGGTCTCTTTTTAAATAGATTGCCCTTCGTTGATTTCATGATGTAGATGGGAGAGTGCGCTTTGATAATCATGCTGAACCAGGTCTCCCACCTTCCTTATATCATAACAAGCCATCTTTCATAGGGTTGGTGAGAGGATGAAGAATCCCCTTAAGGAGAAGATACTCAGAGGGCAGCCAGTCGTCGGCGCTTTCGTCGGCCTCGGCCACCCAGACGTCACCGAGACCCTTAGCAGGGCTGGCTTCGACTGGCTCCTCATAGACGGTGAGCACGGCCCTCTCGGGATCGAGACTATGCAGACTATGATGATGGCGATGAACGGGAGTAACTGCACCCCCATAGTCCGCCCGCAGTGGAATGACCCCGTCGTAATCAAGCGCGTCCTAGACATCGGCGCCTACGGCGTCCTCATCCCATGGGTGAATGGGAAGGAGGAAGCAGAGGCGGCGGTCCAAGCTTGCATGTACCCGCCTGAGGGTATAAGGGGGTGGGGTCCTCGCAGAGCCGAACGTTTCGACCCCGACTACCGGGCCACCGCAAACGATGAAGTGCTCGTCAGTGTCCAGATCGAGACTCAGAAGGCGCTCGACAACCTCGACCAGATCGCCTCCGTGGAGGGAGTTAACGCCCTCTTCATAGGCCCATACGATCTGAGCAACAACATGGGCCTCGGTATCCCGCCCCAGTGGGACAACCCTCGCTTCCTCGGCGCCCTCGAGTCCGTCATCCAAGTCTGCGAGGATCACGGTAAGGCTCCTGGCCTCTACTCGAATATGGATAACATTAAGTGGTCTGTCGAGAAAGGCTTCATCTACAACACTGTTGGCGAGGCGGATGGTTTCTTGGCCTACGGGGCAGAGCAAGCTCTCAAGAAGGCACGCGGGGAATAGCCTCCCCCAACTTTTTAATATGGAAGACAGCAGAGTTACCTGAACTATCATCCGAGTTGATCGTGATGGATACGAACGAGTCACTCAACGCGATCTTCAACCCCAAAAGCGTTGCCCTGATCGGCGCCACGGCCGATTCGAGCAAGTGGGGTTACATGTTCGTGAACGCTGTCAAGGTGGGCGGCTACCAGGGAAAGGTTTACCCCGTCAACCCTAAGGCCGCTGAGATCGGCAACATCCTCGACTACAAGGTCTACCCAAGTCTTCGCGAGGTGCCGGACGACGTAGACTGCGCTGTCGTCCTCGTCCCCGCGAGGGTCGTCCCAAGCGTCTTCGACGAGATGGTGGAGAAGAAGATCAAGGGAGCCGTCGTCATCACCAGCGGCTTCAGCGAGACAGGCGAGGAAGGCGCTAAGATCATCCAGCAGGTCAAGGAGAAAGCCGCGGGTAAATTCCGATTCGTCGGCCCCAACTGCATGGGAGTAAGCAGTAGCGAGACCAAGTTTAGCGCCCTCATGGTCCCCCTCGTCAGCAAGGAGGGAGAGGTCGCTTTCATCAGCCAGAGTGGCGGCTACGGCCTACAGCTTTTCCTACGAGCTAACGCCCTCGGGGTCGGTATCAGTAAGTTCGTCAGCAGTGGTAACGAGACCGACCTCAAGGGCTGGGAGTACTGCACTCACTTCGCCGAGGATCCCTCGACTAAGGTCATCTGCATGTACATAGAGGGCCTCAAGGAGGGGCGTAAGTGGTATGAAGCGGCTAAGCAGATCACTAAGAAGAAGCCCATAGTCGTCATTAAGGTCGGCGTGACCGAGGCAGGTAGCAAGGCAGCTGCCAGCCACACAGGCAGCATCGCTGGTAGCGACAAGGTATACGACGCAGCCTTCAAGCAGGCAGGGGTCATCCGCGCTGGTGACGCTACCGAGATGTTCGACTACGTCAAGGGCTTCATCTACTGCCCACTCCCCAAGGGTCCAAACGTGGGCATCGTAAGTAACTCGGGTGGCGTAGCCGTCGAGACCGCCGACAGGCTCGTAATGAACAACTTAAAGGTCCCCACCCTCAGCACCGCAGCGCAGGAGGAGCTTAAGGGAGTCATACCAGCTTTCGGTAATCCCAAGAATCCAGTCGACCTTACCGCCAACCTTGACGTCTGGAAGCTAGGACAGGCAGCTGAGATAGTTCTCAAGCAGCCTGAGATCGACGGACTCATCACAATCGGCTTAGGCACCGCGATGGTCAAGGCGATGTTCCCCGAAGTCGACCAGGAGACCCTCACCGGCCTCATCCAGATGATCGACAACAACCTCATCACCACATACAAGAAGTTCGATAAACCCGTCGTTGTCATCGAGCCGAGTGCGGACGTCGAGCCTGAGTCAGCGAAGATCATGGAGAAGGCGAGGGTCCCTGTCTATACGACGCCCGAGAGGGCGGCGGACGTGATGGGGGTCCTCTACAGGAGGAAGCAGTACCTAGACAAGGTCGGCTCCGCCTAAGCCCTTTTTCGACTCTTTTTTGGCCTATTTTTTAGCTAATCCCTATTGCGCGAGGCTGACAGTACGTCTCAATCACCCTTCCGAATAAAGTTAATCCGCCTCAATCACCTACGTCTCAGACGAGCCAGTGATGAAGATCAGCGTCTGGGAAGACAAGAGACTCAGGGATACCACTGTAGAGGAGTGAGGAGCCAATCACAGGAAGAAGCTTTGGTTCGATGTGACCGACCCAAGTGTTGATGACCTGGAGAGAGTAGCGGACGCTCTCAGGGTGCCCAGGAACGCTCTTTTAGGGAAACTCAGCAGCAATTACCCACACGTCGACTCCTACCCAGAATACACGAAAATATTCGCCTGGTACCTCAACACAAAGGGCTCGGGGAAGGACCTCACAAGCGACATGGGCCCCGTGATCGTCTTCACGAACGGGTACAGCGTCGTCAGCATGAGCCAGACCTGGACGGAGACAAGCCAAGCAATCTCCCGAGGATACGAGTCGCCACGCTACTCTCAAATCTCCCACACGGCACGAGTCGCATACCTGGCCCTAGACCATGTCTTCGAGTCCTATGAGTACTTTGTTGACAGCTTCGAGTCTCAAGCGGAGAAGTTGGAGGACCAGAACCCGCCGTGGCCCCGAGTTGCCTACATGGAGGCGTTCATTATACAGCGGGAATCTAGCAGCCTACTGCGACAACTGCGCCACCTAAAGAGGCTCGCCGAGGCCCTGACTGATGATCACACTGAGCTAGGTATAAACGAGATCGAGAAAAGGCTATTCGACCTCATCAAGGAGCGCGCCACGGGCGCAGAAGAGATGACGGAGATCACCCATGAAACGATGCAAGGCCTAATAGGGATGCACATGGACACCCTGAGCCACGACATGAACAAGACGATGAGACTCATCGCCGCCCTCACAGTGATAATTGGGTGCCATCTCTGATCAGCACGCTCCTCGGGGTAAACTTGACAGGATCCTCCTCGGGGGCCTTCCCCCTCCTAGAAATTACCGCAAGCGGCGTCAGCATGGCTCTTCTAGGAGTATTCTTCTACCTTAAGGGTTGGCTCAGACTAGACTAAGGTCACTTGAACTTTTTCCTCGCCCACCTAGTGAGTCCCTTCCTATGGAGTGTGCAGCGTAACGCTCTTCAATGAGGCTGAGGACAAACCAGTTCGTGAGCCAAACCGTCCTCCACATGCTGACAGCACTTCTCGAAGCCACTAGAGATGGTCCAGTAAGCGCCTCAGTCTTGCCCGATAGGATCCGTGTCACGGGAGACACCCTAAATGGTTTCCTAGATGAGGTTCGTAAAGAGGGGCTCATCCAAGTCGAAAATGGGGAGATCACCCAGGACATCTCTCAGAGGCTGGCCACAGCCGTAAAGGCTGTCCAGGTCGGAGCGGATGTCGAGGCTGTGAGCCGGTGCCTCACGTGGTTAGAGTTTGAGGAGCTCTCTGCTAGGGTCTTCGAAGAGAACGGCTTCAAAGTCATGCGCCGGTTCAGGTTCATGGCTGAGGGGAGGAGGTGGGAGTTAGACCTCCTCGCGGTGAGGACGCCCTACCTTGTCTGTGGTGAGTGCAAGCGTTGGGGGAAGGGGATCGGAAACCAGACCGCTCGGGGAATCATCGAGACTCATCTCGAAAAGATAGAGGTATTCACGGGGCACATCGAGGAGCTTAGGAAAAGGGTTGGGCTTGTGGATTGGTCGAAGGCCGTTGTCGTCCCTATGGTGCTGACCCTATCAGCGACGCCCATGGAGATCTACCGACGTGTTCCATCCGTCTCAGTACTCGCGTTGCCAAGCTTCCTTAGTGAGTTCGATGGCCAGCTGGAGCGCCTGGCGCACTTCAGAACCAATCTTAAGCCATTGGAGCCTAAGTTAAAACAAACCGTGTTGAGAAGGAGAAAGGTTAACGACTCCAGGCGAGCTCGCCGTTGATGATGACCTTTTCAACCTTTGTCTTGAGTTCCAGTGGGTCGCCGCTAAGGATGCGGATATCCGCATCTTTTCCCCTCTCTAGGCTGCCGACGCGGTCGCCTACCCCTATGATCTCAGCTGAGTTGATGGTTATCGCCTTTAGGGCCTCCTCATAAGGCAGGCCATCGCGGCATGCTAAGCCAGCGCAGATGGGGAGGAACGCTATTGTGCTACCGACAGCGTCGGTCTGGATGGCGAAGTGGACCCCCGCGTCGTAGAGTGTCTTTGGCGTCTCGAAGCTCAGCTCCCTCATCTCCCACTTTCCTCGGGCGGTGAGGCTGGGTCCCCAGACTGCAGGGATCTTCTTCTCGGCTAGCCACTTGGCGATCCTGTGTCCCTCGGTGGCGTGCTCCCAGCTCATCTCGAGGCCGAACTCCTCGCAGATCCTGACTGCCGTCGCGACGTCGTCGGCCCTATGGGCGTGAGCCCTGAGTGGGATCTGCTTCTTCACAACGGGTAGAAGAGCCTCTAGCCTCGGGTCTCTCTCCGGCATCTTGATGGGGTCCTTCTGCGCAGTCGCCGACTCTTTCTTCTCAGCGTAGAGGAGCGTCTTATTCAGCCACTCCCTGAGGAGGGCGGCGACGCCCATGCGGGTGCTCGGCATCTTTTTGAACTCGACGCCATAGACGCGGCGTGGGTTCTCCCCGAAGGCTATCTTCATCCCCGAGGGGTTCTTGACTATCATCTCGTCGACGACGACCTTAGGAGCCGTCTTGACGATTACCCCAGTTCCGCCGATGACGTTGGCGCTCCCCGGCAGGATCTGAGCCGTAGTGATTCCCGTCATGAGCGCTGCTTCGAGGCCTTTCTCGTCGGCGTTTGCCTTGATGCCGTCAATGGCTCTCATATGGGGAGTTATGGGCTCCGTTGCCTCGTTGCCGTCGCTCCCGTACCAGCCTACGGTCTCCTCCAATATGCCGATGTGACAGTGGGCCTCGACTAGACCCGGCATGACGACCTTTCTCTTGGCGTTGATGACCTTGGCATCGGCAGGGATCTTTACGTCCTGGCCGATAGATTTGATCTTACCGTTCTCGATGAGGATGACGCCTTCTTCGATGACGCCTTTCGTGATGGTTAGGACTCTACCACCCTTGATTGCGATCATTGGATTCATTGAAATTAGCATTTAATGCTATAAGAGTTTTAATAGAAAAGCTCCACAGGGCTCGAAAGATTGATAACTTTTTCAAGATGATCGATAAGGCTCTCGCCCCACTAGGGTGAAAATACAACGTAACCTCTAGGCGGTAGACCCTCTACCCTGATCTGTTTTTTTTTCAAATAAAAATGAGGAAAGAAAAAGGCGAGTGGGTTGGTTTATTTCGTAGCTGGTTTGTTCTTATTCATTACGTCGTAACCGATCATCGTAGCGAGCATTATCAACGCGATGACGATGAAGGCTGTCTGCGCCTCGATCGGGTTCGGCGGTACACCGAGCAGGAATTGTGCACGTCCGATGAACATGCTGTACCTGGTTAGGATCGTGTAGCCGAAGGCGGAGCCGAAGCCGGCCATCATCGTGTACCTCGCGATCTTGTCGACGATCTTCATAGGCGCCGATTCGCGGTAGCTTCCGGTGAACCAGAAGTATAGGACCACGGATGGTACCATTATGAAGATCAGTATGTTGTTCATCGTTGTCAGCCAGTTGGTTGGGACCCATAGGTTGAGCTTCGCCTGGGCGATGATCTGCGACGTGAACTGGGCGAAGATCACAGTCCTTAGAGCTGCTCCAATGCCCGTACCGACGATTATGGCGAGGGGCCATCGGTATAAGTAGAAGTACTGTTTTGTGAAGCGGAAGTACCAGAGGATGCTTATCAGTATCGCGAGGACAAAGCCAACCATCATGGGGGTTGAGCTACTCCACTGTCCCCCCCACTGGTCGCGGACATACTTCATGTCGAGGGCGACCTGGTAGCCTACGGCTAGCCCTAGGTATACTGACTCAGCGATCCTATACCATGGGTTCTCCCTGTATAGGATGCTGAATAGTCCGAGGGTGAAGAAGACCGCGGTCCATGTTCCGATTAGTACTAGTAGTTCCATGTTTAGCTCTTCCTCCTCGTCGCGAAGTGGCCCACGTTGCCAAGTATTACTAGTAGAACGACAAGTATGTGGCTCATGGAGACAGCGTCGACGCCTGCGATGGCGAGTCCCTTCCTGTTAAGAAGCAATTCATATTCGGCGCTCGACGTGAGGCCGGGTAGGAGAGCAGTGAGCTGGCCGGATTGTAGGAATGGTGCCATGCCCGGCGCGGATACGCCGATGCACCCCACTACTATGGGGACCTTGTAGGGCTCGTTCCACTGTCTCAGCCACTCGGTCATGCCGGGGGTACCCGTCTCGATGCTGATTATTAGGTTGACGTCTTTGGCGCTCTTTATGTTTGCCATTATTGGGTAGGATGCTGTGTCTTTACCATTCAGGTAGTCCTTAGGCGCGGTTTTGGCTATGTCATCTCCGAGAGCCCTCATGGCGGGTTCGCCGCCCGGTATGTATCCTAAGGTGATCCAGTCCGTTCCATAGACCTTGTTGTAGGGAGCCGCTGAGGGATCCATCTGTTTGAGGAGCTGGTCGAATACCAATGGGCCCTCAGCCCAGAAGCCAACGACTATAATCTTAACGTTCTTGCTCCATAGCTGGTGCATCGTCGCTAGGGTCATCGGGAATAACTCCGGCATACCGGATGTCCCATACATGGGTGCGAAGACAATTACGCTACCGTCGGGGATGGCCTTGATGTAGTTGAACCACGCCGTGGACTCTTTTTGGATCGGTACTGGTAGGCCTAAGGGGAAGATCAGTGGGAACAGGACGAAGATCCAGGTCAGTAGGTAGACCCACCGCCTGTCGATGTCTTGAAGCTTGTCGATGAATCCCATTAGTCTCCGCCTCCTCTCAGGTAGCCACGCTCGATTCCCATCAGTGTCCTAACCGCTAGGGCGATGGCTCCAAGCGCAGCCCCGATTGTTACAGCTCTGTTCGTCGCCATGTTGGGTACCGCGAAGATCCAGTCTCCGATGGTCTTGAAGGGGGGCCAAGACGCTGTGAATATGGGCGCGTTGCTCATGACCATGAACAGCCCCGCAAGCAGTACAATCGTCGACTCTATGTTCTTAGCCCTGAATGCTCGGTAAGCGGCCGAGGTGATGAAGAAGGCAATGATTGCGTACATCGTGCCCGAGAGGGCAGTATTACCGTATGTGAACAGCCATTGGTAAACTGGGTTCTTCGTTCCTAGACCCACCTCGGTAAAAGGTAGACCCACGATAGCCATCACTATAGTCGCTACGAGGACGATTATGCTGTAGTACCAGCCTCGGCCTCTCTTCTGCACCGCTTTCCCGTGGACCTGAATCAGACTCAGTGGCCCGATGAAGGTGGCCCACGCGACGATGAGGATGACCCATCCGTTGACCCAGTTCGCTGCGTCGTCCAGTGGCTTGAACTCGAGATAGTATGGTATTACCTGGAGGAGTGTAGCTACTATTGTCAGGATTATGGGTATCTCGATTCTTCTAAGTAAGTTGCTCATATCATCACCACGACATTACTGTTAGGAGCGGATTGCCCGCAGCCGTCATGACTGTCGTAAGCAGTGCTCCTAAGATGCCTAGTATCACGGCTATGATCCTTCCGAAGTCCTGACCCGCGAGGCTCGCGATGAGCGGGGCCTCATTTGTCAGATAGGCTCCAGCTGCATAGATCTCCTCGCCGATTAGGCAGTAGTCCGTGGAGACGAGGAAGAAGGGTATCTGGCTTGTCTGAGCTGTGCCAGCTATCTGCATAGCTCCGACGCGGCTGCCGGTTTCGGCTAGCTGCATCGACTCAGCCCAGTAAGCGCCGACCATAATGTTGGCGCCTGGTTTCTCCCTCATGAGTAGGCCCATGTAGTTGCTTGAGTACCCGAACTGCTCGCTACTTAGGTATACGATGTCGCTCTCCTTGAATTCATCGCCCTTCCCCACCATCTTGTAAGCGGTCTCGACGACGTCCACCGCGATGGGCCAGACCTCCGGCATGCGTACCGGAACTATGAGACGTACGCTGACTTCAGCGCACTTCTTGGCCACATAGCTGAGGACGCTGAGACCGGCGATGGTCTGGGGGCCCGTCGTTGAGTCCCTGAGGTTAGCGATGCCGTGGCTGCATATTACGGAGCGGCCCATCTCGACGGCTCGGCCTATCGCCTCGTCCATGGCGTCTATGCCGGGTATCCGTCGGACCTTGGGAACCTTGCCCCCTTGAGCCCGCCTGATGAAATACGCGACTGCTAGCATTATCGCAAGCAAGCAGACAAGTCCAAAGATTCTATTTGCTATCAGAATTGCCAATCTTTAGCCTCCGTTTAGGCAAACGTTAATCAGCCCTTAACCCTATTTAAGATTTAATTTTATGATAATTAAAAAACCCCAATATTTATGAGAGAATAACTATTTTTAATATATATTAGTGTTACAGATGCCCGATCTATTTAAGATAGTTAAAAGTTAGCTTAGTGAAAAGGTTTAATTCAGCTTGACTACCTTGTTGAGTTCCTCGGCTTCCTCCACCAAGCCGAGTTTCTTCATAGTCGCCTCAGTGGGGATGCCTCTGTCGTCCCAGCCGCGTTTCTCATAGTAGTAGCTGAGGAGCGTGTCGTACTTCGATTTGTCGAGTTTCTTCCCAGTGAGAGGTCCTTGGGTGAGGGGGTCCTTGAACCACCGCTCAGGTGGATAATCCATTTTGCGATCCCACTTACCCTCGAATTCTCGGATCCAGAAGGCGCGTATGAGGGCGTAGACCCTGTCGCCGAGCGACCACATGTCGTCGAGGCTCCACTTGAGACCGGTTGCTGCCTCCATGTACTTGGGGTAGTGGTCGACCTCGAAGCCGAGTTCTATCCAGGGGAACCTGCAGGCGACGAGGCACTCGAACATGCCTCCGCGGATGCGCTGGAACTCGATGACCTTGTCAGCCTTCGCTGGGCCATACTCCTCCCGCGTGCCGCTGCTTATCTCCCAGCTTATGACCCAGGCGTCCTTGTGGTGGGCGCCTATGGGGCTTGTGCCGAAGCTGAGGCTCATGCCGGGGCAGTGGTGGCAGTCGTAGGCGCTGCACTCGAGGCCCTTTACCTGCATCGCGAAGTCCGCGGAGCCTTTGCCGATCTTCTCAGCTGCGGCTTTTGTGCCCATCCCGAAGAGTGCACCGTGGCCACGCATGAAGGACATGTCCTCGATGAGCTTCTGAGAGCCATCGAAGTCGCCCCAGCCGAGCTTGAGACCCTTTACCAGCTTCTTCTCGCTGCACTCCATTGCAAACCCAATGGAGCTGCCTGCACTGATGGTGTCAAGGCCAAGCATGTCGCACATCCTGTTGAGGCGCCCGACCTGCTTGAGGTCGCCGACGCCGATGTTGCTGCCCAGCATGACGACGTTCTCGTAGTCGAGCTCGCTTTCCTCACCGTTAGTGTCGAGGATGACGTTCCCGCAGATCATGTTACAATTGGGGCAGCCGCGTTGCTTGATGGTGGTCGCCTCCATGGTGTTGCCGTCGATCTCTTTGCTGTGGTCGAAGACGCCCTCTCTAAAGTTGTATGTCGGCAGAGTTGAGGCGGCTTGGCACCACTCCACGGTGGACATGGTGCCTTGGGCCTTCCAGTGTTTGTAGTTCGGTCTCTTTAGGAGATCCTGGAAGCCCTCCCTGCCCATCTTCTGGAGAGCTTCCTTGTCGGCTACTGGTATCTCTCCCGTGCCCTTGATTATGACCGCCTTGAGGTTCTTGCTACCCATGACGGCGCCCATACCAGGGCGCCCTCCAGCTCGCCCCTCCTGGCTTACGACTGTGGAGATGCGGCATAGGTTCTCACCGCTCTGGCCAATGGTCAGTACGCCTGTGGCTGCTCCATGTTCCTTTTTTAAAATCTTCTCTGTCTCATAGCTGTCTTTGCCCCAGAGGTCTGCGGCGCTTTTCAACTCGACTTCGTCGTCATTTATCCAGAGGTAACTCGGCTTCTTCGCCTTGCCCTTTACGACTATTCCATCGAGGCCGGCTTTTCTGAGGTTGGGGGAAGCCATTGTTCCTAGGTTGCCGTCGCCGTAGCCGCCCGTAAGGGGGCTCTTGGCGGCGACGACCATCTTGCCGCTGTTGACGGTGGGCAGGCCCGCGTAGAGGCCGCCTGCGAATATGAGGATGTTATCGGGGCTGAGGGGGTCGGTTCCTGGCTTGAGCTCGTCCCAGAGGAGCTTCACGGCGAGGCCGCGGCCGCCGACGAACTTCAGTGCGAGTTCTTCTGAATACTCAGTATTGACCGCCTTACCTTTTGTCAAGTCGACTCTGAGGAGCCGTCCCGTCCATCCCTTCAAAAAGCATACACCTGATAACTGTAAAAGCTAAAGACTGATAAGGATTACACTTACGAGATGTTTAATAATACACATCGAATCTAGTGGGAGCAACCGAAATAGATGAAGTGAACTCAGGCACTCACTCCCCTAAACTCTCAACGCCTATTGGTTTCTCTGGGACGGTTTTATATCGCTAAATCAGGAGAGCTTCTTTGAGTGGACATGAGGATAGAAGCAAGGTTAAAGGAGCTCAATATCAGTCTCCCTGAACCAATTAAGGTGCCACCGAGTTTCCGGCAGACGTTTCCCTTCGTCAGGGTGCACGATAACAGGGCTTATGTCTCGGGGCACGGTCCGACGAACCCCGACGGGACCCTCGCCAAGCTCCTCGGCAAGGTAGGGGCAGAGGTGACGCAGGAGCAGGCATACGGCGCGGCACGTCTCACTGGGCTTGCGATAATCGCGAGCCTCAAGCAGGAGCTCGGCGACCTCGACAGGGTGGAGAAGTGGCTGCGGGTCTTCGGTATGGTCAATTCAGCCCCCGGCTTCAAGAACCAGCCAGCAGTGATCAATGGCTTCTCCGATCTCATTATCGAGGTCTGGGGGAAGGAGGCGGGGAGGCATGCGAGGTCCGCAGTCGGGTTGGCCGAGCTGCCATTCGGTTTACCCGTCGAGATAGAGGCTGAGATCCTGATTAAGCCCTAGCCGCCTGCTGTCGGCTGCATGACGACGACCTCGTCCCCATCCTTTAGCTTGGTTTGTGTGCCGTCCATCATGTCTATACTCTTACCGTTGACGAGGATGGCGAGGTCCTTTCCTCCCACGTGGAATTCTCCGAGGTAGCCCTGACGCTGCCCGGTCTTCTGCCCGATTTTGGCTACGATCGTTGTGATGGTTGCGCCCTCGGCGAGCTCTACTTCGTGGCGTCTGCCGATTATGGCTGAGATGTCGCCGAAGACGCGGACGGTGATTTTCATCGTAACCAACGGTTGTGTGGTGGAAAATAAGGATTGATAAAAGTGGGGATTATAGTCTGAGCTTCTGCATCGCTGGCTCGCATTCGTCGAGTCCCAATCTCCTCAGGGTTTCCTTCTCAGGTATGCCTCTCTCGTCCCAGCCGAGGGTCTCGAAGTAGACCTGCATCTTCTTGTCCACGACCGCTTTGTCTGTCGTCCTCCCCTTGAAGGGTCCCGACGGAAGGGGCTCGTAGAACCTGGGCGGATTATCGTCGTCTCTCAGGGGCTCCCACGTCGCGTCAGGTCCCCCTAGTAGGAGGAGAACCTTCTGCAGGGTGATGATCCTAGGCCCAGTGACTCGCCTCCAGCTCTCTATATTAATGTGATAACCCGTGATGGCTTTTGCGAAATCGAACACGAGTTCCTGGGGTACACCGTTGTAGGCGAAGCTGCAGAAGACCCCAGAATCTGCGAAGATGCTTCCAGACATGTCCGTGTAGCCGTCGGAGACCAGGCTAGAGTGGTCTCCTCCCTGGACGCTGGCTGCGTAGCCTATGTCATGTGCGAAGTCGGCGTCGCTGCGGGTACCATGGGCGCCGACCTCTATTCCCTTGACCACGACGGCGTACTTGAGGAGCTCCTCGGGCTTCATCCTCTTCATCTCTGCGATCTTAAGGGCGGCCCGGTAGGTGCCTTCGGCGATGACGTCCCCTATCCCCTCCCGGTTCGCCACCATCCGCATGAAGCGATCGAAGGCGTTCACGTCTCCCCACTCGAGCTTGAATCCGATGTCCTCCTCCGTAAGTATGCCCCTCTGGTAGAGCTCAGCGGCGTAGCTAATGGCGCTCATCCCATTAATCCCGCTGTGGCCAAGCAGGTCGCATAAGGTGCTGAGGTGGATTATCTCCTCAGCGTTGAATATGCCGAAGTTGGTGCCGCAGTGGGACTCCAGCTCGTAGTCGGGCATGTCGGTGATATCCCCCTTCCAGGGTCCGGACTTTATGCAGCTGACTTTCATGCAGTTTGTTGTGCAGTTGAAGTCTGTCCACTTCTTCTTGACCCAGAAGCGGGTCTCAAACATGGGTCCGCCGACTCCCTTCTCGTCGTGCCACTCCTCTTGCCAGTTCCTTATGGGCTCGCTGCTTGTTCCGTTGCCGAAGCCATAACCACCATAGCCCGTGCCCCAGCGCCTGAACTGTGTCCTCGCGATGAGGTGCTCGTGGGTCTTCTTCCAGATGATCTTCGCCGTCTCAGGGGAGTCGGGTGCAGGCATCCTGCCGCGTCCCTTTGCCACAATTGCTTTGAGGTTCTTGCTGCCCATAACCGAGCCGTATCCGCCGTATCCGCATGCGTGGCAGAGTTTGGACATGACCGCGGCGTTTCTGACGAGGTTCTCGCCAGCGGGGCCGATGTAGATGGAGCCGGGCTCGCGCCAGAGACCGACGTTTGGCTTTCTCTTGGCGAAATCGGCGCCCACTTCCTTGTTGATGGCGATGAGTGTCTCCTCACCATTCATCCCCCAGAGATGCTTCGCGGGTTTTATCTCCCCCCCGTCGTCGGCGACCTTGATGTAGACCGGCTCATCGGCCTTCCCAGTGACTATGACGCCGTCGTAGCCCGCGCACTTCAACTCGTGGGCGAACTCAGTCGAGGCCGTAGAGCCTACGGTGCCGTTGCTCATGGGGCTCTTACCTGAGACGCATATCCTGCCTCCGGGGTAAATTCCGGTCATCGGCCCCGTCAGCGCGATGAGGAGGTTCTCCGGCCCAAGAGGGTCGATGTTCTTCCACCTCTTTCCTAGTCTGTCCCAGAGTATCTTGGCCGCGAGGCCGCGGCCCCCGAAGAACATCTCGAGCGTCGCGTCGTTGAGCCTTGTGTCCTTTATCTTTCTTCTCGTCAGGTCAGCTTCTAGGAACTTACTCGCGTATCCTCCCGGCACCTTCCTCCCTCCTTATTAATAAAAAATAGGATATTACACTCTGAGTTTTTTCATCGCGGACTCGCAGTCGCTTAGCCCAAGCTTCTTCAGGGTCTCCTTTGTGGGGATGCCCCTGTTATCCCACCCGAGGGTCTCGAAGTACTTCTGGAGCTTCTCGTCGACGATCTTCTTGTCGGTAATCTTCCCCTTGAATGGACCTGTCGGCAATGGGTCATAGAACCTCGGCGGGTTGTCGTCGTCCTTTATGGGCTCCCATGTGACATCCGGGCCTCCTAGTAACATCAGTGCCTTCTGCAGAGTGACAATCCTGGGGCCGGTGACTCGACGCCAGCTCTCGAGTGTGATAGGGAAACCCGTTACGGCTTTAGCGAAGTCGAAGACGAGCTCCTGAGGGACTCCATAGTAACAGAAGTTGCAGAAAACAGCGGAGTCGGTGAAGATAGAGCCGCTCATGTCCGTGTAACCATCTACAGCCGTGGAGGTGTGGTCGCCACCCTGGACGCTGGCTGCATAAGCGATGTCGTGGGTATAGTCTGCGTCGCTCCTAGTCCCGTGAGCGCCGATCTCGATGCCCTTGACGTGGACGGCAAACTTGAGGAGTTCATCGGGCTTCATCTTCTTCATCTGGGCAATTTTGATGG
>MEZF01000061.1:18368-21475 GCA_001774245.1 Candidatus Bathyarchaeota archaeon RBG_13_52_12
GCGTCCCCGATCTTCTCGCGTTTCGTCATGAGCCAGGCAAGTTTGTCCATCGCTTCGGCGTCACCCCATATGGGTTTGAAGCCGAAATCGCTCTCCTTGAGAATGCCCCGCTGGTAAAGCTCTGCAGCGAAGGCCATTGTGTTTGGGCCGTTGATGCCCGAGTGGCCGAGGTTATCGATCAGTGCGCTGATGTGTATGGTGTCTGCAGGGTCGAAGATGCCGAGGTTGGTACCGCAGTATGCCTCCAGCTCATAGTCGGGCATGTCAGTGATGTCCCCCTTCCACTTGCCAGTCTTTATGCAGCTGATCTTCATGCAGTTTGTTGTGCAGCCGAAGTCAGCCCACTTCTTTTTGACCCAGAACCTGTTCTCGAATTTGGGGCCACCCATGCTCTTCTCATCGTGCCACTCCTCCTGCCAGTTACGGACAGGTTCACTGCTAGTATCGGCACCTACAGCGTAACCAGCGTAGCCGGTTCCCCAGCGACGCATAGATGTACGCGTCCAGAGATGCTCATGTGTCTTACGGAGTAGGAGTTTGACTGACTCGGGCGCGTCCACTACGGGGATCTTGCCCCTCCCCTTAGCGACTATGGCTTTGAGGTTCTTGCTGCCCATGAGTGAGCCATAGCCACCATAGCCAGCGGCGTGGCAGATCTTACTCATGACGGCGGCGTTCCTTACGAGGTTCTCCCCAGCGGGGCCGATGTAGATCATGCCGGGTTCCTTCCAGAGTCCCACGAGAGGTTTCTTCTTGGTGAGCTCGGCGGTGACCTCCTTGTTGAGTATCTTTATGGTGTCTTCGCCGATGGTCCCCCAGAGGTGTTTCGCGGGCTTTATTTCACCCCCATCGTTGGTGACTAGGATGTAGACTGGCTCGTTAGCCTTCCCGGTGACAATGACTCCGTCGTATCCCGCCATCTTGATCTCCGATGCAAATTCAGTGGAGGCGGTGGAGCCTACGACACCGTTGCTTACAGGGGACTTGCCAGTGCACATTATCCTCGCGCCAGGGTATATTGCAGTCATAGGACCCGTCAAAGCGAGGAAGATATTCTCAGGGCTCAGCGCGTCGATTTCAGCCCACTTCTTCCCTATCCTATCCCAGAGAATCTTAGAAGCTAACCCTCGGCCGCCAAAGAACATCTCCAGCGTCTCGTCGTTAAAGGTGACGTCCTTCACTTTCCCCTTCGTGAGGTCGACGTCGAGGAACTTGCCAGCGTATCCGCCTGGCACCTAGATAACCTCCTCACCCTTCTCCCCGAAGAACAGAACCGCGAGGTCCTTCGCCACCTCAATTGGTGGCCTAGAGAAGAGCTTGCGGTGAACATTTGGTCCCTCGGGTACGAGGGTCAGGGCGTTGTATCCCGCCTCGGTGCAGACCTTTACGCACTCGGGGTCGCCATTGCAAAGGTTGCAGATGGTAGCCTTGTTGTCTCCTGGGTGGAGCATCGGCACGTTTCCGGGGCAAGCTTTTATGCATTTCCCGCAGCTGATGCACCTCTCCCTGTCCACGAGGACGGCGCCTGTGACCGCGTCGGTGCTGAGCGCCTGTGTCGGGCAGCTACCAACACATGGGTAGTCCTTACACTGGGCGCAGAGATGAGGGACCTCGACACCGGGAAACGGCATGAAGACGCGGACGCGCGACGCCTCGGGCCACATCCACTCTTCATGCTTCATGCTGCACGCTATCTCGCACCGCTTGCACCCGCTACACGCGGCATAGTCGCGGGCGATCCATATGGGCTTACTCATGTTATCACCAGAACGACTAATTTTAGTAAGGTGTTCGAATAAAAGGCTTCTCGATTAAGCCTTTAAGAGGCGAAATATACGGAAAAACACATCGATTCGTTGGGAAACCCAATAAAAGAACCGTAACGCCTGCTAAACTCTGTTGAGTTATTTAAAGTGTTGAGAGGCGTTGAACAACTTCTCGGCCATGTTTTCGATGACATCCGTCTTGGATAGTTCATTCCTCCACCTGGTTGGGATCGACTCGACTCCATAATAGGTGCCAGCGAGTTGCCCGTAGACTGCGCCGACCGTGTCTGAGTCGTCGCCTAAGTTGACGGCGAGCAAACAGCCCTCCTCGAAGGACCTGCTCTTACCGAAAGCCCACAGGGCTGCCTCCAGGGTCTTGACCGCAGTTCCCTGCGCCTTGATGACTGGTGGTTCCGAACGCTTGAAGGAGCCCAGCGCTACGGTGTCGACCTCGGGTGTCAGGGGAGTCTTGCTCCATATGCCTACCGCGGGTTCATACCTACTGGCGAGCAGTGATTCCTTCTTAATGCCATTCAACGCACCGATGATCAGGCCGCCTAGGTACCTGCAAGAATCGACCGCCACTAAGGCACCATGTGTAGTCTTTGAGCTCAGACCAGAGTACTCGACCGCTTCTCGAGGATGTGTGTGATAGAAGAGTGGCACCGGGGCAAGCCTCATGAGGGAGCCGTTGCTCCCAGTCTCCGGATTCGTGGGGCCGGAGTATGGGTTACCTGTGTCCATGAACCTTTGGAGGCTCACCTTCGTCGTGTTCCCGATGTCGAAGCAGTTCCCGGTACAGCTTAAGTGGTCCTCTTTCCACCACCTGACGTACCTCTCAGCCTGGTCGCGGGGATCGAATCCACGTCGCTCCACTAGGCTCTCTGCAAGGCAGAGGGCGAGGGAAGTGTCATCTGTCCAGTCCCCTGCTCTTAGGTTAAAAGGGCCTCCGCCTCGGAGGCCGGTTATCGGCGCGAAGCTGCCCCTCGGCTCGAACTCAACCGGCGCTCCGAGGGCATCACCGACCGCCAGCCCCAGGAGACTACCCCTGAATCTGCTGAGTAGATCCACGAGAAAAAGGTGAGACTATGAGATATAAGCGTGGGAGCTAGATCCTGAGCTTCTTCATGTGGGGCTCAAGGTCCGAGAGGTCGAGCCTCTTAAGCGTCTCCTTCGTAGGTATGCCACGCTCGTCCCAGCCCAGGGTCTCAAAGTAAGCCTGTAACTTCTGGTCGACTAGCTTCTTGTCCGTCGTTCTTCCCTTAAATGGTCCCTCGGGGAGTGGCTCGTAGAAGCGTGGCGGATTGTCGTCGTCCTTAAGGGGATCCCACTTCATGTCTG
>MEZF01000061.1:21491-36001 GCA_001774245.1 Candidatus Bathyarchaeota archaeon RBG_13_52_12
TAGAGCCCTCTGCAGTGTGACTATCCTCGGGCCGGTCTCCTTCCTCCAGCTCTCTACGGTGATGGGGAATCCGGTTATCGCTTTAGCGAAGTCAAACTCCAGCTCCCTATTGGTGCGGCAGAAATCACAGAATACACCCGAGTCGGCGAAGATGGCGCCACTCATATCGCTATAGCCGTCACCTATGTCGGATGTGTGATCCCCACCCTGAACATTTCCAGCATAGCTGGCGTCGTGGACGTAGTCCTGATCGCTACGCGTCCCGTGGGCGCCTATCTCGATGCCCTTCACATGGACGACGTACTTTAGAAGCTCCTCGGGCTTCTTACCCTTCATCTCCGCTATCTTTATGGCGGCACGGTATGAGCCCTCGGCGAGGACATCACCTATGCCCTCGCGCTTCGCAATCATCCAAGCAAGCTTCGAGAAAGCCTCAGTGTCACCCCACTTGAGCTCAAACCCAATATCCTTCTTTGTAAGGATCTTCCTCTGGTAGAGCTCAGCGGCGAAGCCCATAGTATTGGGGCCGTTGATACCGCTGTGGCCAAGGTTGTCGATGAGGGCGCTCATGTGGATGTTGTCCACGGGCTCGAATATGCCGAGGTTAGTGCCACAGTATGCCTGGAGCTCGTAGTCAGGTAGGTCTGTGATGTCTCCCTTCCACTTCCCGTTCTTTATACAGCTGACCTTCATGCAGTTAGTGGTGCAGTTGAAGTCCGCCCATTTCTTCTTGACCCAGTACTGCTCGAAGCGTGGACCGGCGTAGCTCTTCTCGTCGTGCCACTCGGTCTGCCAGTTCTTGACTGGCTCCGAGCTGTACTCCGCCCCCACTTGATAGCCAAGGTACCCTGTGCCGTAGCGTCGGAACTCGGACTTTGTTATGAGTATCTGGTGGGCCCTCCTCCAGAGTAGCTTTGACGCCTCGGGGGCGTCTGGGGCGGGCATCTTCCCACGTCCCTTAGCGACAACGGCCTTAAGCTTCTTTGATCCCATGAGGGCGCCGTATCCACCGTAACCCGCAGCGTGGCAGATCTTACTCATGACGGCGCTGTTGCGCACCATGTTCTCTCCAGCGGGGCCGATGTAGATCATGCCGGGCTCACGCCAGATGCCGACGTTTGGCTTCCTCTTCTTCAGCTCCTCACCGATCTCCTTGTTAAGGATCTTTATCGTGTCCTCGCCGACTGTGCCCCACAGGTGCTCGGCGGGTCTTATCTCAGCGCCCTCGCTAGTGACCAGGAGGTAGACGGGCTTCTCCGCTTTGCCGGTGAAGATAACACCGTCGTAGCCCGAGCAACGGAGCTCATGGGCGAACTCCGTCGACGCTGTGGAGCCAACGGTGCCCATACTGGCTGGGCTTTTGCCAGATACGCAGATCCTACCCCCGGGATAAATTCCCGTCATGGGTCCTGTGAGCACGATGAGTGGGCTCTCAGGGGCGTAGGGGTCAAGGGTCTCCCATCTCTTGCCGACTCGGTCCCAGAGGATCTTCGCCGCTAGGCCGCGGCCGCCGAAGTACTGTTGTAGGGTCTTCTCGTCGAAGCTGATCTCCTTAATCCTCTCTTTAGTGAGGTCGACGTCGAGGAACTTGCCAGCGTATCCGTTCGGCATCCTAGATTACCTCCTCGCCTTTCTCGCCGAAGAAGTATACGGCGAGTTCCTTCGCTACCTCAATTGGGTGGCGGCTGAAGAGCTTCCTGTGGACGCTCGGGCCCTCCTCAACGAGGGTGAGCGCGTTGTAGCCTGCCTCCTTACATACCTTGACGCACTCGGGGTCCCCGTTGCACAGGTTGCATATTGTGGCTTTGTTATCGCTTGGATGCATGATTGGGACGTTGCCGGGGCACGCTCGGATGCATGCTCCGCAGCTTGTACACTTCTCCCTGTCAACGAGGACGGCACCCGTGACCTCGTCAGTGCTGAGCGCCTGCGTTGGGCAGCTCCCAACACAGGGATAGTCCTTACACTGGGCACAGAGGTGGGGTACTTCGAGTCCCGGGAACGGCATGAAGATCCTGATCCTTGAAGCCTCAGGCCATATCCAGCCTTCATGCTTCATACTACAAACTATCTCGCACCGCTTACACCCACTGCATGCGGCGTAATCACGGGCAATCCAGATGTTCGCCATGAAACCACTGATCTGAGAACCCGAGACATGTGATAAGAACGCTTCGAAGAGTCCACACGAGCATATCGATTTGTACTGGAGTAATAGGCGTTATGGGGTAATCAAGCCACCTCGTGCTCCTGCGAGTCTACTTGTATTTTAGAACCTGGTAACCTTAGTCCATCTTCGCCGGGCTTCTCCGACAGCGAACACCGACCCAGTCACTAAAACCATGTCATCTTTCCCAGCGCAGTTAATCGCCGTGTCGACTGCGTCGTCTATGCGCTCTATCGACTCCCAAGGCTTGCCCATCCTCTTAGCCTCCTTCCCTATTCTCTCACGCTCCGCTGCCCTCCCCATGACCGTGTGGCTTGTCACGATGAAGCGATCGACGACCGGGGAGAGGTTACGAATCATCTCCGAGGTGCTCTTATCTCTACTGATGCTAATCACGGCGACGAGCATTTCGTGGGGGATATCTATAACAGCCTCAGCGAGAGCCCTCATCGCCTCCGCGTCTTTCGCAGAGTCGAGAACAACGAGAGGGTGCTCCTGCATGACTTCGAGTCTGCCGGGCCAACGGACGTCAGCTAGTCCACGGGCAATGGCGGTCTCTGATATCTCGATGTTCTTGCGACTCAATGCCTCGACCGCCCCGACTGCTGTAGCTGCGTTATAGAGCTGGTAACCCCCAAGTAGAGGGGTGTAGAGGGTGTAGATTCCCTTCAGCCCATCGACTTCGAAGCTCTGCCCGTGAAGATCCTGACCAAGCCTACGGAAGGTGATGTCGCCTCCGACGCGGTGTATCTCGGTGTTGATGCGCTTGCATGTCTCCTCGAAGAGGGTGTAGACGGAGTCGTCTTGAGTGGCTGTTACGAGGACGCTACAGGGCTTTATTATGCCCGCCTTCTCGTACGCGATTTTCAGTACTGTGTCCCCGAGGACCTGGGTATGCTCGAGACTGATGTTAGTGATTACTGAGACGAGAGGGTTGACGATATTTGTGGCATCGAGGCGTCCCCCCATCCCAACCTCCAGTACGGCGAAGTCGATGTGTCTCTCCTCGAAGTACTTGAAGGCCATGGCAGTGACTATGTCGAAGAAGAGAGGGTGCACGCGCCGAGGCTGAGAGTCGAGCCTTTCGACTAAGGGGCGGATGAGCCTGGTGAGCCTCACAACGTCCTTCTCAGGTATCTCCTCGCCGTCGACTACTATGCGCTCCGTGAAACGCTCGAGGTGTGGGCTCGTAAAAAGGCCGACGCTAAAGCCCGCGGCCCTCAGAATGCTCGCGATCATTGCGGAGGTGCTACCCTTCCCATTTGTGCCGGTGATATGGATCGCTTTGAATTGATCCTGGGGGTTACCTAGTAACCCGGATAGGCAGAAAATTGGCTCGAGGGTTCGATCGGGCCCAAATCTACGGACCTGGAAAAGCCAATTCACGGCGTCTTGGTATTCGCCCATCCTTGAGGTCACGGTGCATTACTCGGGGGCGTTTAAAGCTGTATTCATGCGTGTGTTGGTGGGTTAGGCTATGTGAAGTAGCTGAGGATAATTGATGTGGTGTAGATGAGCATAGCAATATGGAACATTGGGAGGACCTTGAGAGCCGAGTCAGGCGTAGTGCTTCCTTGTATAGCGATGTTTGCCGCGATTAGCAGGAGGCCGCCTAAGGCTATTCCGATCATAGCCGCCGGCTTCAGGATCGATGCGAAGGCGATGGCGCCGATGAGGTGGATTATTGTGAAGCCTAGAACCCATTTACCTGTTCCCTTCAACCCGTAGAGAACAGGTATTGTTTTCATCTCCCTTACTTTGTCGTTGGCAACATCTATGAGGTCGTTCACACCCAGATGTGCCTGGGCGAAGGGGTAGAAGAAGAGGAAGTAGAGGAGGGGGACAATGTCAGGCTGTCCATTGACGAGGTACCCTGCGACGGGGAAGAGGCTAAAGTCTGTTCGCCCAATGAGCTGTGCGAGGGGGAGACCTTGTTTTCTCTTCTTGATCTGGTAGAAGACCTCGACTGCGTAGCTGTAGAGCATTATTATGAGGATCCAGTAGGAATTAGGCGAGGGCAGTGTGAGGATAAGAGCGGCGGATACCGAAGCGAGGATGACGATGAGTATGGCGGCGTTCCTCGCTGGGATCAGCCTCGAGGCGAGGGGCTTACGGCCAAAGATGCGCCAGTACTTCGTCAGCTTGTCGTGTTCAATGTCTCTCGCGTCGAGGTGGCGGTCGACGTAGTCGTTTAGGACGAATCCCGCCTCAAATCCGAGGAGAGCGATGGTGGCCGCTTTCGCAACGAGTTGCCAGTCGAAGCCGCCGTACCGTAGAAAGCTGAGAAAGAGGCCGGAGAGGAAGAGAAGGGGCCAGACGAAGAAGAACTGGATGCGTGTAAGGTCGATGTAAGCTTTGATCTTCTCCACGGTCATCACTGCAGATTGGTTGGTATCCTTCAGTTTAATTAAAATACCTTTCCAGCGTCGTTTTTGGTAGACTAAGGGTGCGTCGAGATGGGAGGAATGTGGGGGCTACTTCGGGTTATTCGGCTGCCGATCCTCCTCGGCGGTTCCCTGGGATACGGGCTCGGCGCCTTACTTGGACTCGCTGGGGGCGGTGTCTTCAACCCGATCCTCCTCGTCGTCAGCTACGCCGTGGTGGCTCTTGGGGACCTCTCAACCCATTTCAGTAACGACTACTTCGATGCGGAGCTTGACCGGTCTGCGCCGAAGAAGATTTTCGGGGGGAGTAACTTGCTTGTGGGTAGGACCGACCTCCTGCTACCTGCTTTGGGGGTGGCCAGGATCCTCTCGTTATCCTCCGTAGCCCTGGCTGGGCTAGCCGCTGCGCTTGGCGTGTCCCCACTCATCGTCCCCCTCGCCTTAATAGCGAATATCCTTGGCTGGCTCTACTCCCTACCTCCATTTCGACTTGCATACCGTGGACTTGGTGAAGCCGCCATAGCCGTCGGTACCGGCTTCGGTGTTCCAGCAGCGGGATATCTCACCGTAAGAGGCTCCCTTGACACGGGTTTTATGCTCTGTTCAGCCGCCCTCGTGCTTTACGGCTTCGTCTTGGGTCTGAGTCTTGAGCTTCCAGACATGGAGGCTGATAGGGTCGGTGGGAAGATGAATCTCGTCGCCAGGTTTGGCTGGAGAACGTGTATGCGCTTCGCACTGCTCCTGTGCTTAGCTTCCACGGTGATACTAACCCTTTTCTTGGGCACCATCATTGCACTGGCGAGCGTTGTGCCACTTACAGTTTTTCTCTTTGGGAACTTCTTGGTGACTGAAAACAGATCTAGGCGGGACGTTGTCGCCGCCGCCTGCATCCTGTCTCTTTTCACGTTCCTAGTTGCTTCAGTCAGCTCACTCGCTATCCATTGACGACGTTTGGCAACGTTCTAATCCGATGATTCCCCTCCATATCGTGATTCATATGGCGAAAGATGTCTGGTTCGGTGTCCATATTCCCTCAGAGGGAAAAGACTGGAACTATATGAGTGAGGCTTGTCTCAATGTCGAGGCCAGCGGCTACAACCTCTTCACAACAACGGACCACTTCATGAACATGTGGAACCCTAAGGGGCCGGAGAACCACCCCCTTGAGTGCTGGACGCTACTGTCGAGCCTCGCCGCGGTGACGAAGAGGGTCAAACTCGGCCCCCTCGTAGGCTGCTACGGCTACAGGCAGCCCACGGTGCTCGCAAAAATAGCGACAAGCGTCGACATAATCTCAGGCGGGCGGCTCATCTTCGGCATCGGTGCCGGTTGGCACGTGGACGAGTTTGAAGGCTTCATGGGTAGGTTCCCTCCGACTGCAGAGAGGCTCCGCGGCCTCCGCGAGACCATTGAGATCTGCAGGGGGATGTTCGAGAACGAGCACTTCACCTACAAGGGGAGGCTCTACAACGTGGAGAACGTCCTCAACAAGCCCCAGCCGATGCAGAAGCCAATCCCAATAATGGTTGGGGGAGGAGGGGAGAAGGTTACACTGCAACTCGCTGCAAAGCACGCCAACATAAGTCACTTCTTTACTGGGGACTTGAAGACGCTTGAGGCGAAGACTTCCGCGCTCCGCGGCCACTGTGAGAAGGTCGGAAGGGACTACGACTCTATAAGGAAGGCGACGGGCTTCAGCATACTCCTCGGGGGCACGGAGGCCAAAGCAGAAGAGAAGTTAAAGAAGGTGGCTGCTATGCGTGGGCAGTCACCTGAGGCGCTCCGCCAAAGGATCGGCCCAGGCTTTGGCACCCCCGAGAGGGTCTCAGCGCAGATCTCTGAGTACGTCGATAAGGGGATAGGGCTGATAACACTCAGTTTCACCGACATGGCTGATGTGCAGGTCTTCGCCGACAAGGTCATTTCGAGTCTCTAGAAAAAGCGCCGAGCCCCAATGGCTCACTTGTTCTTCTTGAATCGGGGCTCAAGCGCCTTGAGGACCTGTGGGAGGGTTGTGTACTCCATCGCCTCTGGTCCTAGGCGTGCGGGCTCAAACTCGCCCATCCTTCGAAGGAATTGGCTCATCTGAATCGCCTCCTGCCGGGCGCCGTTGAACGCGACGTCCTCGAAGAAGTCGACTATCAATGGGTTTCCATCGTCATCCGCTGCGAGCTTGCCGTTCGATATCTGGACGCCGAGGCACACTATCCTCGGGGGACCGTCGAAGACGGTGCATTTGCTGTCCTTGAGCCCCACTGGCATGAATGGGCCCCAGTGGCTACCACGCATCCATCCGGCGACGAGGTATGTGTGCTGGAAGGGGGCGATGATCTCGCCGACGCTTGGGAATCCGCTCTGGCCACGGACGAGGCAGACGGGGTCGTCTTTTCCAACGTATGTGCCCGCGATTAGGCTGAGTTTCGTCGTACTGCTTACGGAGACTATCTCGCTGTCGCTTGTGCGCCAGACCTTGCTTACCATGTAGCGGCTAGTGGCTCCGATTAGGGCGATGAGCTGATAGAGCTCCTTCGGGGACTCGAGGACAACGGATTTGTCCTCGTAGGCGTCGAAGACCTCGAACTTGAACCCGCCCGTCATCTTGGGGTCGATGACCAGTCCTGCCGTGTTGCTGGGGTCGGCGAAGATGCGGTAGAGAAGGTAGTTGAATGCCGAGGGCTCGGTTTTGTCGGCGGCGAAGACGATGACGGGGTCGCTGCCACGCTCCTCGAACTCCATCTCCGCTACCCCGGGGCCCATGCCCTTGACATTGCCGCTGAAGGCGTCCTTGAGGAGGTCCTGTCCCGCCCCGTAGAGCTTGAGCTCCTTCGCCTTCTTCGTGCAGTCGAGGAACGTGTCCCACGCGAGCTTGTGTATATCCTGGTGGTTCTCGCCCTTGAAGTGGGTCATGAGGAGCTCCAGGTCATCCCCCGCGTTGAAGACGAGGAAGCTGTTAATCAGGCCTGACTTCTGGGCTTCTGCTAGCTTTTTCTTCGCTATCTCGAAGAGGGGTTGGGCGACGACGGAGTGTCCGGCGACACTTCCTATATCGGCTTTTATCAATGACACCGTGGTCTTGACCATCGGGTTGTACCTCACATCTTGAGTTGATTTATGGTATTTAATGATTGGTTTCCACGCGCGGTTGAAGCAGGGCGAGGTGTTCGAGTGGGCTAGTCGTGCACCTCCGGCTTGATGTCCACTATGGGTGAGCCCTCAAATGCGTCAAGGCCGTAGACTAGGAGCCTATTACCCTCTATGTTTAGGAGGTCGACGGTCGTGAGGCCGATAGGGTTGGGGCGGTGGGGGCTATGTGAGGCGAAGACGCCCCTCTCCTCGGTTGCGCCGTGGCGCCTGGGAATGACGCGCAGAGTCGCCCTCTGGGCGTGATTATCGGCCTCATGGAGCCAGTACAGAATGTAGAGGCGCTTATACGCGTCGAGCCCAGCCAGTCCTGAGGCGTACTCCGGGTATATGGCTAAAGTGGAGTAGTCCCCCTCGACCTTTTCGACTATGCCGATGAAGTCAATGGTGCCGCTCAAATCAACCAAGACCCAATTGGCTCCCAGCTTATTTACTGCTTACTCAAGCCAGCGAAGTACACATGACACACGGGAACAGTTTCATATCCCATCATGAGGCTAGTTCCCTTGATGGCTTATGGGTAGAGTCTCTATAGTAAGGAGCGCCAAGGCTCCTAAGGACGCGGAGATAAAGGGGCTCGTGAAGAAGTCAATAGACCTGGTAGGCGGGCTTGGTAGCGTCGTGAAGAAAGGCGACGTCGTAGCGCTGAAGCCTAATGTCGTGACCGGACGCGTCTCAAAGCCCGGCGTCCTCACGGATAAGAGGATCATCGAGGCGATGATCACGTTGTGCCAGGAAGCCGGAGCCAGCGAGGTACAGGTTGTCGAAGGATCAGGCTACTTCACCCCAACCGACGAGGCGCTGGAGAAGAGCGGAGTCAAGGCCGCCGCCGAGGCACTCGGCGCTAGCGTCGTCAACGTGGATAAGGACGAGCTCATCGAGATCCCAGTCCCCGGTCACATTATCATCGATAAGATACAAGTCTCTAAGTCCTTCATGGGGGCAGATGTCAGGATCAATATGCCTGTGATGAAGACCCACGACCAGCTCCTCGTCACCCTAGGCGTCAAGAACTTGAAGGGGGTCATCCCGAAGACTTGGAAGAGGATCTTCCACAGGATCGGCTTGGTGAAGGCCGTCGTGGACCTGAGTAGAGTGGTGCCAATTGACCTCACGGTCCTCGACGCTGTCAACGCGATGGAGGGCCTCGGTCCTAGCTTCGGAGAGGTCGTCCCACTCAACACCCTCATGGCATCTAAGGACCTTTGGAGCCTAGACCTGGCTGCGAGTAGGGTGATGGGCTTCGACGTCGAGGAGCTGGATTACCTCAAGGAGGGACTAAGAATTGGCCTTTTTGACCCGAAGAAGTTAGAGATAGTTGGGGAGCCTATAGAGAAGGTGGCGAGGAAGTTTAAGAGACCGCCTACCGACCTCGAGTTCGGCGAAGGCATCACTGTGATCAGCGATGGTGCCTGCAGCGCTTGCAGAGGCACGATCCACAGTATTGTCTATGACCTCGAGCAGATGAAGAAGATGGGTGAAATCAGGGATCTCTTCATAGTTGTGGGCGCTAACGCGAAGGTGCCGAAGGGACTAAAGAATACCCCGATAGTTATGGGGACGTGCCTTAAGGCGCAGGAGGAGGAGGGCTGTTACGTAGTGGGTTGCCCGCCCAACAACGACCAGATGCTCGCCGCGATAAGGAAGGTCTGCAAGCTAGCCTAGTCCGCCTCTCTTTTAAGCTTCAACACCTATTTTCTTTTGATGGCGGGGATCACCGAGGGGGAAGCCTACCGCTTACTGGAGGGCTCCAGCAAGTTCTTCCACTCAGTCCTAGTAGCCAAAATTATGGAGGTCCTCGCCCCCGGGTTCGCCGCGGCCCCGCAGGACTGGAGTCTCGTCGGTCTTCTCCACGACCTGGACCAAGACGCGACCGAGGACGAGCCTGCCACCCACGGGCACAGGACAGCCGAGATGCTGGCGGGTAGGCTACCAGAAACCAGCCTACACGCGATAAAGTCCCATGACTATAGGTCAGGGGTTAAACCCATCACTGTGCTGGACAGGGCGCTAATCTTCGCAGATAACCTCGCCATACTCATCGAGAACCAAGGGCTGAAGACCCCATGCACGCCCACCGTACTCTTCGATGCGGTCAGAAAGGAGTGTCAGGACAAGCCCTGGATAGCAGAGAACGTACTCGGGTTCGCGGAGCGCGAGGGGCTTGCGATCTGGGACGTCGTAAACAAGATCAACCCCAGTTAGTCTTTTTCCAACCAGAACTCACCAGGGTCTCTGTGGGAACCAGCCCGCTTTTATTAAGCGTTAACCGAGGAATACACATGACGAATAAGGACATGATAGGGCGCTGTGGGATATACTGCGGGGCATGCCCCATCTACAGGGGTACACGGGGCGACAGGGAGGCGCAAACCTTTGCACGAAACGTGTGGAAGACGCCCCCCAACAGGATGACCTGCGATGGCTGTCACAATCTGAAGCCAGACTCGCACGGAGTCGACTGCCCACGCCGTGAATGTATGAACTCCAAGGGCTACGAGTACTGCAGCGAGTGCCCCGAATACGTCTCTGGTCAATGTGAAAAGTTCGAGAGCATGGACCGCTACTTCGTGAAGAAGGGGGAGAGCCTCCGCGAGAACCTAAGCAGGGTGACCTCAGGCAACACTGATTCCTGGCTCAAGGAACAGGGAGCTAAGTGGGTATGCCACTCCTGCGGGTCGCCAATATTCTGGGAAGAGAAGAAATGCCCACGATGCGGCAAACCCCTCAAATAGCCAAGGAACCGGCATCCTATCCGTGGACTCCAACGGGCTCATAGACTTCATAACTGCGGCCGGCAAACTCAAGAAGCTGTCGAGGACGGGCTGGGTAGAGTGCGGTGTACCCGATTCAGAGTCGGTGGCCGACCACAGCTTCCGCGTTGCTCTTATCTCACTGGTATTAGCTGACTTGAAGGGCCTTGATGCACTGAAGGCCGTACGGATGGCGCTACTCCACGACCTCGCCGAGGCGGAGACCGGTGATCTGACCCCTACACAAAAGCATACGGACCTCGAGGGTTTCAAACACGCGGAAGATGTTGCAATGATGAGACTCCTCGAAAAGCTACCCGGGGATATTCGAGGGACTTACCGATCCGCGTGGCGAGAGTTCTCCGGCACTCTAACCGACGAGGCGAGGCTCGTCAGGGACGCGGACAAGCTGGAGATGGTGATCCAGGCATCCGAGTACCAGAAAGAGGGTGGTGATAAAAGTATGTTTATGCGTTTTTGGCACGCGGAAATTAAAGGGGATGAGGCGAGGGAGATCCGTGACGCTGTAAGGACTCAGAAACCAGGATAGAATCCACTCGCGCTCACATCGAGTTCCATAGCGATCCAGATAAATTAGCCTGGAGAGAGGTTTAAGGGACTCGGAATGAGGCTCCTCGCCATCGGGGACAACTGCATTGATAACTACACAGAGCTGGGTAGGCGATTCCCAGGGGGGAATGCTCTCAACGTCGCCGTTTACGCCCACAGAATTTCAGGTGTCGAGGCCGACTACATTGGCGTCGTGGGAGACGATGAGGCGGGTGACTTCTTGGTAGACCAGATGAGACGTGAGGGACTGGCGACAGACGGTGTCATTCGTCAACCAGGTGAATCCGCTGTTACCAACATTCTGATCCGCGGCGGTGACCGCGTTTTCGATAGCTACGTTGAGGGCGTCCAGAAAAACGCGAAATTTCCTGCGTCTCTACTCCCCAGGGTGAGGACCCACGACCTCGTCCACTACTCCATCTGGGGGTTCGGCAGGGAGCACATCCACGATATTAAACGAGACGGCCACCCCCTCCTTAGCTGTGACTTTAGCAACCAGCTAGTGCACCAGGGCCTAGAGGTGATGCCATGGCTTGACTACAGCTTCTTCAGCGGTAAGGAACTCATTATGAAAGATTTGAAACCCGAGGAGAAGATCAGGGAACTTAAGGCGAAAACTTCGGGCATCGTAGTCATGACTCTTGGCGAGCACGGCTCTATCGTATTTAACGGGGATCGAATCTATAGGGGAAAAGCGGAGCCCGTCGAGGTGATTGATACACTTGGTGCAGGTGACAGCTACATCGCTGCCTTCCTCTGCTCGAGGCTGAAGGGTTCATCGATACCCGATGCCATAAAGGAGGGACACAGGGCGGCCACTGAGACCTGTAAACGTCTAGGTGGATGGGGTGGCCCTCAATAAGTGAGATAATCTACACGGTTTGCGCGCGCGAGGCGCTTAAATGTACCAGCGTACCATGAACAGCAGCGTCGACGCGCCGAGTTTAAAGCTGAGCGATAGAAGTTAAGTAATATAAAACAGCAGGTTCAAGAACTAGGGTCGTAGATTGCAGAGTGGTCCACATGGAGCGCCACTTTGGAAGTGCGTATCAGCGCTACGCTAACTACTGTCATGAGCGAGGCATAGATGAGAATGAGGCCGTAATCGCGATGACGGTGGCATGTCACATTAACGACCTGCACATCATAGAGAAGCGGGGGCGCAGCGCGGGCACGCTAAGCAGAGAGCCGTGCCAGATCCTGCAAGGGGCGGGCGTTCTGAACGTGGGGATGGGCAGCCAGTCGAGCTGGGTCGATTGGGGGAAGGTCAGATATTACTTAGATGTCAGCGAGAGGCTTAGGAAGTAGAGTCCCTACCGCATAGCGAACCAATCAAGTACCATTGTTTGAGTATCCGGAGACACTACAATTTGTCCCTGATCACACGAAGTCTCTATTTGCACGCTACTGAAGTTGAATTAGAGAAATTGCCTTTGACGGACATGAGCTGACGCAAAGGCCACATCCGAAGCACAGGTCCTTATCATAATCGAGCTTTCCATCCACTACCTTCCTTGCCCCGAAGTGGCAGCAATCAACGCAAGCTCCACATGCGTTACAGTTTGCGAAGTCCGTGATGGTCGTTGCGATTGATTTCACTAGGTGAATATCCTTTCCAAGCTTTAGACTCACGCCAAGGGTGCCGCAGCAACAGGAGCAGCAGTTGCAGATGAAGTTTACACCCTCAGGTTTAGGGGTGTCGGTCCTAATGTAGGCCATAGGTATCAATCCAGCATCATGCGCCTTCTCCTCGATCCTCAGAGCCTCATCAGCGGAGACCTCACGCGATGAGCCCTTCAATATGCTCATCTCAGCTGCGTCATTGAGCATCAGGCAATTATCGACTGGAGCATCACAGTGCTTCCGTTTAACCCGGCATACGCAATCCTTCACAGACAACTTGCTGGCTTTGTCTATGTACCGCTTAACGTGGTCGAGGTTGAGCACCGTGTTGTTCAATTTTATCTCCTCGTAGATTGGCAATGCGATGCCTGCTGCGATGTGTTTCGAGTCCTCCATTGCAGCCTTCATGTCTGAATCGTCTACGAACGGTGAACCTCTGTATCTAGGAACCATGTCTCGAAACGCTCTCCCTGAGTATATCTAATTTAACATCAACTGTTATTCTTTGTTCTGGGTGTACTCTTTCATTTTATGATATACGAGCCATTCAGCATCGCGCACGGGAAAGATGACATTATTCGACTACCATTCAACTTTGTCGTAGTAACGCCACTGGGACATGTCTCTGTTCTTGGCGAGGCTCAGGTAGTAACTCAACCACTCAAGCTCGATGAAGAGGGTAAATGGGGTGATAAGATTATCCACCTCAACACCTTGGCTGTCCAAAACGATCCCCCTTACCCCGTTCTGCGTACACCAATTTACCACGGCTTTCTCTAGCTCTCCCTCATTCCCCCTGCTCCTCAGGAAGATCGAAGGTGTGCCTGGTGCGAACATCTCGACCGGGCCATGGCGGAACTCCGAGTAATTTATCGGGGTAGCGTGTACCCAGCACATCTCCTGCAACGTGCATATAGCGTACTGGTAAGCGAGTCCCCAGTTTATTCCGCCTCCGAGGACGTACATCTCCCGGTCATCTTTGAACCTGATCGCTGTCCTCTTAGCGAATTCCTTCGCCTTCGGAATCATCGGGGGGAGCACGCTCGGCAGAGACTCTGCTGCCTTGATCATTCTGCCTCCCACCTCGAAGCCTTTCTCCTTCAGCACCGTCCCGAAGAGAAGGTAGAGGGTCGAGAGCTTACCCATAGTGACGCCACGGGCACCGGTCCCGAAGCCGAGATCCCCGGCCTTGTTGATAACGGAGTCCTGTCTCTGGCTCAGCCCCATAGTGAGGGCGCCATTCTTCTTTGCCCAATCCATAGCCCTGATGACCTCCTTCGTCTTCCCACTCTGCGTGATGAAGACGCAGGCGGAGCCCTCATTCGCAGCCCATGGCATCCTCTCGAGAAACTCCCAGCCACTAAATTGCAGGAGGGGGACATCCGAATACTTCTCAGCGAGATACCTGACGGGGAACTGTACACTATAGCTCCCACCACTCCCGACGATGTAGAACCTCTCAGCCTTCGCCAACTCCCTGCCGAGTCGCTGAATCTCAACCTTAGCCCCGAGAACCGCCTTCAAGCTGGCCTCAGTAACACCCTCCTTCAGCCAATCGGGGCAATAAGACTCCTCAGTTAGATAAGTCACCGGTTCACCCATAACTCCTAAAGCACCCACCGGATACCACGATGAGCAGAATAAAAGGGTTAACGACTATAGTGAACTAGAATCACACAGCGAGGGCGTTTGTGGTTTAAATAAAAAGGATTCGAGAATTTATATGTCGAGCTTAAGGGCTTCCTTAAGACCCTTGTACCGGTTCCTGATGGTGACCTCGGTCACGCCAGCAGCATCCGCGATCATCTTCTGCGTGCGCTTCTCCTCGTTCATTACGCAGGCGATGTAGAGCGCGGCGGCAGCTAGACCCAT
>MEZF01000062.1:0-6923 GCA_001774245.1 Candidatus Bathyarchaeota archaeon RBG_13_52_12
TCATACATGCGATGCCTGCTTACTATCGGAGCCTTGGGATCGGTGGAATCAAGTGGGTTAGCGGCTATCCTCATACATGCGATGCCTGCTTACTATCGGAGCCTTGGGATCGGTGGAATCAAGTGGGTTAGCGGCTATCCGAGCAACAGGGAGCTGGGGCTCCCCCAGATACTCGGCGTAATGATAATAAATGACATGGAAACGGGGTTACCCACCTCGATCATGGACTGCAGGTGGATAACGGCGGTTCGGACCGCTGCAGTCTCCGCTGTGACGGCGAAGTTCTGCGCCTCGAAGGGGTCGGAGACCCTTGGCGTTGTTGGCTGCGGTGTACAGGGTAGAATGAGCCTCGTCGCCCTGAAGGAGGTCGTGAGGACACTCAAAATTGTGAGGGCCTATGACATCAATCCCGATGCCTCAAAGAGATTCAAGAAGGACTTCGAGAAGCAGGTGGGGGTAGAGATCAGCCCGGTGGGGAGTGTTGAGGAAGCAGCGAAGGGTAGCGATATCATTCTCACAGCGACGCAGAGGCTACCGAAACCGCTTGTGAAAAATGATTGGTTCAAGGCGGGCGCTCTAGGGATGGGTTTAGAGGCGAGCCGAGCGTGGTATGGTGATGCAATACTAACCGTTGACAAGTTCGTTACCGACAGCTGGGAGCAGACGGAGCACTTCCACGAACAGGGAGCGTTCCCAGACGGGATGCCAAAGCTCTACGCCGAGTTAGGTGAGATCGTCGCGGGAAAGAAAAAGGGGAGAGAGAATCCACGTGAGAGAATACTCGCAATAAACATCGGCCTCGCCCTCGAGGACGTCATCGTAGCCGATCACGTCTACAAAAAGGCAGTCAAGAAAGGCGGATATCAGAAACTCACGCTCATGGAACGTGACTTTTAATCAGTGATAAGTAAAAGGGCTATTATACGTCCCCGATTTTTTTTTAAAAGGTCGGATGAGGCTATTGCTTGAGGAACCCCTTCAGGTACTTGACCATAGGTTTTCCGAGGGCTTTTTCGACGGGTTCATAGATCTCGGGATACCTGTTTCCGTCGCCGACCTTGATGCTCTCCTTAGGTACATTAACCAGGTAGACGCCATCGCCCTGTTTTAGGGCAGCGCTGGTGACTGGGTCCCCTTCGGCGTTGAATGTGGTCATGAGATCTGGGAAGGTGGCAAGGCGTCTGCCACCGCTATCCATCGTCATATACTCGTTGACGAAACCAAGTTCCCAAGTCCTCTCCCCCTTAATGGTCATATAACCGACGTCGAAGCCTCCCCGTGCCTCGGTCATCATCTCAACGATTTTTCCCTTCTCTTTCAACTCTCCACCGAGGAACTTAGCGGCGGCTTTCACAGCTGCCTCGCCTTTTTTAGCTTTTAAGTAGGCTTTGCCGAGATCGATGGCCTGCTGGATGGCACCAGGGGCGCCATGTTCGAGGCACCATTTTACTGATATTGGGTCGCGGGCCATGGCGATGAGAGCCTTGCAGTCACCCGCCATGAAGCGGATCTGATTGCTAGTCCTCTGTAGTGTGCCCCAACTGACCATCTCGGCTCCCTCGGTGACTCCCGCCTTCACTGAGTTGTAGTCGATACGGTGGATCCCCATGCTCCCCATCATGGCGGTTGGATGAGCACGGCCATCACCAGGTATATCAACAACGGGCAGGCCAAGCGCCGCAGCTGGTATCCAGCCACCGAAGCTGTTGTGACCGCCATTCTCGGCTGCGATTACGCCGTCGAACTCTACACCGGCTTCCCAGAGCATCTGTACTGCGCGTATGAAGTGACGGGCCTTCGTTTCCCCCTTCTGCGTGGGCGCCCCTAGGGCTGCGATGGTGATGACGTTCCACTCGCGGGGGGTCTCCTCAGGAGACCATAGCTCGATCCCACCGAGCTCCATCGCCAATTTACCGGCGGCTCGTCCTTCCTCGGGCCAACCGCCGCCACCCCCACCGAGAATCGTGCCACCAATCGCCAGGGCTTCGACATCCTCAACGGTGACCTTCCTAGGCATAACTATCAGAGTAAAAACCCATGAATTGGGATATAACGGTTCAACCATCGAACACCCTAAACGATCGCTGAAAGGATACTGTATCAGTGGTCTCAGAGGTTACAGAATTGGCAGGAAAGCGTAGGTACGTCGTCGTCGATGATAGGGACAATGTCGCTACAGTCGTGGAGATGCTCAAGGAGGGAGAGGTTATCGAAGCTGGCATGAAGAACATCAAGCTCCTGAGGGATATCCCGGAGGGACACAAGTTCGCCCTATCGAGAATACCTAAGGGTGGATACATCATAAAGTTTGGCGAGTGGATAGGCAGAGCAACCGCCGAGATACCGGTTGGCGACCACGTCCACATCCACAACGTTGAGGACATAGTCGACGAGGTGAGGAAGCTATGAAGACGACCTTCATGGGTTATAGGCGTCACGATGGTCGATCGGGAGTCCGCAACTACGTAGCTGTCGTCCCAACCGTCCTCTGCAGCGTCTCTGTTGCAAGGAGTATAGCGGAGGCTATGCGCGTCAACGTCTTTCCCCATGAGGGGGGATGCGGCCAGGTGGGGTCAGAGAAAGAGCACACCCTACGGGTTCTGGAGGGTGTTGTGAGCCACCCTAACGTCGGGGCAGTTCTCACAGTTGGCCTGAGCTGTGAGCAGATAGATGCAACAAGGCTCTTGAAGGCGGCGGGGGATAAGCCAACGCGCCACATAAGGATACACGACGAAGGTGGCAACGCAAAAGCCGTCAAGAGGGGGGTCGAGATGGTGGGTGAACTCAAGAAGGAGATCAAAGGGGCGGATAAGACAAACATCAGCGTCGACGAACTGACCATCGCGACGCAGTGTGGTAGCAGCGACACTGGTTCGGGCATAGCGTCGAACCCCGCCGTGGGTGCTATGGCGGATAAACTGATCGAATTGGGCGGGGCGGTCATCATAGGAGAGACAGGCGGTCTCTACGGAGCCGCGGGTCTCATGGCTAGGAGGGCTGCCACTAAGGAGATTGGTGATAAGATTATAGCGATGACTGATAGGCTTGAGGAGTACTACAAGAGGATGGGACACAGCCTTAGGGAGGGAAACCCCACGCCCGGTAACATCGCCGGGGGCCTCACGACCCTCGTAGAGAAGAGCCTTGGTGGCGTTAGGAAGGGTGGCACCACGACGATACGTGGCGTTCTCAGCCCTGGGGAAAGAATTAGCGGCAAGGGATTGTGGGTTATGAACACGAGTCATGGCATAGGCAGCTGTGCAGCTGCTGACATGCTCGCCTCTGGGGCGCAGATACTCGCCTATACGACGGGGGGCGGTAATCCCACCGGTTCACCCCTAGCCCCCGTCGTTAAGATAACGGCTACGAAGAAAACCGTGGAAAGGCTCGAAGATATTATCGATTTCGATGCTAGTCCGGTGTTGCTGGGTGATGAGACGGTGAAGGAATGCGGCAACCGCATGCTTGAGGAGATGGTGGAAGTCGCGGGCGGTAAGATTGTCCAAGCCGAAAAAACTAGGCACACCGTCTTCGCGATAGGTAAAGTAGCCTTGTAGAAATAGGTTAGTAGCCTGGGAAGCGACCTCTCTTCTCAAGCTCAAGGAGTGCGTTCCACTCAATTTGGGCGTCTTTCTGCAGATACTCTAACTGAACCTCCGACAAATGGCGGAATCTCCCTTGGGGCTTAAGGTACTCTGCGATGGGTCGCAACTCCTTCGGCTTCACGTTGAGCTTAAAATTTCCCTCATCTATCTCCATTAGAGGCCATGCGCCGGTCTGGACTGCGAGCTTTCCGATCTCAACAGTTTTACTCTCGGGGAAGTACCATCCCGTCGCACAGGGCTGTTGGACATGAAGGAAGGCTAAACCCTTCCCAGCCTTCGTTACCTCAACGGCCTTCTTTATCTTCCTCTCCAAGTCGGGGAGGTAACTGAGGCTCGCCGTCGCTATGTAAGGTATCCTGTGGGCTGCCATTATCATCTCGAGGTTCTTCCGCCGGACCTGCTTCCCGGGAATGACCTTACCCGCTGGTGTCGTAGTTGTGACACTGAACAGAGGTGTAGAGCCGCTGCGCTGGATGCCGGTGTTCATGTATGCTTCGTTATCGTAACAGAGCCAGATTATTAGCTCACCACGCTCCGCGGCGCCAGAGAGGCTTTGCAGGCCGATGTCAGCAGTGCCTCCGTCTCCGGCGAAGCTCGTGATGTAGACCTTGTCAGCCTTACCCTTCTTCTTGAGGGCGCGGTAGACGCCTGTCTCATAAGCAGCGGCCGCCGCGAAGTTAGCGAGCACCCATGGGACGCGGACTGCCTGACCGTAGTTAACACCACTACAGCTCGGGGGGTTTATGATGATTGTGTTGGGGCCGAGTACCTTGAGGAGGTGCCTGACTATGATGCTGGCCCCGCAGCCTGCGCATCCGTCGCTGCCAGGGTAAATGGGCTCTGCCCACTCAACTTCGATTGGCTTACCCATTTCAGTGAGCTTATGCTCGATGAACTCAACCTCCTTTTCGATGCGTTTAGCCTTGGCGACCTGGAGCACCTTCTTGCCCATCGAGTACATGTCGTCGATGGGGATGTCCTCGCCACCCATGCCAGTAACGAAACCCTGTAGTGGCACCTTGACGTTGCTGTTGTAGAGGGCTGCCTTCACGTCTTGGAAGGCGCCTCCGCCCCTGGTTCCATGTAGCATCATGCGGTCGACGACTCCTATGGCCTTGACCTTGCCAGCAATCTCCCTCATCTCGATGTCTGGGAACGGACGCATGAAGCGTAGCTTGATGAGGCCGATCTTCTCGCCCTCGGAGCGGAGCTTGTCGATGGCGCGGCGCGCAGCGGTCGTCATGCTGCCCATTGTAACTAGAAGTACCTCAGCGCCCTCCGTCTTGTACTCCTCGATGAGTCCACCGTAGTGGCGGCCGAATGTTTTCCCGAAGCTGGCGTCGACCTCCTGTATGACCTTTTTGCTATCCTGGAGGACCTCCTCGTAGATGCGCCTCATTGGGGTGTGCATAACGGAGGGTATGCTTGCAGTAGGGAACTTGTCGTTGATCGTCGGATCCACGGGGTAAGGCGCCTTATATGGTGGAAGCCACTTGTCGACCAAGTTCTGATCGGGCATCCAAACCCTCTCCTGGCTATAGCTGAGGTAGAAGCCGTCCAAACTCATCATCGTCGGAAGAAGAACGCGATAGTCCTCCGCGACCTTGTAGAGCTGGAGGGTCATGTCGAGAACCTCCTGATTGCTCTCAGCGAAGTTGACCAGGTAGCCGAGGTTTAGCTCAGGCATTATGTCACTGTAGTCTGGGCCAAGGCTCCAGTACCATCCGAGGGTCCTGTTAGTAACCCCGAGGAGGAGCGGTGTGCGATAATTGACAGCCTGGGCGACGCACTCATGCATGTATGCAAGACCCTGGCTGCACGTGGAGGTAAATACGCGTGCCCCAGCTAAAGCAGCACCAACAGCCGCGCCCATGCAACTATGCTCGCCGTCCGTGTGAATGTACTCAGCATCGAGCTCCCCGTTAGCGACGAACTCAGCAAGGTATTCGATAATAGTTGTCTGAGGAGTGATAGGGTAAGTGGGAATGACTTCTACCCTTGCTAGCTTGACACCGTATGCTAGAGCCTTGTTGCCCTGTATTACGTCGAAATCAGCCATTACTTCTTCGCCTCCTGCTTCATCTCAATCGCCTTCTGTGGGCATTCGTTAGCGCAGATGCCACAACCCTTACAGAAGCGCATATCGATCTTCGGCTTCACCTTGGGCTTCCCGGCGATGGCCGCTTCGGGGCAGATCGTGGCGCAAAGGCCGCAGGCGATGCACTTCGCCTCGTCGATCTCTGGCATAAGTACACGCCAGTTGCCAACGTACTGCCCTCCCCTTGTGGACATGTCCATAAGGGCGAATCCCTTTATCACACTCTTGTCTAGGCTCACAGCCTCTTCACCTCAACAGTATCGTATCCCATCTTAACTGCGTCCTTGTTAGCAGTGGCGAGTTTGGCAGGGAACCTCTTTTCGATTGCCTTGTAGATCGATTCCAACTTAAGGAGCTCCGTCGTCATGGCGAAGGCACCGAGCATCGCCGTGTTAGGAATGGGACGCCCTATGACGCGTTGTGCAATAGCTGTCGCGTCAACGACTGCAATCTTACCAATCTTAGCCTTGAAGAGCTTCGCGGCGTCCTCGGCCTTCTTAGGGGTATTGTAGATTACGACCCCCCCTGAGACTAAGCCCGTGGTGACGTTCATGATCTCCGGCATTTGCGAGTCAAGCACCATGAGGTACTTGGGGTAGTAGATCATGGATCTGGTTGCCTCCGATTCGTCTCCTATCTGGGCGAAGGCGAGGACTGGCGCGCCTCGCCTAGCGGACCCGTACATGGGGAAGGCGCGGCAGAACTTGCCCTCGTAAGAGGCAGCTATCGCAATAAGCTCACCGGCAGCGACGACGCCCTGACCACCCTGACCGTGGAGCCTAATCTCCTCTACCATGTTTTAAACCTCAAAACATTGACAGGCCGAGGCACTGGACGCGGCGAGGCTGAGTTTCGCTGCCCTAACATCCTCGACTCATGAGATTTTAATTGAATGAGATAAAAGGTTTCTCTAAGTAGGAATATACCATAATTATTCCTACTTGGATATACTAGGGCGTACCTAGGGAATAGATGTAAATATCGAGACGATCTTAACCTGTTCGACTGCCTTGCTCAAAACCACGAAGTTTTACTCGAAGCTTGGCGCAACATTTGCGCCAAGTATGATGAACTCGATTCTCCTCCCTGCGCCGAGTGTGAAGCTAATTAGGTTCACTGGTGGCAGCTACGACGTCCCGAGCCTCCCCTCTGCAGAGGTGAAGAGGATATTCGAGGAAGCTTCCCCTCAGAACTGGGCAGAGATGCTTCAGTACGGCGGG
>MEZF01000062.1:6995-20681 GCA_001774245.1 Candidatus Bathyarchaeota archaeon RBG_13_52_12
GCGAAGGAGATTATTGTCACCACTGGCAGCCAGGAGGCAATTGACCTCGTCAGCAGGGTCTTCATAGACAAGGGTGACACGATACTCATCGGTGCCCCAACTTACCTACAGGCTCTGTCCAGTTTCAGTCAGTCTAACCCAAAGTTCGTCGATATTCCCATCAGCCCCGATGGCATGAATGTGGATATCCTAGAGGATAAGCTGAAGAAGATCAAGGCGGTGGGAAAAAAGGCTAAGATGCTATATATTATTCCCAGCTTCCAGAACCCTGACAGTAGCCTCATGACGATGGAGAGGAGGCAGAGAGTCTTAGAGCTTGCTGAAGCTCACGACTTCATAATCTTCGAGGACAATCCTTACGGCTACATCAGTTTCGCGGAGCCTATGCCAACCCCCCTTGCCGGCATGGATAAGTCCGGAAGGGTGATGTACACCAGCACATTTAGCAAGATTGTCTCCCCCGGCATGAGGATCGGGTGGATAACGGCGAACCCCGAGTTCACCGGCCATATGATCGAGGCGAAGAATAATATCAGCATCTGTAACGACGGGCTCAGCCAGTACGCTGCGGCGGAGCTCTTCAGGCGCGGCGACGTTGGAAGGCAGATATCGAAGGTGACCAGGGTCTACCGAAAGAAGAGAGACATAATGCTTGAAGCGATGGAGACGAGTTTTCCGAAAAAGGCGAAGTGGGAAGAGCCAAAGGGAGGGTTGTTCCTCTGGGTAAAGTTCCCGAAGAACGTTAACACCGACGAGATCATCAAGGACTCGGTGGCTAAAGGCGTCGCCTTCGTACCGGGGAGCCTATTCTTCACAAAACCTGTCCATAACTACATGCGCCTCAACTACAGCCTCCCCCCCGAGGAGGACATAGTAACCGGGATACAGATGCTGGGCAGGCTTCTTAAGGAAAAACTCCAATAACTAAACCAGCAATTTAACCTTACCACCATCGCGTGAGCGGCTTAGGGTTAGATGCTAAACTCTTTATCGCGTCCAATCACACCATATCTCTGTGACAAGTTTTGCGTTTCGACATCTTGTTTGAGGGTGGACACGTCATCGATGGTTCAGGGAATACTTGGTTCAGGGCCGATGTGGGAGTCGTCGGTGACAAGATCGAGGCAATCGGTAACTTACAGAACGCGCAGGCGGGGAGGAAGGTTAATGCAGGGGGGCACATTGTCGCCCCCGGCTTCATGGACATTCACAGCCATAGCGACATCCCCCTCCTCGTCGACCCACGAGTCGAGTCGAAGGTCTACCAGGGTATCACAGTCGAGGTCGTTGGTAATTGCGGGAACTCAGCCGCACCGATGAACAAGTATGTGAAGGCCTACAAGGAGAAGTACGGGCGTGGCAACGTCCCGGAAGACTTCAAATTTGATTGGGTCTCGATGAAGGACTACTTTAACCGCGTGGACCGTCAGGGGGTGAGCTTCAACGTCGCGACGTGGGTTGGTCACGGTACAGTCCGCCAGAACGTCATGGGTTATGATGACAGGGAACCCACCGATGCCGAGCTGAGTAAGATGAAGAAGCTCGTCGACGACTCCATGGGAGACGGTGCCTATGGAATTAGCACTGGCCTCATTTACCCACCCAGCGTCTACGGGAAGACGCCCGAGATTATAGAGCTTGCTAAGGTCTCGGCGAAGCACAGCGGCCTCTACGCTAGCCACATCAGGGGAGAGGAGAACAACTCTCTGATCTCGGCGGTGAAGGAGGCGATAAAGATTGGAGAGAAGGCGGAGCTCCCAGTCCAGATAGCCCACTTCAAGGCATCAGGGAAGAAAGCTTGGGGAATGGTCAAGCAGAGTCTCGCCCTCGTCGAGGAGGCGAGAGCCCGAGGCGTTGACGTCACCTACGACCAGTATCCGTATATCGCTTCGAGCACAGGCCTCGCCGCTATTATCCCCCACTGGGCACACGAAGGAGGCCCAGAGAAGATGATGGAGCGACTCCGAGACCCAGAGCAACGAAAACGGATGGCTCGGGAGCAGCGAATGGAGCGCGACTGGGACGGTGTCCTCGTCGTCTTCGCCAAGAACAACCCACAATACAACGGGAAAACGATCGCGGAGATAGCGAAGGAGCAGGGAAAGAAGCCCCACGACGCTGCCTGCGACCTACTCCTAGCGGAGAACACCCAGGTACTGAGCGTCATGTTCGGCATGGACGAGGATGATGTGAAGTACGTTATGAGGAGCCCCATTGGTATGGTTGGTAGCGATGGCTCCGCCATAAGCCCCGATGGCATCCTTGGAGTGGGTAAGCCTCATCCAAGATATTACGGTACATTCCCCAGGGTACTCGGAAAGTACGCTCGTGAGGAGAAGGTGATAACTATGGAGGAAGCGGTCAGGAAGATGACTAGCGCCCCAGCTCAGCGCCTAGGCCTCAAGGATCGTGGCCTACTAAGAGAGGGCTACAAGGCAGACATCGTCGTCTTCAACCCCGAAACGGTAAAGGATGAGGCGACCTTCGCCGACCCCCACAGATTCCCTACGGGTATACCCTACGTCGTCTGCAACGGCGTATTCACCATAGATAAAGGTAAGCACACGGGGAAGCTCCCCGGTCGGACCTTACGCAGGGGACATTAACTCCGCGCCGGAAACCGTCTTATCCTCGTGAACGCCGTTTCTCACCATCATCTAGGTGATATTCCCCCGATGGCAAGAAATAGAGTAGAGTTCGACGACCACCTTCTCAGCAGGATACAAGGCTGTTTAACGGGGGTCGCGGTGGGTGACGCATTCGGTATGCCGATGGCTGGTTGGACCCCCACCGAGGTTAGGCGGCGCTATGGTAAGGTGAGCAGACTAATAGCACCGGTACCTGACCATCTCCTACATGGAAAGCTACCCCTTGGATCGATAACAGATGACACTCAGCTCACCATGGAGATAGTCGATATGATACTAACCGACGGCAAGGTGAATCGCCAGGGAATGGCGAAAAGGATTGTGAAGTGGGTTAAAGAGAACAACCTACTTGAGACCCGGATACTAGGGCCCAGCACAATCAGAGCCGTCCAGTTGCTAACGGCGGGGCACGATCCCTCAGAGACGGGGAAGGCAGGCACAACGAATGGCGGAGCCATGAAGATTTCACCCATAGGTATAATCAATGTGGCTCGTCCTATGGCGAAACTGGTTGACGATGTTGAAGAGGTCTGTATGCCCACCCACTACACCGGCGTGGCCATCGCCGCGTCCAGTGCCGTGGCAGCGGCTGTTTCAGAGGCGCTAAGACTCGATTCGACTATCAAATCCGTCGTCAGTGCTGCGAAGCGCGCGGCAAATATGGGGGAGGTTCGAGGCGCTCAGCTAGCTTACCCGTCTATTGAAAGGAGGATTACGATGGCGACCAGACTCGTATACGGTAAGACACCGGAAGCCGCTGCGGAGGCACTCTACACCAATATAGGCGCCGACATTGCGAGCTCCGACTCTATACCAACAGCTATAGGCCTCTTCGCCGCTGGCCACGGTGACCCCATGGCAACGATAACCCTCACAGCCAACATGGGTGGCGACACCGACACAATAGGCGCGATGGCGGGGGGAATAGCCGGCGCCTTCGCTGGCATCGAAGCCTTCCCCAAACCCATCATCGACACCGTCGAGAGGGTGAATCACCTTAACCTCAGTGATAAGTCAAGGCGACTCATGGAGTATGCGAGGCGATACATGTGACCCTCGACCTCATCGCCGTGGGTGACTCCGTCGTCGATATTGTCATACCAATTTCACGGTTTCTAAGAGGAAATGAGGACAGCCTCCACAGTGACGGCATGGAGAGGCACATGGGAGGGTCGAGTAACTACCTCATAATGGCGAGGCGCCTCGGTCTCCGAGTCGGAGTCGTCGACTGTATAGGCGACGACGACCTCGGCAACTTCTATAGAGCCGGCCTCGAGGCAGAGGGTGTAGACATATCGAACCTCATAATTAGGATAGGAGGCAAAACCTCGGGGTGTCTCGTGCTTTTAACGAAGAGGGGAAAACACGCTTACGTGGGATTGGAAGGAGTATCTAGGACCCTAACCGCTTATGAGCTGGATGAAGACTACGTAACTAACGCGAGGGCATTATTTCTCAGCGGCTACCCGCTAGCGGAGACCCCCATCTCACAGGCGGTAATGAAGGCAATGAGGGCCGTCTCGGTGGCGGGGCGACTTGTCTTCTTCGACCCCAGCCCCGTCGTGGACTTGATCTCGGCGGACATACTCCGCGAAGCCCTCAATGCAACGGATACCCTGATCCTCAATGAGAGGGAGATGGGGTTGATTACCTCCAAGTTTGAGGTCGAATCCAAGCCGGAGAGTCTTCTCAGTCTGGGTGCTGGCAGGGTCGTCCTGAAGAGGGGGGCTGAGGGCTGCTCCTTTTACACTACCTCCAGAATCGAAAATTACCCCGGGTTCAGAGTGAAGGTTATAGATACTACCGGAGCCGGAGACTCTTTTGACGCTGCCATAGTCTATGGCACGCTAAGAGGATGGCCGCAGAGCGACACCGCCACTCTGGCGAACGCCGTAGGAGCCATAAAGGTGGGGAAGAAGGCTGCAGGGAGAAACGTTCCGACGCTGGGGGAGATCAAGGGTTTTCTCGAGGAAAGGGATCTCAGCCTCGCTAGTCGCCTAAGCTAGCTGAATAACTTGGAGCTCTATAACGGTTTAAATGCGGAGGCGGTTGAAATTATTCTGATCGCCTTGGTAAAGATAGTAAAGCGGAAAGATGCGCCTCAACTGGAGACGGTTAAGGGACGCCGCGGTGAGATTCTCATGGCTGGTGAGAAGTGCATGATGATGATCAACACAATCGAGCCCGGGCTCCCCACTCCGGCGCACAGCCATCCCCATGAGCAGATCGGATACCTCCAAGAGGGAGAGGGCGACCTCTACATGGGAGATGAGAAAATACACATAAAGGCGCAGTGCACATTCGTCGCGCCCTCCAATATCTCACACAACTTCGACGCTACTGGAGGAAAACCCGCCGTACTCATAGAGTGCTTCGCCCCACCAAGGGAAGACTATCTCGAACGCGTTGAGAAAGAGAGGAAGAAAAAGAATTAGGTTTACCTCAGGCTCTCTAGCATCCTGAAGTCTTCCTTAACCGTGTTGAGGACGACATGGGTGTTCGTCCTCTCAATATCCGGCATACTTAGTAACGCTTTGGGGAACTCGCTCAGCTCCTGCCGGTTCTTGAACTTTGCAACCACTATGCTGTCTATCTCTCCGGTGATGTCGTATACGCCACAGACGTATGGTAGTTTGCTTATTGTTTTCTGTACCTCGATCAGTTTCCCCCTCGCAACTGTGATCTCAATGATTACCGTGAGTTCGTAGCCGAGCCTCTCCCAGTCGACCATGATGGTGTAGTCCTTGATCACTCCCGCTGACTCGAGGCGGGTAATATGGTTGATGACGGTTGCTGTGCTGACGCCTATCGCCTTCGCCAGCTCCCTCTGGCTCCTTTTAGAGTCCCTTAAGAGCTCCGTGAGGAGCTTCTTGTCTATCTCGTCGAGCATGAACATCAGTAGTTCGTCTCCTATTCGTTATAATTTGGTTTATCTATACACTTGTATATTAAAGTTGTCATAAGTTTAATATATGTAGAGTGAATAGGTTGATTTCATTATCTTGTGGGGGCTGAGTTTGCAGGGCGAGAAGGGTTACGGAACCGTGGCTGCGGTCCTTGTCTCGATAATCTGGGGGCTCAGCTTCGTCGCCGCAAGCATGGTGTTAACAACCCTTTCGCCTGTGATCCTCGCGACTGTGAGATTCATTATAGCGTCGGCAATCTACTCACCAGTCATAATTTGGGAATATCGGAGAGGAAATAAGCCCACGATTGCGGACCTGAAGGAGCTCGCCCTATTTGGTTTCCTGAGCATAAGCATCTACTTCTGGCTTCAGTACACAGGCGTTCAATACGCTGGAGCAGGAGTCTCAGCTGTCCTCGTAACGGGGCTAATACCTGTTTTAACCGGCCTCTCTGGCGCGTTTCTCCTCAAGGAGAAGTTCAACCTTAAAAGAGGGTTCGGAGTCGTGCTCGGTCTGACCGGCGTCGCCCTCATCGCCCTTCCCAAGCTCATCGTGGGCAACACCGACTGGTTATTCTTCGTTGGCGTCGCCTGCCTCCTCGGGAACGCCGTCTGTTGGAGCATGTACTCCACCCTCAGTCGACGGCTAATGAAGAGGATAGGTAAGCCGCTGATGGTGACCGCCTACACAACGCTCTGGGGGATGCTTTTCCTACTCCCGTTGAGCCTGACATCCGACTGGAGAGCTCTCTCCTCCCTCAGCGTGAACCAGTGGTGGAGCATACTTTATCTAGCTTTAATATGCAGCACCGGCGGATACTTCCTTTGGAACTACGCCCTAAGCAAGACCGAAGCCGTAAAAGCTTCAGTCTGGCTATACCTCGAGCCGGTTGCCGCTTTCATTGGCTCCTTCGCCCTATTCGGTTTGGTTCCTACGTTCCTCACTTTGCTCGGCGGGGCAGCTATACTGATTGGGGCTCTTCTCACGAGTCTATCGAAACAGTAGACCAAATCATCTCTAAGGCTAATAAGTATACATTTGTATAGTAAATATTGGATAAAGTATATATTGCACTTCCACATATCTCACCCATTATGAATAAGAACGCGTTGACTCATCCTGAAAGCGTGTCACCTTTAATGGAAGAAGTGAAAAAGCACGATATACGATACATTCGTTTAATCATTGTCGACCTTAATGGGATGCCGAGGGCTTTACTAATCCCCGAGTACGAGCTACCGAAAGCCCTCAATGAGGGGATAGGTATCGATGGCTCTAGTTTGGGGCTCGTCAACATTGAGCACAGTGACCTCGCGGTACACCCGGATCCAACTACGTTTCTAATACCCATGTGGGAGACCCCCGGCATCGCTGTCATGTTCACGTACTTGGGTAATCCTGATGAGACTCCCTTCGACGGTGACAGTCGCGGACTACTCAAGGCAACCCTCGACGAGATCGAGGCGAAGGGCATGGGCTTCAACACGGGGCCAGAGCTCGAATATTTTTACGTCCAGCGGAGCAACGGAAACATAGCTCCCTACGGTTCCGGTGGATACTTCTACCTACCACCAATGGACCCCACCGAAGACATGAAGCTGGAGACGATGATGAACTTAGAGGCTGCTGGGTTCCAGCTCGAAAAGATACACCATGAGGTGGCCATGGGCCAGCAGGAGATCAACTTCCGCTACGCTGATGCGCTCAAGACAGCTGATAACGCGACCCTATACAAGCTTGTCGTAAAGACGATAGCCGAGAAACACGGCGCCTCTGCGACTTTCATGCCAAAGCCCTTCTGGGGCGCAAACGGATCAGGCTGTCACGTACACCAGAGTCTTACAGACCTCAAGACAGGGAAGAACCTATTCGGTAACCGCGACAGCGAAACGGGGCTCTCGAAGATGGCCTTCAACTACGTCGCAGGCATCCTCTGCCACGCAAGGGCGATGAGCATGATCGTCGCCCCCCTGGTCAACAGCTACAAGAGACTCGTCCCACACTTCGAGGCCCCCGTATACATAGCCTGGGGCCTTGGAAACCGATCAGCAATAGTCCGCATCCCACAGTATCCAGGGGACAAGGCCATAGTAACCAGGATGGAGTATCGACACCCCGATCCGAGCTGTAACCTCTATCTCGCCGAGACAGTCATGCTGAGAGTGGGCCTCGACGGTATAAAGAGGAAGGCGGAGCCACCCGAGATTTTCGACGATAACGTCTACCACGCGAGGGACCTCGAGATGCTCCCTGAGAATCTCGGAGAGGCGATCGACCTCTTCGAAAAAGACTCGGTCGTCTCTGGGGCGGTCGGGGAATACATCACGAAGACCCTAACCAAGGCGAAGAGGGATGAATACGAGGCTTATATCAAGTACGTCGGTACAGACTGGGCGTCGAGCCGCCCAAGGATCACGCCCTGGGAGATCGAGAGGTACCTGACGACCTGCTAAAGCGGCGAGGGCACCCCATCTCCTCTATCTTTTTTGGAAGACCCTCCAGCTCCTCAACCATCCTGCTGTACCACCGGTCGAGCATCACCTTTATCGATGCCTTCAGCCTATCCGGAGGCACAGCCTGATAAATGAACTTGTATCCGCCAAGGCCAATTAACTCTTCCTCACGGGTCGCTAGACCCTTCTCCACTAGCGACTGGAGAAGCCTCTGCGTTGTAGGTCGGCTCTTATCTAGCCTTTCAGCTACCTCCTGCACGGTTGTTTTCCCGAGGCCTGAGAGTGCACAATATGCCTCGACCTCCGCGGTCTTGACCCCGAGGGTACATCTCATCAGGTCGTCTGCGCCCAGTTCGGGGGCGTTTATCAGGCTCTGCAACTCCCCCAGAGACATGTGTGTTCAATGATGTTGAACACCTTAAAATATCTTTATATCCAGCGCACCACAGAACAAGACCGATTGAAGAATGGCAGAACACAAGACCGTCGAGGTAACCGACGCCTCTTTCGAGGAGTTCATCGCGAAGAACAAGCTTGCAGTGATCGATTGCTGGGCGGCTTGGTGCGGCCCATGCAACATGCTCAGTCCAATCGTTGAGCAGCTCGCTGGCGAATACACCAACATCACCTTCGGCAAGCTCAACGTCGACGAGAATAGGAAGATCCCTATGAGGTTTGGTATCATGAGCATTCCCACCCTTCTTTACTTCAAGGATGGAAAGCTCGCTGACAAGACACTTGGCGCCCTGCCGAAGAAGATGCTCGAGGGCAGACTCCAGAAGCTCACCTCGTAGCTAACAACTTTCTCTAGAAGCTTTTAAAAAAATTAGCGATCGCGTGCGCGAGATTATCTCGGTCTGCTCACCAATCACACCTATATCCTGAGCTGCGAGATAAAATGGCCACTAGTGGGCGGGAAGGGTTTTATAGGATTAAGGTGGATGGGGTGGGATAAGCTGGCGCGGACATGATCGAGCTGATAGGTCTTCTCGTCGCGTTCATCGTCATCTTCCTCCTCCGATTCAGGAACTTTGACTTCGCAGCGAGCATACTTATCGCGGCCGGAATAATCGGAGTGACTTCCGGGAAGCCACTGACCATCTTCGTCGATGTCTTCCTCGTGACGGCGCGTGACAGGACAACCTGGGAACTCTGCGCTGCCGTGGGCTTCATCACCGTCTTCGGCTACGCCTTGAAGGAGACGAAGCATATGGTGGAGCTAATAGAAAGGCTTCGTAGCTTCCTCCCCAGTAGGTTCCTCCTCGCGTTGATACCAGCCCTCTTTGGACTCCTCTCGATGCCAGGGGGCGCTTTGATGTCAGCGCCCTTCAACGAGCCCGAGTCGGACAGACTCAAGCTCAAGCCCGAGCATAGAACCTACATAAACATCTGGTTCAGGCACGTCTGGTACTGGGCATCGCCCATAAGCCCCTCGACGCTCCTCGCCTGTAGCATAGCCGGGATAGGCTTGACCGAGTTCATCACGGTGAACCTTCCCCTCTTCCTCCTCACTTGGATCATAGGCTTCACCGTGAGCTGGAAGTGGATACAGAGTGGCGAGGAGGTGGAGAGGGGTAAAAAGGATTACCGTAGGAGTCTCGTCGGCCTCTCGCCCATACTCGTGACTGTCGCCCTCACCCTAGTCTCTGTACCAGTTTGGGCCTCAGTCGCTGTAGGGATCGCCATGGTTATCGTGATTAGGAGGGTAGATCTGAAACGTGTCATTGAGTTCTTCACCAAGGGCGTGAAACTCGATATAGTTGCTGCGGTATTCGCGACCCTCTTTTTCAGGTATATGGTGATGGAATCGGGGAGCGTTAACACCTTGCTCGAGAACGTTCTTGGCATGGGCGTACCGCTCCTCCTACTATTCATAGTGGTCCCACTCCTCGTAGGTGCTATCTCCGCACAACCCACTCTCGGAATTGGGATAGTCTTCCCAATCCTCATGCCACTAGTAGCCCCTATTAACATCAACTGGATGACCATCATGTTCGCGGGGATAGTCACCGGCTACACTGGTTCTCCCCTTCATCTTTGCCTTATACTTACAAACCAGTATTATAGGTCGGACCTCAACAAGGTATACAGGTACCTCCTTCCCTCGCTCCTCCTGCTCGCCGCCTTCATAGTCATCTATCATATAGCTCTCGGCGGCTTGTGGCAACCTCTTTAACCCCTCCTGCAGAGTCTTAACCGGTCAGTTTGGGAGTAAACCTCACCCCGATAGTCGAGAAGAGCGTCGTGACCCTCGAAGACCTGAGGGGGAGGAGCTTCGCCGTCGATGGTTTCGTGGTGCTCCACCAGTTCCTCGCCCTTATCAGGACGCGGGATGGACACCCCCTCATGGACGACCAAGGCAGGACGACGAGCCACCTGGTCGGACTCGCCTTCCGCACCACTCGGCTAATCGCGGACTACGGTATGAGACTCGTCTTCGTCTTCGACGGGCTACCCCCACAGTTGAAGAGAGCGGAGGTGGAGAAACGGCGCGAGATAAGGGAAAAGTTCGATGAGGAATATCAGGAAGCCGTTGCAGCTGGTGACTATAAGAAGGCGATCTCTAAAGCCGTTATGACGGGGCGCCTCACCGGGGAGGGGATAGCAGATGCGAAGAGGCTCCTCGACCTCTTAGGCGTACCCTGGGTTCAAGCCCCAAGCGAAGGGGAAGCTCAGGCTGCACACATGGCAGCGAAGGGAGACGTCTGGGCATCCAACAGCCAGGATTACGACAGCCTCCTCTTCGGTACCCCCCGCCTCGTCCGATACATAACCATCCAAGGGGAGGAGTGGCTCCCCAGTAAGGGGCGCGCACGTAAGCTCCAGCCTGAGGTCATCGAGCTAGAGTCCTTGCTCAGCACGCTCCAGTTAACTAGGGGGCAGCTTATCGACCTCGGTATCCTCGTTGGCACAGACTTCAACTCGGGCATTAGGGGCATTGGTCCCAAGACAGCCCTCAAGCTACTCAGGAAACACGGGCGTCTAGAGGACCTACCCGTCGAGGTTAGGGACCAGATCACCCCCGATGCAGACGCCATTAGGTACCTCTACCTAAACCCACCCGCCACCGACAACTATACCTTGGATGAGAAGCCAGTGAGAGAAGAGGAGCTGTTTAGGTTCCTCTGCGAGGAGCGCAGCTTCAGCAGGGAGAGGGTCGAGAGAGTGATCGCCCGGATGAGGAAAGCGCGAGGCCAGAGAAGCCTCAGAGATTGGTTTGGAGGAGTCTAGGTGGACACTCCATTCACCCGACTCGCTGAGCTGTGTAAGGCGCTCGAGGCGACGACCAAGCGGACCGAGAAGACACGACTCATCTCCGAGTTCCTCTTCGGCCTCGAGCCGAACGAAATCGCCCCAGCAGTCCTCCTAATCGTAGGACAGATCTTCCCAGAATTCGACCCACGCACCCTGGAAATCGGGTGGAGCACCATGAAGAGGGTGCTCGAGAAGGGGAAGCAGACGACGCTTCTCAGGCACCAACTGAGCATTCGCCGAGTTTACAGCACTCTAAGCGAGATTGCCATGACGCAGGGTTCCAGGTCCCGGAAGTTGAAAGAACGCCTCCTCGTGGGTCTCATAAGCGATGCGAGCCGCGATGAGGTGGAGATTCTCGTCAGGATCATCTTCGGGGAGATGCGAATAGGGGTTAACGAGGGGGTTATGCTCGACGCCCTCGCTGAGACCTCTGGAGCACCCGTACCCGTAGTCAGGCGGGCTCTAATGCTAACCGGGAACTTGGGCGAGGTCGCCCTCGTCACCATAATTCAGGGAGAGAAAGGACTTGAGGGTATCAAGCCCGAGCTCTTCGTACCCCTCAAACCGATGCTCGCTGAGAACGCTGACAATCCCGAGGAAGCAATCAGGGAGCACGGCGGCAGGACGGTCTTCGAGTACAAGTTCGATGGGGCACGCGTTCAGATCCACCGCCTGGGTGACGAGGTCAGAGTATACAGCAGGCGCCTCAGCGACGTGACCGAGAGCATACCAGATGTCGTCAACCTCGTCCAGAAGTTCCTCCCAAGGGTAGGGATCATCGTGGAGGGGGAGATCACCGCAGTCGGATCGGGGGGTAAGCCCCTCCCCTTTCAAGACCTAATGCGTCGATTCACCCGAGTCACCGACGTCCAAAAGGCCGCTGAGCAGATCCCCCTCAGTCTCCACCTCTTCGACATCCTCTACCTAGACGGCGTCCTCCTAATAGACGAGCCCTATGAGACACGGTGGGCTATCCTCAGCAAGATCACTCCGAAAGAGATCCTCGCAGAACGCACCGTCACAAATAATCCGAAGGAGGCTGCGGCCTTTCTCAAAGCTGCTATGAAGGCAGGCCATGAGGGACTCGTGGCGAAGCGCCTCGACAGCCACTACAACCCAGGAGCTAGGGGCAAAGATTGGTTAAAGCTCAAGCCTGCCGAGACGATGGACCTCGTCATCGTAGCGGCTGACTGGGGCTCGGGCAGGAGGAGAGGGTGGCTGAGCAACTACCACCTCGCTGCCCGGGACGGCGATGAGTGGAACGTCGTCGGGAAAACCTTCAAGGGGCTCACCGATGAGGAGTTCCGATGGATGACCAAGCGTCTACAGGCCATTAAAGTGGGCGAGACGGACTACACGGTCTCAGTCCGCCCAGAGATCGTCGTCGAGGTCACCTTCAACGAGGTCCAGCACAGCCCCCACTACAAGAGCGGCTTCGCCCTCAGATTCGCCCGAATAACCCGCATACGCGACGATAAGGAGTCCAGAGACGCTGAAACCCTAGACAAGATCAGAGTACTGTACAAGAAGCAGTTCAGGGTTAAGGACCGACTCTAAACTGAAGCAGGAGGGAACCCCCGTTTCGTGACAGATTTTCTCTTCACGGGCTCTTCGCCATTGCGCCTTTTCGAGTTATTTAGTATACAACCTGATCCCTTAGGTCCGTTTTGTTGAGCTCGAAAGGAAAAAGTCGTAACACAGAAGAGTTCCTAGAACTGTTTGAGTGGTGGTTTGAGGTCGAGTGGGATCGGTGGCTTATACTTGCGACCCGCGAGTCGAGTCTTGAACTCAGCCTTGACGCCTTTTAGGAGCTTCGGCTTAGTCATGAGGTCAAGCCCCGCGCCAGCCATTGTTTTAGTGGCAAAGATGAGGCCTTTATGGCCAATACTCATCCCGCCCTGAGCAGCGAATTGCCAGCTGTGGCCGGGAGTGCCGAGCATGCAGGTTACGGTGCCGAACTCCTTAGTTGGGGTGACCCAGCTCACGTCACTGACGTCGGTGCTCCCAGCCCCAACCTCTCCGGCTTGATAGTCGTCGAGGATGCGCTCGTCGAAGAGCTCATCGAGGAGTTTATCCCAGCCGGGACGCTTCGATTTACGGAGCCCCTCCTTCTTCTGCATAGGGTCAACGCTCTTGTTCATCTCCTTGGCGAATTTGAGCTCAGCCTCGTCGTGCTTGGGGGCGCCCACCTCCCTCATGTTGGCCAGGATGACTTCGCAGAGCTTACTGTTGGGGAGGGTATTGTAACACCCCGTGAGGAATTCGACCTTGTGAGTTGTTCGAGCCATCTTGTCGGCGCCGTCAGCGATCTGTAGGACCCAGTTGTAGATGGGTTCCAACTGTTCTCGCTCAGGTGCCCTGACGTAGTACCAGACACGTGCGTAAGCGGGGACGACGTTTGGCTGACCGCCGCCGACCTCTGTC
>MEZF01000062.1:20760-39640 GCA_001774245.1 Candidatus Bathyarchaeota archaeon RBG_13_52_12
GGGCGCTGATGCCGTTTTCAGGATCGCCAGCGGAGTGGGCGGTACGACCATAGTAGTGAACCTTGAAGCTGTTCATGGCATTGCTACTACCGGTACCGGCGGTGTTGGCGTTGCCGGGGTGGTGGCTGAGACAGGCGTCGACGCCCTTGAAGAGGCCGTGACGGGTCATCCAGACCTTCCCGACGAGGGTCTCCTCAGCGGGGCATCCGTACATCTTTATGGTGCCCGGGACCTTCCTCTCCTCCATCTCTACTTTCATAGCGACAGCCGCGGCGAGGGCCGTGGTGCCGTGCATGTTGTGACCGCAGCCGTGGCCCGGCGCTCCCTCCTTGACAGGCTCCTTGTAAGGGACGGCTTTCTGGCTGAGACCTGCGAGGGCGTCGAGCTCGCCCATGAGGCCTATTGTAGGGCCTTCGCCGTTGCTCCACGTCGCCACAAATGCGGTGGGCATTTCCGCAACACCCCTCTCCAGTTTGAACCCCTGCTTCTCGATCCAGTCCACGAAGAGCTTGCTTGTCTTCGTCTCCTGTAGGCCGACCTCGGCGTACTCCCATGCCTTGTCGCTGATCTTGATGATCTCCTTTTCGTTCCCGTCTATCCAGTTTAAGGCCGCTTCCTTGACCAAGATAATCGGGGAGTATAAGCCGTAACAGGGTATAAAACCAGCGACCAGCACATAAGGTCCCTTGTATCGGAAAATGCTTTTTCACCGCTTCGTCGCACGTGCTATCCAGGTAAAATTCCTCGTTATGAGCAGTAGCATCCGATAGGGTAGCCTATCCTGCCCAACAAGCTTTTAAACATATTAGGGGGAATTTCCACGGGTGAAGAGAGTGAACCACCTCCAATATCGATCAGCGGAGTGGAAAACCTCCGCAGACTCCTTTTAAGGACCTTAAACGATAACCAGCTCCTAATACTCAACAGGGTAGCAAGCAACAGTCAGCCTTTGACTGGTCTCCTAAGCAAGCTATCCCAAGAGACGGGAATACCGCTTTCAACGTTGAAGCTAAACGCCCGTATCCTGAGAGAATTCAACCTCATCAGCTATGGCTCGGTGAGGGAGAGAAGGCTCGCCGAGGTTGAGCCAGTCGGCGTCCTTGTTCTGAGGCTCATGGAGGCCGATGAGAGGGCTAAAATTAGACTCTACGATTAGTTAGAACCATTTGGCGTACTCCGCCCCCAATCTTTTAGCGATTCGTAAACCCTCATTGATTTAAGTCTGTAATGTGAGAGATACTCAGTCATTCTCGGTTGATGAGAGTATGAGCGAGACCAAGATAATGCTGGGCTTCGAGGTCGGCACTGGGAAGGAGGTACAGATGAGCCTCCACCACACCGTTATCACGGGGATGACCCAGTTATCTGGTAAGACCACGACCCTAGAGGCGATCATCAGCCGCGCGAATAGGCGCGCCATCGCCTTTAAGACGAAGCGCGGTGAGTCGGGCTTCAACAACTACCGTGAGATAACCCCTTTTTTTCAGGAGCGCGCCGACTGGCAGTACGTCGCCACCTTGCTGGAGGCTGTTATGCGAGAAAAGATGAAGTTCGAGCGCCCATGGATCATGAAGGCGACTCAGGGCACGAAGAGTCTCAGAGAAGTCCTCAAGAACGTTCAGACACTGCGCTCCGAGACGACGAAGCAGCTTTCTGAGAACATATACACCGCTCTGGAGGAGTATCTTAAGATAGTTGTCCCCCAGATAGAGAGGCTCAGGTTCAGCAAGACCCTCGATCTAATTGATGGCATTAACGTAATGGACCTCACCGAGATGACGGTAGAGCTTCAGTCACTCGTAATTCAGAGCACGATGGAGTATGTCATCAATAATCTCCACGATACGATACTCATCGTCCCGGAAGCGTGGGAGCACATCCCACAGGGGAGGAATACGCCGGTGAAGCTCTATGCGGAAACCTTCATCAGGAAAGGCGCCGCCATAGGTAACTACCTCTTCATAGACAGCCAGGACATAGCTGGGATAGACAAGATGCCCCTCCGTCAGTGCAACAACTGGATTCTAGGCAGACAGCGGGAAGGGCATGAAGTGGAGAGGGTTAGGGAGCAGATTGGGAAGAACAAGATCGACGCCGAGGAGATCAGATCCCTGCCCCTCGGCCACTTCATAGCCATCCTCGGCGACGATGTCAGGAAGGTCTACGTCCTCCCCGCGGGGGTCCCCGCGAAGATCGGGCGCCAAGTGGCGATGGGTGAAATACCCGCTACAGAGGCAGGGAAGTACATGAAATCCGCCTCCGGGGAGGCAACACAAAGCGCACAGACGGGGATACGCCGCTTCCTACCTGACCTAGGTGGGGACCGTGCCCTCCGTAAGGTAGAGGAGCTAGAGATCAAGCTGGCGCGCCGAGACAACGAGTTCGAATTACTACGCGGCGAGATCAACGCCCTCAGAAAAGAGCTGATCACGAGCACAACGCAGCTTGAGCAACTGGTTAGACAGCAGGATACCACTGAGCAGAGAGCCACGAAAACCCAAATCCCCGCTGTGCGACCGGGCTTCACCATAGATGACCTAAACCAACTCATCGACCAGAGGATGCAACAGATAATCCAATACGACAAACCCACCATCTTCACACAGGTGGACGTATCAGGGAGGTTCAAGGAGATCATCAAGGAGCGCTTCGTTAGAGAAGTAGGGATACGAATCAGAAGCCTCAACCAGTCTTTGATCCACACGGCGATGGTTGTCCACGAGAAGAGAGCCATTAAGCGAGGCGAACTCTACAGCTTTCTGCACGGTGGGAACAGTAGAATAAGTGACGACTTTTATTCGGAGCTCCAAACTCTAGAGGAAACGAGACTCATCATATACAGCAAGGAAACAGGCATCATTCACTGGGCCTTGAGGGAGTATCTGAAGAGGGAACTGGATAGCATGTACGATGATGTGGCAGTCAAGCAGGCAGAAGACTACCTTGCGAGCTTGCTGCTTCCCCTTAGCTAACCCTATGGTCATAATTCATGTCAGGTGTGACAACGGGACGGGTCACGAGCGTCCCTTCCTCTATGCTCCACTCTCGTAGCCCTGCGTACTCGATCCCTTTCTCCTCAAGGAGTCTCTTCGCCTCATTCCCCTCCCCCAACGGGACGTAGATAAAGAGCTTCTTGTACTTCTCACTCATCCCTGTCTTATCTGAGAGGAGACTCCACTTCGTAGCGTGACTGGATTTGACCTCCATCTCAACCTCTCCGATCTCCCTGATGGCTCCATCAGGGTTTAGGACCACGATGCTGGGGTAGATTTTTCCACGTGGACCAACGATAGCGAACAGTTTCTCCTTCTCTGTGTTGACAAAGGTGCGCCTCCCCTCGTCCCACGTAGTCTGGTCAATGAATGGGAAGCGGGTGGCAGCTATTATCCGGGCAATCCTGTCCCTGAGGACTTGTTTTGGTGGGAGCATGGGGGATAATGGTTCGTCACGCTTATTTATATGGGGGATTCTCTCGAGCGTAGTCGTCCATCGCCTTCTTGAGGCGACGCTCGATCTCAGCCTCTACTGCGATGCGGTCGATCTCCCCCATATTAGTTAAGGGGATGATCTCGACGACCTCGATCCTCCCTGGGATCTGGTGGGGCTGCAGCCTTTCCCTGCACAGCTGTAATAGGCGGGCTTCGACGCCCATTTTGTCGTAGCCCCTCTTAAGGACCACCAGGGCATGGATGGAGGTATCACACCGAAGCGGGTCGGGAGCTCCGACTGCTATCGCCATCTCTACCTCCTGGCTACTGGTGAGAACCGCCTCGACATCATTGGGCCAGACCGTATGCCCAGCGGCAACTATCCTGTCCCTCTTCCTGCCCACGATGTAGAGCCACCCCTCTTCATCGATTCGAACGACATCGTCGGTGTGAAGCCAACCATCAACGAGGACCCTCGTTGTTTCCTCAGGAGCCTTCCAATAACCCTTCATTATCTGGGGGCCGCGGATGAGCAGTTCCCCCACTCCCCCGGGTTGGACTTCTACCTCGCTTACCTGTGTGTCGACTACCTTGACCTCGGTGTCGGGGTAAGCCATACCGGCGCTGAGGTAGTTACGCTTCCCCGTGATTGGCGTGGCGTGGGTGGCCGGACCTGCCTCCGTGAGACCATAGCCCTGATAGAACATGGCGCCTGTTATCTCCTCAAACCTCCTCATCAGCTCGGGGCTGATGGATGCGCCACCACTGGATGCAGTTGTGACGCTGCTCAGGTCGTAGTCACTCTGCCTCGGGTGTGCGAGTATCTCCGATACAAACCGGGGGATGAGGGGCATATGGGTAACGCGGTGCCTCTGAGCGGCACCCAGTATCAGCTCAGCCCTTGGATCGGGGACAAGAACTAGAGTGCACCCGAAGCTGACCGCTTCGTTGAGTATGTTCAGCCCATAGCTATGGAAAAAGGGGACAGCGCAGAGGATCAGTGGCCATCCCATTGGTTGAGGCTTGGCACTGTACCCCCAACCCCTGAGCCAATAATAGCTTTGCAGGGCATTCGCGACTAGTGAGTAATGGGTCAGCATCACCCCCTTTGGTTGCCCGGTGGTACCGGAGGTGTATAGGATTGCAGCGAGGTCATCCTTTGGTGTGACCGCAACCGGTTGAGCCTGTCTCCCGATCACCATATCATCAAATTTCAAGGCCTTCTCAGGCATTGTACCCTCGTACACTAGACTACTGAGGAGCCTGAGGTGGACAGGAGCATACTCAGCGGCCCTCGCCACAACTACCTTTCCAGAGTAACCAGCGGGCAGCTTCTCAAGAAGCCTATCGAGCACGACTAGCACCTTGCACTCGGTTTCAGCAAGTTCCCTACCAACCTCCTTAACTGGATTGAGGGGGTTAATCGCGACCACGACGCCACCCGTGGCAAGGATACCGTTAAAGGCTATGATGAATTGGGGCGTATTCGGGAGGATGAGACCCACCCTATCACCGCTCTCGACTCCGAGCAGCCTAATGTGCCAGGCGAATCGCAGCGCCTTCTCCCAAAGCTCAGTGTACATGACGCCGTTGCCTAGGTAGAATGCGCCGGTTCTATTGGGGAATTTCCTAGCGGAATTTTCAAGGAAGCCGTAGAGAGGCATCTCGGGGTACTGTATACTCCTAGGGACACCGGGTGGGTAGAACCGAGCCATCGAGTGAGAGGATGCAGGCATGGAGCCTATAAAGCCAACACCCGCACCTGTTTTTAACCTCGTGGGAGAATTCAGTAACATGACGAAGCTGAATCTCGAGGGCGTCTACGTACCAAACGTTACTCCATTTGACGCGAAGGGAGAGATACAGTATGAGGCGCTGGGGGAACTCATCGAGTACTGGATAGGAGCCGGCGTATCCGGCATCGTCGCCAACGCGAGCACTGGGGAGTCCCCCTACCTCAACAAGGAGGAAATCGCAGAGGTTCTCGGCTTTGTCATCGACCAGGTGGATGGGAGAGCGCAGGTTATCGCAGGTACTGGAGCGATGGCGACTAGGGAGACTATAGAGCTCACACGGGACGCCAAGAATGTTGGAGCGGAGGTGGCTTTGATAACAACACCCTACTTCTTCCGCCCTTCCGAGGAGGAGCTCTACGGTCACTACGCTGCTGTACTATCCGCCGTCGACCTCCCAGTCATCCTCTACAATGTTCCCAAATTCACAGGCTACAGCATCGCCTCCAAGACCATCTACCGCATCGCAGAAGACTGTAGCGGCCTTGCTGGGGTTAAGGATAGTAGTGGCAGCCCCCGGTAATATGGCAGAGATAATCCGTCTTTGTGGAGACAGGGTAGCTTGCCTCAGCGGGGCTGCGTACATGTTCCTGCCTACCCTTAGCCTCGGTGGGAGGGGCGCCGTCCTCGCTATTGCTAACGTCGTTCCAGGTACATGCATTGAGCTCCATCAGGCTTTTAGGAGGGGAGACATCGTCACGGCGGGGAAGAGGCAGCGAACCACTAGCCACGTCAACAACGTTCTCGTAGCTAGCTCCCCCCAGGTCGCTGCGATAAAGGCCGCTCTAAATCGTATGGGATACAAAGCGGGAATACCGAGACAACCCCTCCTACCTCTCAACGAGGTGCAGGAGAAAGCTACCACTGAGGCCTTAAAGAACACGAAGCTATACTGATTAAAGAGATAATTTTCAAAAACTATTATTTCTACTCCTTTCTCCCACGCGCAACAGGACGATGTTCTCGCACGTTAGGGCAATTTCATTAGCCCCTAAAAGCGGTGCACCTATTGAAAAATGAGAAACAATTGAATCTACCTTAAATCCAGAGACGACTCAACAATAAACCGAGGACTATGTTCGACCCCGTGTTCAGCAAGGTACTAGTGGCGTACGACGGCTCGGACCCATCTAAGAGGGCACTTGACCACGCAGCGAAGATGGCTGCCATGTTCGAGGGGGAACTAGTAATACTCACAGTAGTGCCAAAGGTGTCTGTACCTATCTACTCAAACGCGGAGCTTGGCGCACAGGCGATGGACATCGCGAGCCTACAGGAGAGGATGCGTGAGAACTACAGTCAGTCCATAAAGAAGGCGGAGGAGGAAATTAAGGGCCTTTACCCCCATATCAAGGTCGAGACCATTTTAAAGGAGGGGCGTCCCTCTTCGACAATAGTCTCTGAGGCAGATAAGCTGGGCGTGAGTCTAATAGTGATGGGAAGCAGGGGCCTAGGTGGCATCTCCGGATGGATACTCGGAAGCACGAGCCGCCAGGTAGTTGACCAGTGCACAAAGGCGATACTGATAGTTAAGTAGCATCGGTTTGTAAGAATCGCCTCCTCTTTTACCCTCATTCTTCTACGGCAACCTTTAATCCAGTCGCCCGCGGGATACAATACGAAAACCGATGGTCCTGGAGAAGCTCGGTTCAAGCCTCTACGAAGCGCTGCGAAAAGTGATAAAGGCCCCAGTCGTCGACGAGGCGCTTGTGAAGGAGTTGATCCGGGACTTCCAGCGAGCCCTCCTCCAGGCGGACGTCAACGTCGCCCTCGTCATGCAGCTAAGCCAGAACATCGAGAAGAGGGCGTTGAACGAGGAACTACCCCCCGGCATCAGTCGACGCGAACACGTCGTAAAAGTCGTCTATGACGAGCTAACGAAGTTTGTCGGGGAGAAGCAGGATGAAATAAAGATCCAGCCGGGGAAGCAGAACGTTATCATGCTCATAGGCATTCAGGGCTCAGGGAAGACGACGACGGCTGGTAAGCTCGCCCGCTACTACCAGAAGAGAGGCTTAAAGACAGGGCTCATCACCTGTGACACGTTCCGCCCCGGCGCGTACAACCAGTTGAAGCAGTTGGCTGAGCAGATCAAGGTCGACTTCTACGGTGAGGCTGACAGCAAGGACCCAATCTCCGTGGCGAGGCACGGCGTGGAGCGCTTCAAGACCTACGAGGTCGTGATTCTAGACACTTCGGGTCGCCACAAGGAGGAGAAGAGGCTCATAGAGGAGATGCAGCAAATCGCTGCCGCTGTGAAGCCGCAGGAGATCGTCCTTGTCCTCGACGGAACCATAGGGCAGCAGGCCTCCCCTCAGGCTCAGGCGTTTAAGGATGCGACGCCCTTCGGGAGCATTATCGTATCCAAGCTCGACGGCACAGCTAGGGGTGGAGGCGCCCTCAGCGGTGTCGCGGCGACGGGCGCACACATCAAGTTCATCGGCACAGGCGAGAAGATCGAGGACATCGAGCCCTTCGCTCCTAGCCGATTCGTTGGCCGTCTCCTCGGTATGGGCGACATCGACGGACTCGTCGCCAAGGTCAAGGAGGCCGAGATACAGCCCTCCGAGAAGGATGTCCGAGCAATGATGAGCGGTAAGTTCAGCCTACAGGACATGTACGACCAGTTCGAAGCGATGAGTAAGATGGGGCCGATCCAGAAAGTCCTCGGCATGATCCCTGGCTTCAGCTACCAGCTCCCAGATGACGAGATGGAGAAGGCAGAGGAGCGTCTCGACAGGTGGAAGGTCATAATCAGGAGCATGACCGTTGAGGAGAAGGAGGACCCAAAGGTCATCAACTCAAGCCGCATCAAGCGGATCGCACGTGGCTCAGGGACGACGGAAGCGGAGGTAAGGGAATTGATCAAGCAACATGAGAACATGAAGAAGATGTTCAAGCAGCTGAAGGGAAACCGTCGACTGAGGAACATGCCAATGAAGATGTTCCAGCGGTAACCCGCCTATTTCTTACGTAACACCTTGATTATTATCGCCCCCGGTGCCTTTTCTTCTGGACGACTGCCTCCCCATTTACCAGGATGTACTCTACGCCCTCCGTGCATGATGGGAGCTAGAGGTAGGTCTCGAACCAGCGGAGAATGTGTTCGAGACGCGCCTCCCTGTGCTTCGGCTTACCACTCCGGCTTAGCTCGTGGTTCTCCCCGGGGAACCTGACGAACTCGGTGGGGACGCCAAGGTACTTGAGGGCGGTGTAGAACTGTTCCCCTTGCTCTATCGGGCAGCGGTAGTCCTCTTCGCTGTGGAGTACAAGGGTCGGCGTCTTCACGTTCTTCACGTATCTTATGGGGCTCTTCGCCATGAATTCCTCTTCGTTCTCCCATGGGGCGCTGAGTATCTCTCTTCTCCCAAACGTCCAGCCTATATCGGAGGTCCCGAAAAAGCTGACCCAGTTGCTTATGCTCCGCATCGTTACCGCCGCCTTGAATCGGGTGGTATGGGTGACGATCCAGTTCGTCATGAATCCACCGTAGCTGCCGCCGAGGCAGGCTAGGCGATCACCATCGACCCAATCGTACGTTTTAACGCAGTGGTCGACCGACTCCATGATATCCGCGTAGTCCTGTTCGCCGTAGTGGCCTGGGAGCCCCGCCTGGAAGTCCTCTGTGTAGCCACCGCTCCCCCACGGGTTAATGTACATCACAGCATAGCCTCGCCCAGCGAGGACCTGGTGCTCGTGCATAAGGGAGTTGCCGAATACGCCACGCGGCCCTCCGTGTATCTCGACCGCCATCGGGTACTTCTTCCCCTTATTGAAGCCAGAGGGCTTCATTATCCAGCCCTCTACGTTGTGGCCACCGCTGGAGGTGAAGGTGAAGCGCTCGTGCGGTCGTAGTTCGAGTCCCTGTAGCCACTTCTTGTTGAAGTCGGTGATCTGCCTATCCTTACCGTCAACTCTAAGCCATACTTCGGGGGGCCTCGTCGTGGCTAAGGTAGTGTATGTGAGTACGCCCTCGCCGTTCATACTCCAGGACTCAACGCTGTGGTCGACCTCACCGAGTAGCCTCTGTACTTTCTCGCCCTTTGCCTTGATCCTGTTTAGGTTGCTTACCCCCGCGAAGTTTGATGTGAAGTATATGAATCCGTCCCCGCCCCAGAGGGGCGTCGGGTCGGAGGAGGAAATGCGGACGTCGCAGCTCATCTTGACCCCGAGGTCTGGCTTGAAGCCCTCGGTGAGCTTCCGGGGTTCGCTCCCTTCGGCGGGCATTACCCAGATGTCTGCTTTCGTCGCGCCGCCCCTCCGGTAGTCGTGGCCAGTAAAGGCTATCTCCTTACCGTCAGGGGAGGGGGCGACACCGGTCATGCCGTTTCCAGCTATGCTCCACGTCCCCTCAGTGAGCTTCTTCGGTTCCCCCTTCGGGTCAACGCGGTAAAGATTGTCGTAATCATCCCTGTCCGCATCCAGATCGATATTGCCATAGAATAGTATGTCGGAGCCAATCCACTCGGCGCCATCGACCTTGTATTCACCCTTCGTTACCTGCTTTGGCTTCCCACCCTTGAGTGGCACGGTGAAGACGTGCTTGTATATCCCCGGGAAGAAGCCCCTGCCGTTGAACTTGTAGCTTAGGCGAGTGATGTGCTTGGCGTCGCCCTTCGGTTTAACGGGCTGCGTTGGGCTTACAAAGAGTATCTGCCTACCGTCGGGAGACCACTTCGGTGCCTCGACACCAAGCTTCACATCGGTGAATCTTCGCGCCTCACCGCCCGCATAGGGGATAACGTAAAGCTGTGGCTTATTTTTCTCCTCGCCTTCCTTCGTGGGAAGTGTCGAGGTGAAGAGTAGCCTCTTACCGTCGGGGGACCAGCGCGGCCCCTTGTCCTTCCCCCTCCCAGAGGTAAACTGCGTAGACTCGCCCGTCTTCGTGTCCGCCATCCAGATGTCACTCACATACTCGTCCTTCTCATAGTCGAAGCTCGTGTGGACGAAAGCAACGAGTCTCCCCTCTGGGGAGATACAGGGGTCGGACACCATTCTGAGCCTGAAAAGGTCCTTTATAACAACCGGTTTCCTCTTAGCCAAGACTATCACGAGATTAAGCTTGGTCGTATTCTTTAAAAAAACTCCTGCGGCGACGAGGTAATGTTAATAGAACTTAAAAGAGTGAGTCTTTAACTAATTTTTAGCAACGCGCGCGCTACAGCGAAACCTTAGACAATTGCACTTTGAGATAGTGTGCAGCAATGTAATCTCGCGTCCGTGAGACAGTTTAAGGCTAAAACAGGAAAATTTATAGTAAGTAGAACTTAGAGGGGACATGGACCTGGTCAAAATTGGTAAGGTGCTACTGATAATCATTGTAATTCTCGGTGTCACAATTGGGGTCATAGGCTGGAAAATAAATTTGGAGACGGTCACACAGTTAAAAACCATTAATCCAACCTCAAGTGGGCCCAGAGTTATAGTTGTGTACTCACCTGGAATCTCAGATTTTCACCAGAGGATGGTGGACTCATTCACATCTGGACTCTTGGCATCAAACTGGAGTGTTGACATCGTGACCGCCAGCAGCCAGGCACCGATTGACCTCACAATCTACAGCTTACTAGTTATTGGAGGGCCGTTGTACGGGTGGAAGCCCTCGAAGCCTATTCAGGATTACATGGCTAGACTGACCGACCTAAGGGGCCTACGCGTATACGCTTTATTCACTACAGCGGGAAACCCCCGTGACGCTGACCAAATCATGACGACCTGGATAATCACCCACGGGGGAGTTGAAGCTGGGAAGCTAACACTGTTCACGATGGCTCCAAACACCCCTGTCGATGGGACCAGCGACCCCTCTCTAATCGCGGCTAAAGCCGCTCAGAGCATAGTGAAATAGGCTAACCTATTGTCTAACCTCCGTTTAACTGCGAGAAATTAGATACATCCTCCCATCGCATCTTCCCTCAGTGCTCTCCATATCAAGAATAGCACTAGCCCCAATTTTTTGGGTGATCCTAAGTTTAATCGTCCCTGACGATGAGGGCGAATCTGGGGTAGTCGTATCGTCGGACCTTTATGCCATTTGCGACGCCGGTTTTATAGGAACCTGCTTTACCCGCCTTTATCGCCTCTATGGCGTGTAGGACGTCCTCGACGACCTTCTTCTCCACTTTGGTCTCGTTGTGACCGGGCATGGCGTAGTCGTAGTCAGGCTTGACCACCTTGCGGAAGCTTGTGATGAACTCGTCCATGTTGGATTCCTTTGAGTAGATGTAGATGGGGGCGGGGTAGAAGATGTCGCCTATAAATAGGAGGCGCTCACGCCTCTCCAAGAGGCAGACGCTGTCAGGTGTGTGGCCGGGGATGTGTATGACCTCGAGCTCCTTGCCACCGAGGTCTATCTTGTCCCCCTCCCTCATCCACTTTGTCACCTTGAAGGGCTCGGTGTGCCACGTAGCGGGGTCTATCCCCCTGGGGAGGGGTTTCCAGTACATGCCCTCGCTGAGGTAGTTACCGACATCAATGCCCTCGCGTGGCTTGCCCTTCGCCCTCTCCCGGGAGAAGGGGTGATCGTAGAGTGCTATCTCCTCGAAGGTGGAGTTGCCTCCGGTGTGGTCGAGGTGGGCGTGCGTGTTAACAACTATGACAGGCAGGTCGGTGAGCTCCTTGACCACCCTCTTGATGTCGCCAATGCCAATACCCGAGTCTATGAGGGCCGCGGTGTCCTCGCCGAGGACGAGGTAGCTGATTACCTCCTCGAACTGGCCATCCTCGTTGATAGCGTATGTCTCAGGGGTTGTCTCGTAGACGCTGAACCAAAGTTGGCTGGTCTCGATCTTTTCGAATCTGCTCCAGCTCGGTCGGGGAATCGCCTCATACCACTTCTTTGGCACAACAAGCCCCGAGTCAGTATTTTTGGAGTATGCCATGGCGCGATACGGGGCACAGGCGGAATATTACCCTATCGGGTTCAAATAGCGCGGGCTACTGTGCATAAGCAACCGAAGTCATACGCGCACGCCTTAGATTCACTATCTAGTTTTCACTGTGAAGCCCCTCTTGTTGATCCTCTGGCAGTACCCCGATAAGTGCAGGCAATCTTAAACTAATCTCTGGTATCGCCGCGCGCGCTTGAAGCCAAAGCTATAGCGTCGCCAGGGAACTCAACGCGTCGCAGCAGAAGGCCGCTTGGCTGATGAAGGTGCTATCCTCTGTGGCCTCGGACTACGTCGGGGCTAATGGGAGGTGCAGCTAGATGACACGGGCGCGAGGGCTGGCATCGACTATGACCTCTACACGTACTTCGAGGTTGAGGGCGGGACGCGTGGTCTCCTCTGTGGTGGTTACCGCTGGGAGGAGAGTGGATTCACCTGGGACAACGGTCTCCTCGGGTGATGAGTAGCGCGCGTAAATTATTCATGGTTTTAGCATAAGCGTGTGATTGAGCAGAGCTTTAAAGGCGAGTAGCAAGCGCAGCTTTTCCTAACTATTTTAAGGGAATACGCTGAATACTTTTCATGATATGAGAACGGAGCCAAGGCGTAAGGATCGAACAATGAGTACCTCAGGGGAGATTGAGCTCCTGCTGGAACGCATGCCAGTTGGTCGATTGGCTGTCACAACAGTGGATGGTCCATATATCGTCGCACTGAACTACATATTTCTTGAAGGCAGCATCTACTTCCATAGTGGACAAGCCGGCCGAAAGATCGAGGCGCTTCGGGCCGATTGTCGCGTGTGCTTTCTGTTAGATGATGTCGGGCCACAGATTCTTCATGAACAGGGCTGCGGGATTAGTCAGATATACGAAAGCGTCATGTGTTTTGGGAAAGCTGAGATCGTGGAAGGACCAGTTGAGAAGAAGCGGATCTTGGAAAGAATGGTGCGAAAGTTCGTGCCTACAAATTATCCCTTTTCCCCCATGAAAGATCAGAACATCGAGAAGACCATTGTCGTAAAGATTGTGATCGAATTGATGAGTGGAAAAAAGAATGCACTCTCTTCGTCGCACACGGTTCTTCCCAATCGCTAGGTGCAGAAATATGTAACTCGCCAAGCGCGCGATCTTATTGATATAGTCTATGAAATTAATAGAACTTATAAAAGAGTGCGTTGATTAGTGTGGTGCTCAGCCGGAGGCTATGCCGTCGGAGATGGGGCGAACATAATGGGTAAGACAAGCCAAGGAATACGAAGGAAGAGCAGAGCTGTCCTCACGAAGAAAGTCAGGGAGCGTGGCAAGATGCCGCTCACGAGGCTTCTAACGGAGTACAATGAAGGCGATAAGGTCATTATAAAGATCGACCCAGCCATACACAAGGGTATGCCCCACAAGAGGTTCCAAGGACAAGTCGCTACAGTCGTGGCTAAACGCGGGAATGCGTATGTACTTGAGATCCCACAGACTAAGATCGTCAAGACCATCATAGCGCTACCCCAACACATCAGGAAGCACGTAGACTGAGGGGCGTTATTGCATGTCCGTGGTTGATAAGAAGGAGATAACCGTCGCTGAGGCTAAGGCACTTTTGGAGACTAAGGCCGAGGAGCTGGATCCGCTCCAGCGGAGGGTCCTCGATTATACGGTCCGATTCTCCAAGACGGAAAGCGGTGACTCTGAAAAACTGGTCTCCGAACTCATGGAGAAGGGAAGCATTGAAAGGCAGCTCGCTGTCCAATTGGCTAACTGCATGCCAGGCAGCATTGCGGAGATACGCACCTTCCTAGGCCGCCAGAGGATCATATCCGAGGAAGCCGTTAATAGTATCCTAACAATAATTAAGAAATACAAGGCTAACCCATAGGTTACTGTAGGTTCCCCCGGGTGGAAGGTTTGTATAGGGATCAGAAGAAGTACGAGGAGTACGCCTACGTTTTAGACTATCTCCCAAATGGTCGGCCCGGTGCGCCCAGGACCCCTCACACCTCAGGTGGCGTCATCCAGATGATCGGTGAGTCCTATTTCACCCTCCTGGAGGCCTCACCGAAGAGAGATGCCGACTACAACCCGAGGGATCGAATATTTGTCGGTAAGGGCGATAGGGCACTAGTCTCCCACATCATCGGGAGAGTAAATTACTCAGACCTCACAAGCTCCGCTAAGGCGGAGCTGCCAAGTGTTATTGAGGTCGTAGTAAAGGCGAACGAGCCATTCTTCGTCAACTTCTTCAACACCAGTCAGCCGGTGACGCCAAGGATGCATAGCCTCGAACTAATTCCCGGGATCGGGAAGAGGCTGATGTTCCAGATTCTCGACATCAGGGAGAGATTTTCATTTAAAAGCTTTAGCGACATCGAGGAGAGGGTAAACCTAAAAGACCCTGCAGGGTTGCTGGCGAAGAGGGTGCTTGAGGAGTTGAGCAGGGAGGAGAAGTACCTGCTTTTCACGCGGCCTAGTGCTGATCACGTGTATCCGGCTTAGCTCTATCTTCTGTAATTTAGGGCGACGTTGCGCACGCTATACTAAACATCTTAAGAGGGGAAAATGGTCCGTTGACCTCACCTCAGAGATTGTGCTGAGGGATGGCCTTCGACTTTACTGCATGAACAAGCCCCTAGAGATGTGCCTGATCTTATAGTACTAGTCGAAGGACCGCGTTCTAATGAGGAAGTGACTCAGATACTCGACCTCCTTAGAGGTGGGTAGCTGGCATCGCTACCCGAGGAGACGAGTCAACCTTCTCCACAGTATTTTCAGATAAGCGATTTTCAAGTTACTCACCGGCTTCTAGCCTCTCAAAAGGCTTAGTTGGGTAATATGTGCGCATCAGATTTTTCAGACGGGATTTCGCGTTTTTCCATCGGTTTCCGCTCAAAGCCATTGTTATCGTGGGGCGTTGAGCCATTATCTTTTTAAGAATCCTGATGGGTTAATCGGTGGATAAGTCTTGAACGCGAGGAACTTCAGAGACCCCAAGCAGATGGCCTACACCAGGCGTAAGTACATGGGCGGCATCCCTGGAAGCAAGATCGTAAAGTTCACTATGGGTAACACCTCGAAGAAGTTCCCCATCAAGGTCGAACTCATCAACCTCGAACACGGGCAAGTCAGACATAATAGCCTTGAGTCCGCCCGCATAGCTGCGAACAGGCAGCTAGAGCTTAAGCTTGGGAAGGACCTCTACTACATGAAGGTGGTCCCATTCCCTCACATCGTCCTCCGCGAGCATAAGAGGATAAACGTCGCTCAGGCTGACCGTTTCCAGGAGGGAATGAAGAGCCCGTATGGTAAGCCAACGGGTACCGCAGCGCGTCTAAAGCGTGGAGAGCCCCTCATCACAATTGAGGTGGAGCCTGAGGGTGTCGAGGTCGCGAAGGAGGCCCTTGAGAGGGCGAGGGATAAGCTCCCGATGCCCAGCAGGGTATTCATCACGGAAAACAAAGAGTAAGATCCGGGGGTTACACCCGACAGTTTTCTAGAGATTGCCGTACTCCCATAGAAATGCGGTGCACATCTTCACTGTGGTAATGAACTCCTCGACCCCAATCCACTCATTGGGAGCGTGGGCGAAGTGGGGGGGCATACCGTCGCTCCCCGAGGAGGCAGAGACCATCCTGAGTGGCGGAGCCGTGTAGTACATGCTTGGACTTGTGCCACCACTCATCGGGTAAATCAGGGACTCATTGAAGCTCAGATCCTTGATCGCCGCCCTATGTGCGGCGACTATCCGCGTGTCCGCTGGGCTCCTATGAGCATTCGCCTTCCACCCGTTAAGATTGACCTCAACGTCGGTGAAGCCACGCCTCTTTAGATGTGCTTTGACCTTGTCCCAGACGTCGTCGGCGTCCATGCCGGGGACAAGGCGAATGTCCATGTTGGCCTTCGCCCACGCCGGATTGATTGTGTAAGCCGCTGGGCCAACATAGCCAGACTGGAACCCGTTGATTGTTAGGGTCGGCTCAAACATATATGCATGAATTAGGTTGACGCCGTGTAGACTATGCATGAAGCCCTTGACGCCCCACTGCATCTTCATCTTCTCCTCCTCCCCCGCCTCGGCAAGCTTTTCAAGTAGCTCCCTATCGCCAGGTTCGGGGTCCTTTATGTTGTCGTAGAAGCCGTCGATTGTTATCCTGCCGTCTTCGCCCCTCATACTCTCGAGGGTCCAGACTAGGCGCCACGCGGGGTTTTCGACCACGGGGGCGCAGCTGCTGTGGATTGGGCCTCTGCTATGATCGCAGACTAGCTGGAGGTCTATACAACCCTTCCCACCGAGGATGATCCTTGTGTCCCTGTGTGCCGTGCTGAAGGTGCTGGGGCACCACTCGGCCTCGGCCTTGAGCATCTTCTCGGGGTGTTCCTTGAGTAAGCGGCGTAGCTGCCAGCTGCCGATCTCCTCCTCACCATCGAAGGTGAATACTATGTTGACGGGGACTCCAGCGACCTCGCGGAGGGCCTTGATGGCCATGAGCTCCGCTACTAGGGTGCCCTTACTGTTTATCGCGCCCCGTGCCACGATTTTCCCTTCCAATATCTTCGCCTCGAAGGGGGGGCTCGTCCACTTGTCGAGCTCGCCGACGGGCTGGGTGTCATACATCTGGTACGCTGTGATGGTGCGATGCGCACCGAGGCTGAGCAGCTTGCCGTATACAACCGGGTTGCCCTCTCCTTCGACTGGGACGAGTTCAGCCTGCGCCCCGGTCTCCATGATCATGTCGCGCACCATCTTGGCACATCTGTAGACATCCTCACGGTCGCCAGAAACGCTGGGCTGCCGGAGTAGCTCTTGGCATCGCTGGATGTACTCGTCACGGTCGGAGTCTATTCGTCTGAACACCTTTTCTAGGGACATTGTTCCCGATTGCTTCCTCACCCGGAGCCTATTTTAAGGTTACAATCACTCGTCTAGTTGCATGTATGAGCTCGAGCTTGAGCGGGTCGCCGCCGAGATTGTCAGGAGGGGGGCGAGTAGAGTCCTCCTCCAGCTCCCCGACGGGATGCGCCCCTTCGCTTTCCAGGTGGCGGATTATATCAGGAAGACTACCTCGGCGGAGGTGGTTATAAGTGGTGACTCCTGCTATGGCGCATGCGACATCGCATCCAGGCAGGCAATCGAACTCAATGTAGACCTCCTAATCCACTACGGCCATTCCTGCTTCGACATTGCCGCAGACGTCCCAGTCCTATACGTCGAGGCTAGAATACTCTTCGACGTATCCAAGATGGTCGAGGCAGTGCTCCCAAGCATCTCTGGCTGGGGGAAAGTCGGACTAGCTAGCACCATTCAGCATACAACGCAACTATGTGAAGTAGCTGTGGCGCTCAAACAGAAGGGAGTAAAGGCCCTCATCGGCGAGGGCGTAGGCATCACGCCTGAGGCTGGGCAGGTTCTAGGCTGTAGCTATGCTGCCGCCACTAAGCTCCCTGAGGAAGTTAACGGCTACATCTTCATAGGAGGGGGTAGGTTCCACCCACTTGGCCTTGCATTAACGACTGGGAAGCCGATCGTAATCGCTAATCCATACAACGGCTCAGTCACTAGGCTCGACGAGTCTGAGTTGATGCAGCTCGCCAAGAGGAGAATGGCTTTACTTACGGCTGCAAAGTCTGCGAAGACCATAGGGGTGCTCGTCAGCTCGAAGCCGGGACAGCGTGCCCTCCCTGATGCGATTTGCCTCGCTGAGAAGCTAGGTGACAGGGATATCAGGGCCTTCATAATCTATCTCGATGAGGTGCGCGCTGAGCAGCTCAACAACTTTAACGAGGCTGAGGCCTTCATCGAGACAGCGTGCCCACGAATAGCATTAGACGGCGTTGCGGGGGTCGAACGCCCCATCCTAACCTCCACCGAGGCTCGCGTTCTACTCGGAGAGAGGAGCTGGGAGGAGACTTGGGGACATGGCTACCTCAGCTAGGAAGCTTCACCAATCAGTTTATTAAAAAGCGGGAGCATAACAGGACCGGTCCCCAGGGGACCAGCTCGTGAAGCGGCAGTTGCCGACGCAGTAGGCGCAACAGAATGTCTAAAGCAAAAAACATCAAGAGGAAGGTCTTCCCCGGCGAGGAGCTCGCTGTTATCGAGGAGTATAACGACGGTGAGGGTAGCTACCAGGAGGATGGGCTGGTTCGCTCGGAGGAGCTCGGCGAGATAAGGCTCAACAAGGAGAAGAGGGCGGTAGAGGTCAATAAAGTCACTAGACACCTAAATCTACCTCTCGAGGGAGTCATCGTCATGGCCGAGGCTGGCTCTGTAACCCGTAGGGACGCGCGCGTAGACATATTCCGCGTCGACGGTAAGAAGATCGAGCCAACTTTTACCGGCGTCGTCCATATAAGCGACGTCGCACGCGAGTTCGGCAGGAACCTGGAGCAGGCCCTAAGGAGTGGTGACATAGTGCGCGCCGTCGTCGCCAACACGAAGAACAGGATCATACAGCTCAGCATGGCTGGCCCCGAATACGGCGTCATATACGCCTACTGCAGCAGGTGCGGTGGCATCCTTGAGAACCAGAAGGGGCGCCTTACCTGCCCCAAGTGCAAACGAGTCGAGCGCCGCCAGATAGCTAGGAGCTACGGGAAGGAGGATATCTCATCATGAAGCTCAACGTAATAAAAGAAGAAGAAGGCTATATCGAGGTTGAGTTTGGGGGCGAGAGCCATACACTGCTCAATCTCCTACAGACGAGTCTACTTGAGGACCCCGCTGTGGAGATGGCGGGCTACACGCGTCCACATCCCCTCATGGACAGGAGTAGACTCTTCATTAG